>JANPIE010000071.1:0-35829 GCA_031424835.1 Chitinophagaceae bacterium
TTTACCTCAATTACAAATGCCAGCGGTGGCACAGGTTCCATTTCATACCAATGGCAGGTTAGTACGGATAACAGTGTCTTCACTGATATCAGCGGCGCTACTTCCAGCTCATATACTCCCGGAACACTTACGCAAACAACTTACTACCGCAGGGGCAGTAAAACCTCAGTAGATGCTGTGGTGTATAGCAATACGGTGAAAGCTACCGTTCAGATCAGTGTATCAGGAACGATCAGCGGAGGCGGAATTTCAGTTTGTTCCGGCGTAAACAGTGGAAGCCTTACACTTTCGGGAAATACCGGTACAGTTCTCAGGTGGGAATCGTCAGTCAATAATTTTTCCGGCACTACCACTATCAATAACACCACGGGCACTGTTTCATTCAGCAACCTTACAACTACCACGCAATACCGTGCAGTAGTGCAGCTTGGCACCTGCGCATCGGTTACCAGTGCACCCGTTACCGTTACGGTTACACCGCTTCCGGTAGTGGGGCCAATTGCGGGACCCTGCGCGCTTGCACGCGATAGTGTGGGTACATTCCTGGTAACCCCAGTGGCCAATGCCACCAGCTATAAATGGTCGTTACCATCGGGATGGACCGGTACCTCCACCACTAACAGTATCCAGGTAAAAGCGGGCGTAACTGCAGGCGTAATCAGCGTTACAGCCTCTAACGGAACCTGTGCCGCCGTAGCTTCTTCTGCTTTTTCGGTAACCGTCATCGACTATGCAGAAGTAACGATTACAGCAACGCCAACCGTTGCATCGGGTAACCTTACCAGTACCATGCTCATTAAAATCCAACTGATTGATGTCAGCGGCAAAGCGATCACCTGCAGCGGAGGGGTAGCAACTTTGTGCAGCAATATTTCTTCCGCATCGTTCGGTAAAGTAACCGATCATAATGATGGTACCTATACAGCGCAGCTCACTTCTTCCGCTAATGACCTTGAACTTTGCGGAACCGTAGGTGGCATCCCCATCGTTAAAAAACCAAAAGTAACTTTTACCGGTCCGCAGGGTGGTATCAAAGGCAACGGACCTATCCTGGCCACGGAAACACCTAAACTTACTTTTACCTTTACGGCGGGTACTGGTCCCTTTACGGTGATTTACCGTTCTGCCAAAAGCACTAAGAATGATACACTCTCCAATGTGTTAAGCGGCAAACCCGTGGGCGTTGCATTGATTCCATCCACAACATTATATACATTGGTATCTATTATTGATGCAAATGGTGAACGCCGTAATGATCATTTTAACCGCGATACTGCAACCATCATCGTACTGGCACCTAGGATCATTGTAACACTTAGGTCAGATGCACCTGTGCTCGAAAAAGACAGCACATGGCGAACACGTCTCTCCGTACATGTAAAAAATATCGGCGACCTTGACCTGGCGGATGTGCAGGTAAAACTGAATTTGAAAGATGTGTTCCCAAGCCCCGTTACCTATGTACTGGATAGTGTTCGTGTAAATGGAAGAACGGTGGTGCAGAACCCCAAATATGATGGCATTCAGTTCAATGACCTTTTCGCCCGCATCCATTCGCGGGATAACAGGCTGCCCGCAACCATAGCCGTGCACGGAGGAGGTGAACCACAGGGCATACTATCTCCGGAAAACAGCAGCAGTACCATCGACAACGCAGTGGAAGTTTATGCCAATTCCGAACAGCTCACCGGCATGGAAGAAAATGAAGCAGCCGAAGAAGAGCATAGTGTATTCATGTTCGGACCGAGCTCGCAACTGCCCGTTGGCGTAGATGGATTTATGTTCCTGTACCTGCACATAAAACCCAATGGTTATTACGAACCCTTTGTGATGCAGGCTGTGGCGCTGGGTACCGGCCATACCCAGGAAGGCGCTGCCCTGGCCACCAGCCTTTCCAATGATAATGAGAACACTGCGGCACACCCTGATATTACCAAACAGGGAGATCCGTTACCAACGGTCATAAACCTCATACCCAATCCCGTAATCGGAGTTTCTTTGACGGCAGGTACGCCCGTTAACAATGGTAATGGCACCTACAATGTGTTGCTTACTTACAAACTCCGCAATTACGGAAACGTTAACCTGCAGAATGTGAAGCTCTTTCAAAACCTGGGCCGCATGATCGGTGCTCCTTCCACATTTACCTTGGTAGGGGGTATCACCGCAACGGGTACGCTAATACCGAATACATCATTCAATGCAATCACCGATACCAACATGCTTTCGCCCAACAGTGAATTGGGTTACAACCTGGAAGGCACACTGCAGTTTACAATCAGCATTACACCCAACCAGCTAAGTTCCTTGTACAGGCTGCAGGCGATCGGGGAAGGCACTTATGCAGAGCTGAATCTCAGCTACAGGGATCTGTCAACCGATGGAACCAATCCTGACCCTGACGGGAATAAACTCCCTACAGAGAAAGTACTTACATTGATAGTACTCAATCTGCCGATACCGCCATTGGTGGTACCTCCTGTTGGTATCAATATCAACCCGCCATTGCGCTCCACTGTTCTTTCAAATGCGTATTGTGCCAGCGCATCAGGTGTACGCGTAATACCAACTGCCGGAGTTACCGGCGGTTCGGGCCCTTACGAGTTTCAGTGGCAATCTTCCACCGATAACGTTTTATTTACAGATATCGCGCAGGCAACGGATAGCGTATATGTGAGTGGAACCTTCACCGGCACCATTTACCTCCGCCGCAAAGTGATCTCGGATAACCAGGTTGGTTTCAGTAATTCGGTATTGATACAAATTAATACCGTTACCAAACCTTTAATAACACCTGCCGGAGTTTCATCACTGCCCACCAATGGGTCAGTGACCCTTACTTCCACGGTCGCAACCAGTTACCTCTGGTCAAATGCTGCAACCACCAGGAGCGTAAACATAACAATACCGGGCAACTATAGTGTTACCACAACAGATGCAAATGGCTGTACTGCCGTATCTGATCCTGTAGGTGTGCGTCCCCCTCCGCCCGTAACAATAAATGCGATCTACATAATAGGTGCTATTTCCAATCCGAATAATTCTGGTGTGCAGGTTACGGGTATGACAGGCGCAACATTGAATTATTATATTCTCTCCAGCGGAGGTACTATCATCCCTGTACCGGTGCTGCCGGGTCTGGTAGGTGTTTATACTTATTATGTTAGCCAAACATTAAACGGTTATGAGAGCGCACTGGTTCCCTATACAGTGACCATGATCGATAAAGTGGCTGACCTCCAAAAAACACTGTCCAAAGCGCCGGTATTGCAGGCCGATGGCAGCTTCCTGTTAAGCTTTAACATCCTTGCTACCAATTTGCGCAATGAGCTGCTGGATAGTGTGAGAATCAAAGACGACCTAAGCAAAGTTTTCCCAACAACTTCTTCGTTCGAAGTGGTAAGTATACAGGCAAGCGGAAAGCTGGTATCGAACAGCCTCTACAACGGAAATACACAAATAGACCTGCTCGCCAGCGGAAGCCAGCTCCCTGCACAGCAAACCGATTCTGTTACCGTAACCGTGAAGCTGTTTGCTAATGGCTTCTCCGGCATTCTGAACAACCAGGCTGAAAAAACCGCTAAGTCGCCGCACGGAGTATTCAAGGTAACATCAAATGACCCAAGTGCGGGAAATGGCTTAACCTTCAGGGCGCCAACCAAGTTCTTTATTCCGCTGGTAGATATTTTCATTCCTTCAGGCTTCTCACCAAACCGTGATGGTGTGAATGATGTATTCGTTATCACCAAGCCTTACAATGTCTCTATTAACCTGGAAGTGTTTAACCGGTGGGGAAACCTTGTGTTCCGTTCCGGAGAATATAAAAATGAATTTGACGGAAAAGGAAACCAGCCGAATCGTATACTTGGTGAAGATTTGCCTGATGGAACGTATTACTATATCGTTTTGGCAACCGACAAATCCAATGGTTCTGTCAAGAAGTTTGCCGGCTTTATTACGTTGAAACGATAAGCTATACGTTTGCTGAATAGAAAATGTGTTATTGAATAAAACGAAAACTAACTCATGCGTGCATTGTTGATGAATGTAAGGTATATAGTGCTGATCCTTGTGCTCATGGCTTCCGGAACTTCTTACGCACAGCAGCATCCCATGTACTCGCAGTACATGTTCAATATGCTTAATATCAACCCTGCCTACGCCGGCAGCCGTGGTGTGGTAAGTGCCACCGCGCTGTACAGAAACCAATGGGTAAATATTCCCGGTGCCCCCCAGACAGCTTCTTTTTCCGTGGATATGCCTTTTAAGGAAAAAAAAGTAGGCCTGGGTTTGCAGTTGTTTGATGACCGGCTGGGGATAGAAAGATCTACCGGTTTCAACGCTTCCTATGCTTTCCGTATTCAACTTACCAATTCAGGTACACTTAGCCTGGGACTGCAGGCTGGTGTATTGAATTACCGCGCTAACTTTTCTGAGGTACGTACCTTCCAGCCAAACGACCCATCGTTCAACCAGAACATCAGTGGCTTTTTGCCTTCTGCGGCGGCAGGTGTTTATTACAACTCCGATAAATTTTATATAGGCCTTTCAACCCCGGCATTGCTGCAAACCAAGATCAGTAAAGACAATACCGCAGATGTTATGTCTGCCACCGGCCGCGATATGCATTATTTTCTTGCCGCGGGTTTTGTAATGCCATTGAGCCAGGACCTTGTGCTGAAGCCTTCCGCCTTACTCAAAGCTGTAAGCGGCGCGCCTCTTGAATATGATTTCAATGCCAATCTCTGGATACAGAATACATTGGCCCTGGGTTTTTCCTATCGCACCGGCGATGCGATTGTGGGTATGATAGAATTGCAGATGAATAAACAGTTTCGATTTGGGTATGCCTACGACAGAACTTTCACGAGCCTCGGCAACCTGAATAGCGGAACACATGAATTGATGTTGCGAATGGAATTCGGCAGCGCCAATGGAAAGATCGCATCACCAAGATATTTCTGATCACAACATGTTGTAATGAAAAAAAGTATTTTATATTTCCTGGTTTTCCTTATTTGTTCACAGGGTTCTGGTGTGGCACAGGGCAGTATGGTTAAAAGGCAACCCGCATATTTCAGAACTGCCGAAAAGCAGTTCAACGATCAACGCTATATGTATGCGATCCCTTTTTACCATGCTTCGCTGAAAAACGGACGCACCAATGATTCAATCGCATTACTTCACCTGGCCGAATGTTACTGGCGGATAAAAAACTATGATTCGGCCACCGTGTATTACCGGCAGTATGAAAGCAGGTACCCACCACTGTTCATCACACAACAACGCCTCGCAGAGTTATCCGCTACGCATGGCATGTATGGCCAGGCGGCTACTGTATACAGGCAACTCATGACGGCCGTGCCCCTACGCTCCGACAAAATGATTTCTGAAAGATGGAAGGGTTTTTCCAATACCATACCCTTCCTGCGCGACTCTCTCGATTATTCCATTCACCTGCTTAAGCTTAACACCCGGCAGCAGGATTTCAGTCCGCAGTTTTTCCAGAGCGGAATGGTTTTCGTTTCCAACCGCTATGCCAAACGTGTATCGGAGCGTGAGTTTGGCTGGGATGGTTTACCCTATGCCAATATCTACTGGGTAAAAGATACCGCGGAGCTATACATTGTGGATTCGCTGCCGGGACGTGCATCCTATAAACTGAATGCATCGATAAAAGCAAATGACGATTATACAGACAGAACCAGCAACGACAACGACATTATCAACGTAAGCAGTATCCGTGGTGCTTATTCCGGAGATATCCATCGCCTGGCAAAGTTCAGCGATGACCTCACTACGCGGTATAACTACGGACCCTTATGCTTTAGTAAAAACGGCAACACAGTTTATTTTACGCGCAATAGTAAAAAACCGCACGATGGGCGGTTCAACCTCGAGATATGCGAGGCCAGTTTTGCGCAGGGGGTATGGACCAATATCCGCATTATGCCTTTTGTGTTACCTGCCTATGATTTTTATCATCCTGCGCTCAGCGAGGATGGACAGCGTTTGTATTTCTGCAGCAACCAACCCAATGGCTTAGGCGGAAGTGATCTCTATTATGTAAACCTTTCTACTGAAACTGAGAAGGCAACCGCATTCAACCTGGGCGAAACTGTTAACACTGCGGGCGATGAATTGTTCCCAACGGTCGCCAAAGACGCATTGTATTATAGTTCCGATGGACTGGCGGGGCTGGGCGGACTGGATGTATACAAAGCAACAGCGGATAGCAAGGGTAACTGGAAAAAAGTTATGAATTTGGGTTATCCCATCAACACTTCTTTTGATGATTTCGGAATTATTTACAACGGGTCAGGTTCAAAAGGTTTCTTCACCAGCAACCGATTGGGCAGTGATGACATTTATACATTTACAGAGTCCCCTTTCATTATGAATATGAAGGGAACGGTTTTCAATAAATCCAATATGCGTAGACTGGACAGGGCCAAATTGATTGTCTCTGTAATTGAGGAGGGTAAATCCGTGGTAATTGATTCCATTGTGACAGGGCTCACAGGTAATTTCCAGTTTCCCGCCCGGCCGGGCAGAGAATATGCGTTGTATGTAACCAGGAACGGTTTTACGGATGAATCAGTTAAGATACCCGCACCCGCGGAACCGAAAAGGGATGTAGAACTTACACCTGTGCTGTTAACGCCAATAGCGGCCCCCGTACCGGAGCAGGATAAGGACAGGGATCGGGATGGTGTAGTGGATAAAAAAGACAAATGCCCCGACAATAAGGGCCCTAAAGAAAATGACGGTTGTCCCGATATTCAGAAGCGCCTGAATGAACTTGCTAAAATGGTCTTCTTTGATACCGACAAATCAGATATTTTGCAAAAGTCGTTGAAGCCGCTCAACGAAGCAGTAGAGATATTAAGGCAATACCCTAATACAACGCTGGTTATTGAAGGACATACAGACAGCCGGGCCAGTGCTGCGCACAATAAATCACTGTCGCAGAGAAGGGCAGACGCAGTGAAAGCATATTTTGTGAACAGGGGATTGGCCGCTTCACGATTCACTGCCAACGGTTATGGGCTGGAGAGGCCAATCGCGGATAACAATACTGCTGCGGGCCGTGCAATGAACCGGAGGGTGGAAATCAAAGCGACTTTCGTTTATTAGGCAACGCTGCAGGCATATGATGAGCTGTTTTTGTTTGGTTAGGTATTGGAAATGTTGCTACCGGAAGATTCAGCAGTAGCAAAAAACATTTTCATCTGACAACATGAATACTAAAAACCATGATTATGTGTAAAGGAAAACTACTGGCCACCGGAATTGTTTTGCTGCTCATTTGGCAGGCAGGATTTTCACAGGCTTTTAAAGCGGGCGACAGGGTGGAAGCGCTTATTAATAAGGAATGGCAGGAGGTACAACTGCTCAAACCCGTTGCAGGCAAACCCAATACTTTTGAGGTGCTTTCCGTTGCGATGAAAGACGGTCGCAGTAATACTAAAATCTCGCAGGTAACACAGGTGAATATCCGGCCCTTGCGGTTGAATGCTGCGGTCAATTCAACTACCGCCACTGCTGAAGAGATCAAAGCCTTACTCGGCAGGTACGACCTTTATTCAGGCATACCCACCGTTTACCTTGGGCATATAGTGTTACTCGCTGATGGAATCTATAAAGTGGCGTTTAGCTCAGACGGTACGGATTATGAAACGGGTAAGTATGCTTTCCATGCGCAGACCGCCAGTATTGAGTGGCTGTCCGGACTTTTTATGAATAAGGGTTGGTCAGGCAAGATCATCAAAAAATCAGGGGGCTTCCGTATAGAATTCAACAAAACCACTTTCGCAGAAAACTAAAAAAAAATACGAAGTACGTGGGAAACGATTTTCCATTCGTACTTCGTACTTCGATTTTTTTACCTTTTTTGGTTCCAGGGCCTGAATCGTGACACGTGCAACATGCGTTGGGGACATACACACCTCTAAACACCCTGTTTCACGATTCACGATTCCGGCCCCCTAACCACTACCTGAAATTCCACTTAACCATTCCCTGTTCATCATTCCCTATTCGTCATTCACCTCCTGCTTATCTCACCTGTGACCAATCCCTGCCAAAAACACGTTGCAAAGTGTTGGTGGTTCTTGCGCGTGAGTCGGTACGGATGGCTATTTCCTGTTGCTCTATGCGTTTGAACATTTCATTGGTAAGGAGCACGGTTAACACGTTATCGAGATTGAGTGCCATACCCGCCCTGCTTCCCAACAACACTTTGGCCGGGCCAATGAGTTTATCCCAGGCATTTTCAATATTGTATTCATTTAGAGCGTTGCGCATTACAGGTCTTACCGCCCCGCGCAATGTATCACCAATACTGCGTCGCAGGTAATCGGTAGCGGATGTGCCGCCGTTCTTAACAATACCTATGGCGTCCATAATGGACATGCGCCTTATACTGTTAACGAAAATGGGTGCAGATCGTTTAACCGCATCCGTGGCAGCTATATCCAGTGTGCTGGTAAAACGGTTCAGTTCAGGAGCGAGTCCCAGCCGGTCCAATGCATTGATGATGCGCGTAGCCTCCTGTGGCAGTACAGCGTTCAGCAGTATATCCCTGCCAAAAGAACCCTGTTGACCCAGGGAATTGGAGCCGAAATTACTGCCTATAATGAGTGCTTCTTTGATCGCATTGGCGGCATCAGCCTCTGAAAGAAAATCACCCAGGTTTCGCAGGGTGCTGCAGCCACTCAGGCCCATGGTGGATGCGACCATAACAATAGCGAATAATTTTTTCATGTACATAGTTTGAGGGATAAGGAAACCTTTCCGCTCAAAAAGTTATAAAAAGCATGCCAGATAGTTCGGGAGGGATGATCAATGTGTGAAAGATGTAACTATTTACAAAAGTTTTGTAACGGTGCTTAGTGTTCCAGATCGGAATTTTACCATCCTATGCGCCAAAAAACATTATGACAATTAACCTTTTGCAGGAAGTACAGCAGAAACTGGGTTATCCGGATCTCTGCAAAATAGATCCCAATACACAGAAAATCATTTTGGATGATTCCCGTACCACCGTGCCCGACCGTTTCAGCCAGGCAGTATTACCGGCAACGCTGGTAGCTTTGTACACGTATGGCAGTACTGCTGAAGGTGCGGAAAGCATTTTGCATGGAGATGTATCCGGTCCGTGGGCGCAAAGTCTGTTTGCTGATAATCGCGAACCGGCCATCCGCAAGATCGCAGCCTATGCGGGTCATTCGTTCGGGGAAGTGGCGGATGCCATGAATAAAATAACCCAGGAAGCTATCCGCATCATTCGTGAAAAACTGCCTGCAACCGCGGACATTGCTGATGTACAGGGGTTACTTGCTGATGCAAAAACCGAAATATTGGTTTACCTGCCTCCCGACCTGCAGGTTGGTGAGCTGCTGGCTGATTCCACCCTGGATGACCGTACCCATAAAATGGAGGGCCCCGTTTCCAGCCTGATGAACGCAATTGGCGCATCATTTTCAGGTGCGGATACGGATGAAACGGACCGGTCTAAATAATAACTTACCCGGTTCTGTTTTAGTATGTGCAGGAAGAATCAGCGAGATATACGCTAGCTGATGAGTCCAATCCGGCGCGAATGCGCAATCGCTTCTTCACTGTGTTTAAAGAAGCAGCAGGGGATACCGGTCTCCTCCAGTTTTCGTAACACCTCCTGCACATGATGGCTGTTCTTTTTATAAATGTCACGGATGTATACGGCTTTGATCCTTCCCGGAAAATGTTCTACGATGGATTTGTAGATAACAGGGTCCTGCTGCGAGCTATCACCCAGCAAAATAAATTTCTGTATAGGGAAAGCTTCCAGTACACGAACGATCCGCGTGAATTTGGTACCATGGCCATGCTTACCCGTAGTTAGCAGGCCCGTAAATGTTTTCATCGTATTGAGCAATAACACGCCTTTTGGCAAACCATTTACGGCAATGAATTCCATGATATAATCGTAAAGGTTCCATTCACTGCTTGACACGTAAAAAAAGGGATTGGGCTCATTCAGTTTGGTGTGCGCCTGTGCAAGTAACTGGTAATGTCTTACCACACCTTCAAAAGGTTTGCGTGTATGGGCATTGCGAGTTACCAGTAATGACAACCGCTTTCGCATATTGGATGAGTGAGATATAAGAAAGGTGTCGTCAATATCAGAAATAAATGCATACTGGGTAGAATGTGGCACCACCACCGATCCGGATGCAGTGGCTACCAGTTTCCCGTTCCTGTTGCGCATCTCAGCCTTAACCTCATGCCAGCCAAATGCAGGAGGTGTATCTGATTGCCAGGTAAAACGGATAAAGCCATCTGTGTCTGAGATTGTCTCCATTGTTTTGTTTTCCCAGGTTAGCGTCACTTTGCGTCCTTTGGTGGGTTTTACGATGAACATTTTCACAAGCGCGAGCAGGTTGATCAGGAAGAATTTGGAAAATGTTTTACGGGGAAGTGGGGCAAAACCAAGTGCATGCCCATACATTACCAGGTGTTGCTCATGGCCATACCCCATATACAGTTTGAGGGATGCTTTGTGCGTAAAACCGATCCCGCGCCATATTTTTTCAATGAAGCCGGGTCTGCGGGTAGTGATAATATTTCCTGACGGTCCGCTTTTTGTAGTTTGCATATATAATTCAAAAAATAACGCCTGGCGCCAATGGAGCATAACCAAGAGTCAACAAAATTACTATTTGTGATCAACCCGGTATCCGGCGCAAATGAAAATACAGATTGGGAAGCCGGTATCAGGCAATATTTCAAAGATAGTGCTCACCAATTAGGTATCGTGCTGCTCACCGGAAAGAATGATGCTTTAACTGTTTATGATAAGATTAAAGCATGGCAGCCCGACAAAGTAATCGCGGTAGGTGGTGACGGTACCATCAAACTGGCTGCGGAACAGATGGTGGGCACTGATATACCCCTTGGTATCGTGCCGGCCGGTTCAGCAAACGGGCTGGCAGCGGAAATGAAACTCCCTTCAGGCTTGAATGATGCCCTGGAAGTGGCCATGAAAGGTATCGTGCGTAAAACCGACCTGATTAAAATTAACGACCGTGAGATCTGCATCCATCTAAGTGACATGGGGCTTAATGCCAAAGTAGTAAAGTACTATGCAATGGGAGGCGTAAGAGGCAAATGGGGGTATGCAAAAGCCATACTGCGTGTACTCTGGCAGCGACAGCTTATCAAAACCGAAATACAGATCAATGGAGAGAAGCTTACACGGTATGCTTTTATGATCGTGCTGGCCAATTCGCGCACATACGGAACCGGCGCTATCATCAATCCCGACGGTGATATCGGCGATGGAAAATTTGAAGTAGTTATCGTGAAGGAATTATCCGTTTGGGAACTGTTGAAAATGATGATCACGCATAAACCATTCGATCCACGCAAAATAGAAATACTGCGTACCGATGAGGTAAGCATCTCTATCAGGAGAAGGGCGTATTTCCAGGTGGATGGCGAATACAGGGGTAAACTCACGCTGGTTCGCGCAAAAATATTGCCCGCAGCGGTAAACCTTGTCTTTCCTGCAGAAGACTAATTCATGTGGGTAGAAGTGAGAATAATGTAAAATAATAGGCAAATGATGTAATGCAAACTCCGCGTGTTGCAAATAGCTTTATGCCTCATTAAAATACTTTTTATGGGCAACTTATTGTATGTCATCGCGGTCATCCTTATCATTATCTGGGCCATTGGTTTTGTTGGTTATGGAACAGGTGGTATCCTGCATTTATTGCTGGTCATTGCGATCATTGTAATACTGTTGCGTGTGATACAGGGACGAAAACCTTTATAGCATCCGTATTCCGGCTTTATTTTTTGTGGTCATTTTATGCCCCACTTTTTAGCTGTTCATTCCCCCGAATGTGTGAATGATGTAATTTATTTGAACAATGATGTAAGGAATGCGCATTCTTATGCAGGCATCTTTGTGCTGTATTAATCATCTTAGAAGAACAGATCAGCTAAAAAGAATTTATGAAAAACAGTTTATTGAAAAGGGCCTGCGTTTTTTCGGCAGCGTTCCTGATGGTTTCGGCAAGTATTGGCCAGGACACAGTAGTAACAACATCAAACACCATGGTTGCGCCTGCGTTGTTTGCAGGTACCGACGGGTTTCGTACCTGGTCCATCGGATTACACGCGGGCGGCATTGCGCCTTTCTCTGCTTTTGGCGGACGAAATGATTTTTCCAACTGGAAAACTTCCCTTGGTTACGGTTTCTATATAAAGAAGCAGTTTTCGCATGGGTTTGGCTTGCAGGGAGATTTTCTGCGCGGCACATTAAAAGCAGACAACACAAAACTCTGGGCCGGCGCACCACCCATCAGTCCTTATAAGTCTTTTGAAACACAGATCAACTGGGCAGCCAGCGTAAGCGCTGTGGTTACCTTGGGCAATATCAACTGGACACAGTTGCATACCCATGTGCAACCCTATATTTCAGTGGGAGGTGGTAACATAAATTTTAAACCTACATTGGTAACTGCTGCCGGTACAACGGTTAATTATAATGGTGGAAACAAGCAGAATAGTTTCTTTATGCCGGTAGGACTGGGCGTGAGGGCTAACATCGCATCCGGCATCAACCTCGACCTGGGTTATACCATGGGCTTTGTTGACGGGGACGACCTGGATGGTTATTTTAAGGAGCCTATCATGAATGATAAATTTTCCTATGGCCATATCGGTCTTGAATTTGCGCTGGGTAATCCTTCAAAACCGCAACTGGCCAAACACAATGCACCTGCCCAATTGTCACAAAACATTGTTGACCGGACAGATGCCGCATTGCGTGCAACACTCGCTGCCGGCGAGGAAAGAAACCGCCAGCGCCAGGCTGAGCTCAATGCTTTACGTGATGAGCTGAACCGGATGAAAATGGATTCAGACGGAGACGGTGTAAGCGATTATTTTGATAAATGTCCGGGCACACCAACCGGCGTAAAAGTGGATGGAGCGGGATGCCCGTTACCTGTGCCGGCTGCTGCGGTGAAAGATACCGTGATACAGCAAACCACAACCTATATCATTACGGAAGAAGACAGGGAGATCGTTAGCGAAGCTTTCCGTAACCTCGAGTTTGATTTTGCCAAATCCACCATCAGGCCGCGTTCGTTCCCTTACCTGAACAGGGTAGCTGACCTGCTGGTAAAAAAAGGCATCAGCCTTAAACTGGCGGGCCATACCGATAATGTAGGCTCCGACGCTGCAAATTTGCGACTATCCAAAAGCAGGGCAGAGTCTGTGCGTAACTACCTGGTTTCCCAGGGTGCCAATGGCTCACGTATAGAAGCTACCGGATATGGTGAATCACAACCCATCGCAACCAATGCCACCAATGCAGGCAGGCAAAAGAACAGGCGGGTGGAGTTCACGATATATAATTAACAGGAAAGGTTAGAGCATACAAATGTAAAATGTGGCCCTGGAGAAATCCATGGCCACATTTTTTATTTCCCCTGATTTACCAATGTTCCATGGTTAGGTCCCACACACATTATACAGTTTCAAAAAGTGAGAATCATGTAATTTTTTTCTGCTTTTTTGTAACGCGGGTACGGCATATCTGTCACACCTTCATACTTGCAAAATCCCCGATCCATTTGAAGTGTAATAAATAGTTGACTATGAGAAACAATTTAGGGCTAACCGATAAGACCATCAGGGTTACCATCGCCATCACCATTGCGTTACTGGTTTTTTCCAGTGCCGTGTCGGGCCCGTTGGCATTGGGATT
Organism: Chitinophagaceae bacterium; assembly: GCA_031424835.1. GTDB lineage: Bacteria > Bacteroidota > Bacteroidia > Chitinophagales > Chitinophagaceae > Sediminibacterium. The sequence goes on from JANPIE010000071.1 coordinate 13,766, forward strand.
ATTTTTATTTGCGTTTGCTTTGGTGGTAACCAGTTTCAGAGGAAACTGCCCCGTTTATAGATTGTTTCGTATCAACACCAACCGCAACCTCAATGATAAGGCAAGGTATTATGAGGACCAGCGCAACCAAACCCTGCTGCGCAACTACCTGAAAAATTACCAGGATGGCTATTCCGGTATGGAGAACGGCTATAAATAGCCAGGGCTATTTTACCCCATCCACAAGGCTGCTTAGCTTAGTATAGCCCAGGTGCCATTTATCAGGCGATAGGGTTGTTCGTTGTGGTGCAATGGCGATTGAAAATTTCTGTTTGTCGGCTGAGGGGAGAATGTCTGCTATTTCATACAGGTCGTCTACATCCACACCATATTTATCATCGATATGCGAGCTTGCTCCGGTAAACCCCGTGTGTTTATAGAACGCGCTCTGCCGGGCCTCGAGTATGGCTTCCGCTTTGTTGCTGGCTACGCATAGCATTTTATAATGGTATTCTTCAAACTCCTGCGCTTTATACCCGCCCAGGTTTAAAAAAAACAATTTAGGCGCCGGGGCAGGCGCCGTTTCTTTCGGTATCACGGTAATGGCATACCCATTCACTTCCGTTACTTCCCGCCATGCATCAATATGTATCTTAGGTGCCTCGGGCCAGAAGCGTATGATTGCCGGAACAAGTTCTTTCAGTGAACCCGCAATCCCAAAAAAAATATCGTGCTGTTCCGTATATCGCCCCGGCGGTTTGCATCCCAGGAGCAGCATGAATAGTCGGAGTTCCGGCATTTGGATGAGATTTGCTTTTGTAGAAGATACTGCGAAGATAGCTGTGAGCTACGAGCTACCAGCGGCGGGCTTTTATGTTTTGGGTTTAGCTCGCAGCTCTCTGCCCCCGCCCTTTCAAAATTCCCTATCTTACAACGCCATGAAGCATCATCTCATACTCCTATTATTTCTCTCTATGAGCAACCTTTCTCAGGGCCAGGAGGCACTGCTGGATAATATCAAAACAGAACTCGGCAGGAACAGCGGTTTTTTTGCGATGGCCTTCCGTAATGTGGGTACCGGAGAAACACTGTTGTTAAACGCGCAGGAAAGTTTTCATGCGGCCAGCACCATGAAGACACCCGTGATGATAGAAGTGTACAAGCAGGCCGCAGCCGGAAAATTTTCCCTCACAGATTCGGTGCTGATCAGGAATGATTTCCTGAGTATTGTTGACAGTAGTCGTTATCAGTTGAATGTAACAGACGATAGCCAGCAGGATCTCTATACCCGCATAGGTAAGAAAACAACGATCTATGACCTTGTATACCAGATGATCATCCTCAGCAGCAACCTTGCTACCAATATATTGATCGAAATGGTGGATGGAAAAAAGGTTACGCAAACCATGCGTGAGCTGGGTGCAATGGACATACAGGTTTTGCGTGGTGTGGAAGACAGCAAGGCCTTTGCCAAAGGGTTGAACAATACCACCACCGCTTACGACCTGATGCTGGTCTTTGATAAACTGGCCAGGTCTGAAGTAGTGGATGCAGGTTCCAGCCGGGAAATGATCAATATCCTGCATAACCAGCAATACCGCGAGATCATACCTGCCCGTTTGCCACAGGGCGTAAAAGTGGCCCATAAAACAGGCTCCATAACCGCGTTACAGCATGATTCGGGAATTGTTTACCTGCCTGATGGCCGTAAATATGTGTTGGTATTGCTCTCACGTAAGCTGGAAAACGAGAAAGCAGCCATAGAGAGCATGGCAAAAGTGTCGGAGATGGTTTATAAGTATGTATGGGAAAAGCGTTGAGGGATTGCCGGTTTCGGGTTAACAGGCAACCGGGCCTCAGTCAACTCCCTGAATTCATGCGTTTTTGCAAAAAATATTTCCACAGCAAAGCTTTTCGCAAACGTTTGCGGAAACAGATAAATTTTTTTTCTAAATTTTAAAGTCACTTATACGCATATATTTAGCTGCTGAAACGTTTGTTTTTCAGGATTAATTCTTTTGGGCTATGCATCTTTTTGCAACACCCGATGGTCTTAACCCCAGATTGCTGAATTGTTTACTTGGTTTTCGGAAATAATCAGGAAAAGATTTAACAAAAAATTCTTTTAGCGAAAAAAATGTGTACTTTGTACACGCTTAATAACCAATAAACTGCCATTTATGTATTTAACGAAGCTTGTCAGGCCCACGCTCGTGGGTTTATTTGCTTGCTTGTTTGCCTTCTCCTCGCAAGCCCAAAACAAAACAATCACTGGAAAGGTTTCTGATTCAAGGGATGGATCAGCACTCGTGGGAGCTTCAGTAGTTGCCAAAGGAACCAAGACCGGTACACAAACCGGATCAGATGGTTCATTCAGGTTAACTGTTCCTTCTTCCACGTCTACACTGGTAATTTCTTCCGTGGGCTTTGGCACACGTGAAGTAAGTGTTGCTAACACAACTTCAGTGGACCTTGCCTTAACAGCCACCAACGAACAGCTTGGTGAAGTTGTGGTGATCGGCTATGGTACCGCCCGGAGGCGTGACCTTACCGGTGCCGTTACTTCCGTAAAGGCTAAGGATTTTAACACGGGTGTGATTACAGCGCCTGACCAGTTGATCCAGGGTAAAGTTGCCGGCCTTCAGGTAATCAATAACAGCGGTGCACCGGGTGGTGCTACTACCGTTCGTATCAGGGGTAACAGCTCCGTTCGTTCCGGTAACTCTCCGTTGTTCGTGATCGACGGTATTCCATTAGACGGAAGAAATGCACGTCCGGGTTTGAACGTGGCCGGTCTCGGTTCCACACCTGACGTGAATCCACTTTACTTCTACAATCCCAATGATATCGCTTCTATGGATGTATTGAAAGATGCATCTGGTACCGCTATCTATGGTTCAAGAGGTGCCAATGGTGTGATCATGATCACTACCAAAAGAGGCGCAGCTACTGCTCCTAAGATCGATGTCAACTACTCAGTAGGTATCAGTAAGATCAGGAAAAAATACGATATACTTACCGGCGACTCATACAGGGCGGCGCTCAAATCATACGGTATCACTTCCGGTGATTTTGGAAGTACCGTAGATGCAACCGACCAGATATTCCAGACTGCACCAACACATAATGTGAACGTAGGTGTTAGTGGCGGATCTGATGCAGGTAAATACCGTATGTCTTTCGGTTATATGGACCAGCAGGGTATCCTTAAAAGGACCGGTCTCCAGAAATATACTTTCAATATCAATGGACAGTACAAATTCCTGGAGAGCAGGAGACTGAGCCTTGATTTCAACGTACTGGCTGCGCATAATACAGAGGATATCGGACCCATCAGTAATGATGCTGGTTTTACCGGTAACATCATCGGTATGGCGTTGCAGTGGAACCCTACCCAGCCATTAAGGCTCGCTAACGGTAATGTAAATATCATTCCGGGTTCAACCATTGTTAACCCTATCGCTATGCAGTACGGTTATAATGACAAAGCCAATGTGACCAACATTTTCGGAATAGTAGGTGCAGGATATAAACTCACAGATCAGCTTGATTATAAAGTAAACCTTAGCCTTAACCGCCAGGTGGGTGTAAGAAGGGCCACTGAAGCCGCTTACATTACCATTGCCGGCATCGAGAACAGGGGTTTTGCCGGTTTCCTGAATAATGAACTTACTTCATTGGTGTTACAGCATACCCTTAATTATAACACGCAGCTTACCTCAAGCCTCAACCTGAGTGCACTGCTGGGTTATGAGTACCAGAAATTCAGTTTCAGGGGAACAGGTATCACTGCGCAGGATTTTACATCTGACCAGGTTTCTTACGCCAACATCCTGCAGAACTCAAGTACTTCCAGCCGCAACGTGTTCGCATTTGAAGATCCTTCTTCTTCACTGCAGTCTTATTTTGCAAGAGCTGTGTTGAATTACAAAGACAAATACCTTTTCACCGGAACTTTCAGGGCTGATGGCTCAAGTAAGTTTGGTGCAAACAATAAATACGGTTATTTCCCTTCTCTGGCAGCAGCATGGAACATTACCAATGAAGATTTCCTCAAGAATGACGCAACATTCAGCAACCTGAAACTGCGCGCATCATGGGGTATCACTGGTAACCAGTCATTCCCTGCAGGTTCTGCGCAATCTCAGTACAGATTTGGACAAGGTTCCATCGCCCTGGCGAATGTGGCCAACCCCGATCTGAAATGGGAGAGCACCAAACAACTGGATATTGGTGTTGACTTCGACCTGTTTGCGGGTAAACTATTCGGTAGCGTAGATTATTTCTATAAGAACACTACGGATATCCTGTTCAACTTTGACGCCATTCAGCCGGCTCCAGCTACCAAATACTGGATTAACCTGCCAGGTAATGTGATCAACAACGGATGGGAAGTTACCTTAGGTACTCCACTGGTTAGAAATACAAATGTTACCTGGAACCTTTCTGCTAATGCAGCTTTCCTGAAAAATGAAATGCGGAACTATAACGGGCCTGCAGTTTTAACAGGTGCCATCAACGGACAGGGACTTTCGGGTGCAAGTGTACAGAGACTGGCTTCGGGTCAGCCGCTGAATGCGTTTTACCTGAAAAGATTTGACGGATTAGATGCTTCAGGAAACAGCAAATATGGTGACAACGGTAATACCCTGTATTATATAGGTAACCCTAATCCAACCACATTGCTTGGTATCAGCACAGATGTTACTTATCATAAATGGACACTGGTTGCCAATATGAACGGCGCATTTGGTCACATGATCTATAACAACACATTGAATGCGGTTCTGCCAATCGGTAACCTGGGTTCAAGAAACGTGGCTACTTCATTGCTTAACGGCTCTGTAAAAGAAAGCACAGCTAACCCAATTACCACTTCAACCCGTTACCTGGAGAAAGGTGATTACCTGAAAATGGCTAACCTTTCCCTGAGCTACAGGGCTGGAAATATTGGTAAGTCACTTAAAAATGTAAACTTCTTCCTTACCGGACAAAACCTGTTTGTAATAACGAAGTATTCAGGATTTGATCCGGAGGTTAACACCGACAAGAACATCGGAGGCGTGCCTTCATTGGGTATCGAGTACATCCCTTACCCCGCTTCTACATCGTTCCTGTTTGGAGTTAATTTTGGACTGTAAGCAACTTTTTTGAGTAAAAAACGTATATAAATCATACAATTCTAAATAAACATTTATGAGACATATTAAGACTTCAGCGGTCGTTTTGGTTCTCACCTTAGGGATCAGCCTGGTAGCTTGTACCAAGCTGGATGAGAAACTCAATTCGACACTAACCGATAGCCAGGCGCAAGGCATCCTGCTTTCGAGCACGGATGTATCCGTTCTGCTGCAGGCATGTTACGACGGCCTGCAGGGCTTCCAGAGCCAGGATGGTCCTACATCACTCGAAGAAAACAGTTCTGATGAATCACTGGTTCCTACACGTGGTGGCGACTGGGATGATAATGGCGTATGGAGAGTGATTCACGCACATACCTGGAACGCGGACCACGCGCAGGTAGGTGGCGTATTCAACAGCCTGCTGGGTGTGGTGTTCAATACCACCAACGCCCTTACATTTAAGCCCTCTGCATCGCAGGCGGCTGAAGCAAGGTTCCTCCGTGCTTTTGCTATGTTTACCGTACTGGACCTGTACAACCAGGTTCCTTTCAGACAGCCGGGTGAAAACCTGCTGAATGCACCCAAAGTTTTATCAGGTGCTGAAGCGATTACTTTTATTATCTCTGAACTGGAAGCCATCCAGAATGACCTGCCAAACGGGCCATCTGCCGGTGGTAGTGCAACCGTAGCGAACAAAGATGCCAACCGCGTGTTCCTGATGAAATGTTACCTGAACAAAGGTGCTTTCACCAACAGGGCCGCTCCCACATTTGATGCTGCTGACATGGCCAAAGTAATTTCCAATGCTGACGCCCTGATCAATACCGGTAAATACGCATTGGCCAACAGTGTTTGGGATGCCTATTCTCCACAGAATGAAACCAACGTTGAAAACATCTTCTTAGGTAAGAACATCGCCGCTACAAGAGGTGGTAACCTTCGTTCTGCATGGTACAAAACACTTCACTACAACAACAACAAAAGCAGCTGGAACGGTTTCTCCACTCTGGCTGAAGTGTATAACAAATTTGAAGCTACCGATGAGCGTCGTGGTGTTGCTTACCCTGATTACTCAGGCACAGTGCCAAATCCCGGCAAGCGCGTTAATACCGGCTTCCTGATTGGACAGCAGTATGACCTGATTACCGATGCTCCGTTGAAAGACAGGAAAGGTGCGCCACTGGCCTTCACACCTGCTGTAGCTTTACAGGAAAGCGGTGCTAACCTGGAAGTTACCGGTATCCGTGTACTTCGTTATCCAATTGACTTCAAACCTTCTAACGACGGACAGGCCGCAAACCAATATGTATTCTATCGTTATGCCGATGTATTACTGATGAAGGCAGAGGCACAGTTCAGGTCTGGTAATGCAGCAGGCGCACTGCTTCTGATGAACCAACTGCGTGTAAAACGTGGGGCCACACCTTTAACTGCTGTTACCGCTCCTGCAATCCTGGATGAAAGACAAAGAGAATTTTATTGGGATGGTTGGAGAAGGCAGGATATGATCCGTTTCGGTACCTTCCTGAATGCAAGGACACTGAAGCCAGCAGTATCTGATGCTAAATACCTGTTATTCCCTATACCAAATGCTGCGCTCGCGGTTAACCCTAACCTGAAGCAGAATCCCGGATACTAATTAATAACATAAATTTTTAGAGGCAAAAGGTCATTATTATTAATGGCCTTTTGTTTTTTTGCGTATGAAACAATACCGCAGTGTTATCCTGCTCATCCTGATTCCGGTTTGCTTTTGTTTATCCTGTAAACAACCTGCAGAACAGAACCAGCCCTTGCTCTTTAGTTTCATGGAGCACACAGGAATTGAGTTTTCCAATACCGTTCACAACACCAGGGACCAGAACATTTTTTCTTTCCGTAATTTTTATAACGGGGGCGGCGTGGCGGTTGGCGATATCAACAATGATGGCCTGGCAGATGTATTCTTTACCGCCAATATGGGCAGCAACAAACTATTCCTCAACAAAGGCAACTGGAAATTTGACGATGTATCTGACAAAGCCGGGTTCAAACCCAAGGATAAATGGAGTACAGGTGTGGTCATGGTTGATATCAACAATGATGGGTGGCTGGATATATTTGTTTGCAATTCGGGCCATATCAACGACGGCGTAAGCAGGGAGAACGAACTTTTTATCAATAACCACGACCTCACATTTACGGATTCTGCAAAAGCATATGGCCTGGCAGATGGCGGCTATACAACACAGGTATCATTCTTTGATTATGATTTGGATGGCGACCTGGATTGCTTTATGGTAAACAACAGCCCCATCCCCGTAAACACCCTGAATTACGCCAACAAACGCGAGCTACCTGCTGAGAAATGGACAATTGCTCCTTACCTGAGGGGCGGAGGTGATCACCTGCTGCGCAATGACAATGGTAAATTCACAGAAGTTACGCGCGCTGCGGGTATACATGGCAGCCTTATCAGTTTTGGATTGGGTGTTACCATCGGCGATGTAAATGGCGACCATTATCCGGATGTATATGTGTCCAATGATTTTTTTGAGCGGGATTATCTCTATATCAACCAGAAAAACGGAACCTTTAAAGACGAAATAGAAACCTGGATGCAGCATACCAGCCTGGCTTCTATGGGTGCAGATATCGCAGACATCAATAACGATGGCTTCCCGGACATTTTTACCACGGATATGCTGGCGGATGACGATTTTCGCCTGAAAACCACATCGTCTTTTGAGAACATCGATGTATATCGCCTCAAGGAACAATCCGGTTTTTATCACCAGTACCAGCAGAATACTTTGCAGGTAAATAACAGGCATGGAAAATTTGTTGACGCCGGTTATTTCAGCGGGGTGGCCGCATCTGACTGGAGCTGGGGCGGATTAATGTTCGATGCCGACAATGATGGCCTCACCGATCTGTATATATGTAATGGCATCGCGCACGACCTCACTAACCAGGACTTCATCGACTTTTTCGCGAATGATATCGTACAGAAAATGGCGCTCTCGGGAAAAATGGACGAGGTAGACAGCATCATCAACAAAATGCCTTCACAACCCCTGCTCAACAAAGCATACCGCAATACCGGCAATCTCCGGTTTGCCGACGAGGGAAAACAATGGGGATTCACACAACCTTCTTTTTCAAATGGCGCCGCCTACGGCGACCTTGATAACGATGGTGACCTTGATATGATCGTGAGCAATGTTAATCAGCCTGCTTTTGTATACAGGAATAACAGCCGCGAAGTAAACAGTAATAACTACATAAGCATTTTACTACAGGGCAAGACTAAAAATAAATTCGCTATTGGCAGTAAGATAACCATCTACCAGGGATCACAGATCTTAAGCCGCGAGGTGATGCCCAGCCGCGGGTTCCAGTCGTCTATAGATTACCAAACGGTCATCGGCCTGGGAAAAAATGCGGGCATCGATTCCATGCTCATTGTTTGGCCCGACAGGACTTATTCAAAGTTCTATCAGCCCCGTGTAAACACACTGCACAAGCTGCAGCAGCCTGCCAATGCCCCAAAACTTCCCGTACCCGGCTCCGGCCAGGTGAAAACGGTATTGGTACCCGTTAACGGTGGGTTTGAAAAACATGCGGAAGACGATTACATCGATTTCTATTCTGAAAGAAACATCCCCATGATGTTGTCGCGCGAAGGTCCGAAAGCAGCTACTGCCGACGTGAATGGTGATGGCTTAATGGACGTGTTCATTGGCGGCACAGTAAAACATCCGGGGCAGTTATACATACAATCGGCAAGCGGCACCTTCACAAAAAAGAAACAGGATGCGTTTGAACAGTTCTCCGACTTTGAAGATGTAGCTGTATTATTTTTTGATGCCGACAAAGACGGTGATGCCGATCTTTTTGTAGGGGCAGGTGGTAACAACGCATCCTTTGGCGACAGGGTATTTAAACACCGGCTATTTCTGAATGATGGCCGCGGAAATTATCATGTGGATCCTACCGCTTTTCCAGACAATACCATGAATGTTTCCGTAGCGGCCGCCCATGACTTTGACGGCGATGGTGACCAGGATCTTTTTGTAGGAGGCAGGAGCGTGCCAGGCGTATACGGCGTTACACCAGCCAGTTACCTTTACCAGAATGATGGTAAGGCGCATTTTACAGATATCGCTGCCACGCAACATAAAATGCTCTCCGGTACGGGTATGGTTACCGGTGCGGTTTGGGTGGATGTACAGGGTGATAAAGCAAAAGAACTGGTGATCACTGGTGAGTGGATGTCAACGCGGATTTTCAGTTACGCTAATAGTCAATTTAGAGAAGTGGAGAGCAACCTCAGCACCATGAGTGGATGGTGGCAGACAATAGAAGCGGCCGATCTTGATGCTGATGGAGATATGGATCTTGTACTGGGTAATATCGGCGAGAACTTTTACCTGCGTCCCGATGCGCAGAACCCGGTAAAAATATGGGTATCGGATTTTGACCAGAATAACATCATGGATAAGATCCTAACACGCACCGTAAATGGTAAGGACCTGCCCGTATTTCTCAAACGGGACCTTGAAGAGCAGGTGCCTGTTCTGAAAAAACAGAATCTTCGTCATGAAGTATTTGCCACCAAATCCATGCAGGAACTGTTTACTGCTGAGCAGGTAAAAAAAGCAGTAATGAAAGAATTCAATTATCCTTCTTCCTGCATTGCCATCAACAATGGAAGCGGACAATTCACCATACAGAAATTACCGGCAATGCAACAATTGTCTTCCATAAATGCCATTCAGTGTACTGACGTTAATGGTGACGGAACCCTTGATCTGGTACTTGGGGGTAACCGTTCCCAGTTTCCTCCGCAATTGGGCAGGCTTGATGCAAGTTATGGAGCTGTGCTGCTGAATTCCGGTAAGGCTCAATTTACTGCTATGGAACCTGATCTGTCGGGGCTGGAACTGCGTGGTGAAATAAGGGACATCACTGAGTTTTCTGCAGGTAATAAAAAGCGATTGTTATTCCTGCTCAATAATGAGCTGCCGGTAATGTTTGAAATTGATAACCTCGGTAGAAAAAAATAATATGGTTCCAGTATTGAAGTGTCATACGGTGGAAAAGAGTAAGTGGTGCTCATTGGTAAATGTGCATCATTTGGTGTATGGGTTATGCCTTCTTTTTCTCTCAGCGTGTAATAGCGCAACCAAAGAACCTCCGATGTTTGAGGTACTGGATAAAAGCCGTACCGGGTTAACGTTTACAAATAAATTGACGCCTACCCAGGACTTCAACATGTTTAAGTACATGTATTTCTATAACGGTAGTGGTGTGGGCGCCGGTGATTTTAATAACGATGGATTAACGGATCTTTTCTTTGCCGCTAACCAGGGCGCAAATACTTTGTACATCAATACGGGTAACCTGCATTTTAAGGATGTTACCACAGATGCACATATCCCGCAGGATGGTTCCTGGTCAACGGGTGTTTCCGTAGTTGATATAAATAATGATGGTTTACTGGATATCTATATCTGCCGGGTAGGTAAATATGAAACATTGAAAGGGCATAACCTGCTGCTGGTTTGTACAGGCATTGACAAAAGTGGTGTGCCGCAATATCAGGAGCAGTCGCAAAAATATGGGTTGGATTTTTCCGGGTTCAGTACCCAGGCTACTTTTTTTGACTATGACCTGGATGGGGACCTGGATATGTTTTTACTCAATCATTCTGTGCACCAGAATGGCACATTTGCTGAGCGAAAAAATTTCCTGGGAACCTACAATGAACTTTCCGGCGACCGCATGTATCGTAATGAAGGCAGCATTTTTACGGATGTTACCAAAGAATGCGGTATCAACAGTTCGGCCATCAGTTACGGTTTGGGGGTGGTGGTTTCCGATATAGACCTTGATGGATATCCTGATCTTTATATTGGTAATGATTTTCATGAAAATGATTACCTCTATATCAACCAGCGCAACGGCCGTTTCAAAGAAGAAATGGAAACCCGCCTCATGCATACCAGCCAGTTCTCAATGGGTGTTGATGTTGCTGATGCAAACAACGACGGCTACCCGGAGATCATCTCCATGGACATGCTTCCATCTGATCCCTATATTCTCAAAAGATCTGAAGGAGAGGATACCTATGATATTTTTAACCTGAAAATAGGATACGGTTACGCATACCAGTACACCCGCAACAACCTGCAGTTCAACAGGCGCAATGGAATGTTTAGTGAAACAGGGCTGTATTCGGGTATTGCCGCAACCGACTGGAGCTGGGCGCCGCTTTGGATGGACTTTGACAATGACGGCAAAAAAGATCTGTTTATTTCCAATGGCATTCCCAAAAGAATGAATGATATTGATTACATCAATTATGTGTCCAACGGCGAGATCCAGAACAAAATCCGCCTGAATAACCTGGCGCAGACAGATATGGCGCTGATAGATAAGTTTCCCCAGATCAAGATCCCCAATAAATTTTATCGTAATAACGGAAACCTTGTCTTTGATGATATGAAGGACCGCGTGAAAGATATACCCACTTATTCCAATGGCGCAGTGTATGCAGACCTTGATAATGATGGCGACCTGGATATTGTGGTTAGTAATATTGACGATCCTGTACTGGTGTACGCCAATAAAAGCAACGATGCAAAAGAGAAAGCATTTGCTTCCATCAAACTCAAAGGACCCGCCGGCAACATCAATGCTACGGGCGCTAAATTGATCCTGTTTGCAGAAGGTGGCATACGCAGTTATGAAAAAAATCCCGCCCGGGGGTTTCTGTCAAGTATGGAAATGCCGATGCATATCGGAATGGATAAATCAAAGATCGATTCTGCATTTCTGGTATGGCCCGATAATACCTGTCAGCCGCTGCAGCTAAAGCCGGGCCAGACAGAATATCGTTTTACCTATAGCAGGGGGCTCCCTTCTTTTTCCTATGCAGGTATCCGGGCTTATTACCCCGCTGCCGCCGGGGCAATGTTGGATATTACCAGGGAGACAGCCATTGAATGGCGCCATGAAGAAAATATTTTTAACGAGTTCAACCGCGAGCCCCTGATTCCTCATATGGTTTCAACAGAAGGGCCCGCATTGGCGGTGGCTGATATTAATGGAGATGGACTGGAAGATATGTTTATCGGCGGCGCTAAAGAAAAGAAGCGGGTAGTATTGTTGCAGCAGCCATCAGGTAAATTCACACGTCTTGCGCAGCCGGCACTGGACAAAGACAGTGTGTATGAAGATGTAGACGCATGCTGGACTGATATCAACCATGATGGGTTCACCGACCTCGTCATTGCAAGCGGCGGTAACGAATATTACGGGCAGGAAGAATACCTGCAGCCTAGGGCATACCTGAATGATGGCAAAGGCCGGCTCACCCGGCAGGAACATGCATTTGAAAATATTTTCATGACAGCTTCAACCATCGTTCCCAGTGATTTTAATGGAGATGGTTTTACCGATCTTTTTGTTGGCGGTCGTTCCGTGCCCTTTGGTTATGGACAGGTACCGGTATCTTACCTGCTGCTGAATGATGGCACGGGCAAATTCAAAGACGTAACGGCGGTTAAAGCGAAAGGTCTGTCCGGTATAGGCATGGTAACACAGGCTGTATGGTTTGATATTGACAGGGACAATGATAACGACCTGCTTGTTTGCGCCGAATGGGGGGGTATCGAAGCGTTCATCAATACCCGTGGTGTATTTACGCAGACAACACTTAGCGATAGAAAAGGCTGGTGGAATTGTATTCTTCCGGTAGATATTGACAACGATGGTGACATAGACATTGTGGCCGGTAACCTGGGCGTCAACAGTCGACTCAAAGCCTCTGAACAGCAACCGGTGAAGCTTTACTATGAAGACTTTGACGGTAATGGCAAGAAAGAACAGGTGCTAACTTATTACCTGGATGGTAAAGAACTTCCCTTCGCAAACAAGGCTGAGCTGGAAAAACAAATGCCTGTTCTCAAGAAAAAATTTCTGTATGCTGAAGATTTTGCCAAAGCATCACTCACAGATATTTTTAGTGCCAGCCTTTTGGAAAAAGCGCAGGTGTATACTGCCAATTATTTTTCAAATGCCCTGTTCATTAACAACGGTAAACTTTCTTTCACGGCTAAGGCATTACCCTGGGAGGCCCAACTTACCTCATTCCGGGATGCAGTGGTTGTTAATGCCAACGGTGATAACCTGGCGGATGTATTATTGATGGGCAATTATTACGATAACAATATTCAGATGGGCAGGTATGATGCGGACCAGGGAACCCTGCTCATCAACAAGGGCCAGGGAAACTTTATTGCCGAACCCATTAACGGATTGCAGGTAAAGGGACAGGTACGCCGCATTCGAAAGATCAGCATTGGAAAAAAAGAAGCATTCGTACTTGCCAGGAACAACGACAGTGCCATGGTGATCAGGTTTGCTAAATGAGTACCCGGGTGCAGTTTTGAAACACGATAATGAAAGTAAACATGGGCAGCAAAGATCATCAACGAATATTTCCTGATCTTACCTATCGTATCAATTGAACGGTTCCGGTCAATTGTCTTTTTCTCCCGGTATAGGTAGACTCTGCAACAATGATGTAAGTATACAACCCGCTTTGCTGCGGTATGCGTTGATAGGTTCCGTCCCATCCTTTATTGGTGTCTGTAGTGGAGAATATAAGCTCCCCCCAGCGATTATAGATGACCAGACTGATGAGCCGGTATTTGCTGGCGGGCGGTATGCGGAACACATCATTCAGGTTATCTCTATTGGGCGTAAAAGCGCCGGGCATAAAAAGACCGTTGTCACAGAGTGCCTGTACCTCTATACTGGATGTACTTGCCCCGCAGGCATTACTTACACTCACAGAATATTTTCCCGGCTGTTTGGCGGTATAAAAAGCCTGCGCAGAAATGGTGTTCATCCAGCTATAGTTTTCATACCCGGGCGTTGCGCGCAGTATGATGGAATCTTTTCCTTCAATACAGGTATCCTTGCCCAGGCTTAATGCAGAAGGGTCCTTGATTACGGTTAACCGGTAAAATTTGATACTGTCACATCCGTTGGCATTTTTTTGTCGTACAAAATAATCTCCCGTATAAGTGACCCTGTGGCCATCAGGTAACATGTATCGCTGGTTATCACAGATGGTAGCCCGGGTAATATTGATGGTATCCACTATGTCGTGGCAGCATGCATCACTGCATTCTGTAATTGCCGAAAGCGGGTATGGCCGTAGGTTGATATCTATGCCTGAAAATAAATTTATCCCTGAATTTTCTGTATTGAACAGCATCTGCGCATCCGCAGCAGAAAAAAATGCGTCACCTGCAAAACTGGTGAGTGGGGTTGTGGTGGTGCGGCATGCGAGGTCCACATTCTGTCCGCCTTTTAACAGGTAAGTTCGCCCGGTGCCCGCATTGTTGTTCAACACCAGGTAATACCCATCGCCTGCTTTTACAAATCCAGCGGGCCTTTGCGCAGTGCCGGGCAGGCTATATGCTTTTTTCCACTGCACCTGTCCTGTATTATCAAGCTCAGAAAGAATGGCTTTGTTACCGTCGTCCATCAGCAGTAACTGGCTCCCACTTGCGCCGGTAGGTTGCCCATCCACAATGTATGAGCCCGGCCGGTCTGTTTGATATGCGGTAACTTTTTTGATAAGTCCGGTTGCAGTGGTAACAATATTAACGGTTCGCGTAGTAAGGGGGGGAATGGTAACTGCATTTGTATCTGCATAACCCATAAACGAAAGGTCACCATTTGGCAGGGATGTTATGTTGCGGATGGTACTTTCCGGATAGAATACGTTGGCAGCTTTGTCGCGTATCAGATAAGATCGGTCCCACAATTTATTACCCGTATTCTGGTCGATGCCCATCCAGTAATAATTTACTTTTAAAATAGAATCCCTTGCAACGATACGTTCATCGATGATGCCGCCGGCAACAATACTTCCATCGGGTAATTGCCGGAGTGTATTGGATAAGTTGAAACGAAATTCGAATACATTGGATGCATATGTGGTGGCCCATTTGATGTTAGTATTGATATCCATGCGTAACAACAGGGCCTTTGTTTGAAACGGGGGACGTTTCCATACAAACGCATGCGCGATGAGATCACCCTCTTTTGTGCGCATAATGTTTTCAAGGAAAGTTGTTTCAGCGCCCGGGGCATATCCCTGGTCAATTTTTTTTGACCAGAGAATATTTCCGTACCTGTCTAAATGCAGCAGGATACCCCAGTTGGGATTAGGGGGCGCGGGATCCGTTACGCCCCAGTAAGTTTGTACAAATCCCGTTACAAAATAGGTAGAGTCCGTTGCTGCGGTCATATCCCTTACCGTAAGCAGGTTGAATCCCGGTGCGGTAATTCTTTTTGACCATATCACGGCACCTTTTGCGCTGTAAAGACTGATCCAGCCATCGGCCATCACCAGGTTATTGCGTACGTAATTGATGTTGCCGGCGCTGATGATTTCATTCCGCGAAGTGAGTAAGGACTTTACGACCGACTGGTTATCTGCTCCCTGGTAGGCTATGGAAAAATTGCTGGTGAGGCAACCCTGTGCCACAGCGCGATGCATCCATCCGGAGAGCGATGCAAGGAACAGGCTCAGTAAAATGGCTCTTTGAAAAAGCATACAGCCGGAATTTGGATCCGCCTATCAATTTACCAAAAACCCGTCACAAAATCGGGTAATAGATCCGCGTGATCCAGTTAGCGGTATCTTTTTCCTGCAAACGGTTTGTGATCAGTGACTCAAATGGTATAGCGGGAGAGGAAAGTTCATTGTCAAGCTGGTAATACCGAAGTTGCAGGAATGCCCTGGCAATGGTTGCGGGTCCGCCTTTTACTTCTGTCACCAGTATTCTGCCAGGGATCATACGCTTAACTTCATTGCCTCCTGCATCCTTAATGGCTTTCTCAATGGGAACAGCCACCCGTGTTTTAAAATGCGTACTGTCGAGCATGGTTGTGTTCAGCATAGGAAACCCCGTTTCCTGCACTCCATTGGCCGCCGCAAATTTTTTCAGCGTCTCAATTTCCCGGTACACGGTCGCGACAGAAGGCTGGCTGGCCGACTCAAAATACCGGCTGATCAACACTGTATCAGTTACCCTGATCTCTTTGATAGAGATGCCATAACGTTTGTCTGTTTTTTCGAGAAAATCTTTAAGTGTATCGAGCAGGGCGCCGGTACTTTTTTTGAGTTCACCCGCAGCCAGGTATTCCTTCATACGTGTAACGGGGTTCTTACTGAGCGTTACATTGTATTGCCACACCACGGCAAGGGAATCGTTGGTTGTTTTTGCATGCGCCATACTCCCGTTTACACTCCTGCCTTCAAATGAGGTTGCAATCATTACCCCATTAAAGGATTGGTTTATGATAGAGAAGGTATCCCGCCCGTATACAAGTAACGGTTTTCCGTTTACAGCAACGGTATCGCTTTTGCCGGCGGGCCACCATAGTCTCCATTGTTTTTCATCTGATAAAAAACGCCCCGCCGCATTATCAGGACAATCGATATAGCGTATGCTCGAAACCTTAAGATCAGTGGGAACAAAAACATAGAGCCAGGCAGCCGCGATCACCACCAGGAGGAGAATAACGATCAATATTTTTTTCATAAACAGTACAATCAGGTCAGGCTGCAAAATAACGAAGAATACCCGGTTTACCATTATGATAGGGTGTAACGCCACGATTCCATTTCGTGCTTGTCCGGTTGCGGCTGTGAAAAAAGAAATTCACCTGCTTTCTAATGCCATGTTACGACCCAAGTGCCGTAAATTAGCTCCCGGATCTGCAAAACCCGCCATATGAAAAAACTGCCTGTTTGTATCGTTTTATTGTTATGCTCAGTATTGTCTTTCTCCCAAACAGATATATGGAAGATCAGCGCCGACAAGATCGACCCTTCAAATTATTATGGTATTACTGTTGCCAATGGAATGATCGGAATTGTATCCTCTCCTGAACCCTTTAAAGTAAAAGATGTGGTTCTTGCAGGTGCCTATGACCTTTATGGCCGCGGCAGGGTGAGCAATTTTCTGCGCAGTTTTAACCTGCTCAACATGCAGATCGATATCGATGGCAAAAGGATGGGCGCGGCACAGGCAACGGGTATGAAACAGGAACTGGATATGAAGCATGCCCGTTTTACCACCACATTCGACTACGAAGACAAAGCCACCATCACCTATACCTATTATTCCCTGCGCCAGTTACCCTTTACGGTGCTGATGGATGTAAGCGTTACAGCCAAAAAAGAGCTTACCCTCGGAAGCGCCAGTGTAATGGAAGCGCCCGATGCATTAAAAGATGTGCAGAATTATTACAACGAGATCGACAGGCCCCATGTGGTGATCAGCCTGCTTACCTCTTCTGCCAAGAGTCCAACCGGGAAATTACTGATGTGTGCATCCAATACATTTTTATTCAGCGAGGCACACGGGCACGAACCAAGGGTGATACACGAAATGTGGGACAATAACATGCACCTTATGAAATTCAACCGCAAAATAAAAGCGGGAGAAACCTACCGGTATTCCATTGCGGGTACTTCCATCACTTCCGCACACCATGATGATCCATTGAATGAAGCGGAACGCATGACCATCTTCGCAAAACTGGAAGGTCGTGACAGGCTGATCGGCTTTCATAACAAAGCCTGGGACGAGTTGTGGAAAAGCGATATCAGGATTGAAGGTGATGACCAGTCGCAGCAGGACATACACAGTATGTTGTACCATCTCTATTCCTTTGTACGGGAGGGAACCGATTTGAGCCCTTCACCCATGGGATTAAGCGGGTTGGGATACAATGGGCATGTATTCTGGGACACTGAACTCTGGATGTATCCTTCCATCCTGGTTCTGCAGCCGCAAATGGCGAAGAGCCTGGTGGAATACCGCTACCAGCGACTGGGTGCGGCGAAAAAAAATGCATTCAACCATGGATACAAAGGCGCTATGTTCCCCTGGGAAAGCGCGGCCAGTGGGGTGGAAGAAACACCGGTTTGGGCCCTGAGTGGTCCGTTTGAACACCATATCACGGCCTGTGTGGGCATTGCTGCATGGAACTATTATTGTGTTACACAGGACAAAGAATGGCTGAAAGAAAAAGGCTGGCCCGTATTAAAGGAGACTGCAGATTTCTGGGCCAGCAGGGTAGAGCGCAATGGCCCCGGAAAATACGATATTAAAAACGTGGTGGCCGCGGATGAATGGGCCGAGAACGTAGACAACAATGCCTGGACCAATGCTGCTGCAAAAGCGGTACTGCAAAATGCAACCGATGCCGCCCGGCTATTAGGCATTACGCCTGATGCGGACTGGATGCATGTAGCCGCTAATATTCCCATTTTAAAAATGGAGAACGGTGTTACCCGCGAACATGCCACCTATAATGGCGAGGGTATCAAACAGGCAGATGTAAATCTCCTGTCTTACCCCCTGAAAGAAGTATCAGACCCCGCACAAATAAGAAAGGACCTTGAATATTATTCCACCCGTGTGCCAAATGAAGGCACACCGGCCATGACACAGGCCATTTTTACATTGCTGTATGCCAGGCTGGGTGAGGGCGAGAAAGCATACCATTTCTTTAAAGACGCCTACATACCCAACCTCAATCCACCCTTACGCGTAATAGCAGAAACCAAAGGAGGTACCAACCCTTATTTTGCTACCGGTGCGGGCGGAATCATTCAGAGTGTCCTGATGGGTTTTGGGGGACTTGAGATCACGCCAAAAGGCATTACCCAGGTAAAATCGGCACTGCCAAAACAGTGGAAAAGCCTTACCATTACCGGTGTTGGACCGGAAAAGAAAATGTTTTCCGTTAAGCAATAATGAATTATTTTCACAGGGCGTGAAGCGTGTTGCCGCCATACTACTGCTGGGTGTGCTTCTCTTTAACTGGGGAGGATACCGCCTGTTTACCAACTACCTGGAAAACAAGGCGGATACCCGTTTGGAGGCCAGCATTGACCAGAACGAATACGATGAATCTGAACTCGTCAGTATCAAAGTAGCTACGCACCTTCCTTATTATGCAAGTTCCCCCGCGTATGAAAGAGTGGATGGAGAGATTACCATCAAAGGCGTCAGTTATAAATATGTAAAACGCCGTTTGTACAACGATTCACTGGAACTTCTTTGTATCCCTAACGTAGAAAAAACCGGTCTCCGCAACGCGAAAGATAATTTTTATCGCATGGCGAATGACCTGGCCAACGATAACTCCTCTTCAAAAAAAACCGGCAATCATTCTCATGTTACAAAGTTTGCTGTATCAGATTTTACGGATGAACATGGTTTTGTATGGCAGTACAAAACTGTAACGCAGCGTATTTTCCGTAGCAGCATGGTATTTGCCAACGTACAGTCTGCATTCCTCGACCGGTTGGAAAAGCCCCCTCAGGCTTAAGCTGTTGAAATACTGATCTTACCTGTTACATTTTTTTCTTTTTAAAATTGTCAGAATTGATGAAGAAGCTCGCATTGGGGCTTTGTGTAGTTATATGTGTCGTATCCTGTCGTAACAGTACCGAGTATAAAGCATATATACATAACCCCGAATTGTTCAGTCATGCGGCGCATGAATTGAATACGGTTGTCATGGGTAATAATTTTAATCCCATGGTGGCATCACGCAATTACACCTACGCGGCTGTGGCAGCGTATGAAGTAATCGCTGCCGGATATCCCAAACAATACCAATCACTTTCAGGGCAGTTGAATGGCTTTGAGCCGGGTGTTAAACCCGTTGTGCCTCCTGAGGCGGATATTGAGCTTGCATCCCTACTGGCTTATATTAAAGTGGGAGAGGCAGTCACTTTTCCGGAAGGTAGCCTGCAGATGTACAAAGACAGTATACTTGAAGTGGCGCGTGACAAAGGCCTCCCGTCAGCAATAGAAGAAGCGTCACAGCTATTGGCAGATAGCGTGGCTGCCTCGGTAATGCGCTGGAGTAAAAAAGACAACTACCTGCAGACACGCGGCGCGGAAAAATATACCGTGATGGACAAACCCGGACGCTGGGTTCCCACACCGCCTATGTATGCCTCAGCAGCAGAACCTCACTGGAAAGAGATACGCCCAATGGTAATGGATAGCGCCGAAATGTTTTCGCCGCCACCTCCGCCGGAATTTAATATAACAGATAAGAACAGTACGTATTATAAGGAGGTCATGGCCATAAAAAAAGCGGTCGACAGCCTTACACCCGAACAGAAACACATTGCCATTTTCTGGGATGACAACCCATTCAAAATGAATGTGACCGGGCATGTTATGTATGGCAGTAAAAAATTCTCGCCACCGGGTCACTGGATGAGTGTGGTGGGTATTGCTGCCAAAAAAGCCCGCTCAGATTATGCGGAAACCGTGTACGCCTATGCCAAAACTTCTATTGCTTTGTTTGATGCCTTCATCCAGACATTTTATGTGAAGTACAAGTATAATACAGCGCGGCCGGAGACGGTGATCAATAAATACATAGACGCCAACTGGGTACCCTACCTGCAAACGCCGGCTTTTCCGGAGTATACCTGCGGGCATTCCACTATCTCCGCTTCAGCAGCGGAAGCGCTTACCAGTGTATTTGGAGATAATTTTTCATACACCGATACTACTGAATTGGAGTTTGGCATACCCAGCCGATCATTTGTATCATTCAGGCAGGCGGCAGATGAAAACAACTGGGCCCGTTTTTATGGCGGTATCCATTTTCACAATTCCTGTATCATTAGTACAGGTGAAGGAAAGAAAGTGGGTCAGCTTGTTGTGGACCGTTTAACCATGAAGAAAAAATAAAATGCCACCATTAATCAAACTGCTAAAAAAATATTTATGAAATCATTTATAGTTATCGTTATCCTTTCACTTTCCTTCGTTGCGAATGTAAATGCACAGGGCTGTGTCGCTATCAAAAGCACTGGTGGTATGTGTACCATGGATCATGCCGATATGGCTTCTGAGAATGGCACCGGAAGTAAATGGCTGTTCAATGCCAATAACCGTTATTTTAATTCCTACAAACATTTTGTAGGCGATGTGGAACAGAAACACCGCGTGGAAGCAGGTTCACAGGTAATCAATCATGCCTATACACTGGATGTAGCGGTTACCCGGATTCTTAACAGCCGCTGGTCGGTAAGTTTTGATCTTCCCATTGTTTCCAATACACGTTCTTCCCTGTATGAGCATGGTGGTAACGGCAGAAAAACCACCGCATCATTCGGATTGGGTGATGTGCGCATGTCAGCTGCCTACTGGCTGCTTAACCCCGTAAAGCACCACAAAGTAAATGTGCAGGTAGGTCTTGGTCTTAAACTACCTACCGGCGATTACAAATACACAGATCGTTTCTATACGGCAGGCGGCGGAACGGTGGTAGGTCCGGTGGATCAGTCTATTCAATTGGGTGATGGCGGTACTGGCATCACTACCGAGGTAAATGCATTTTATAATGTAAGCAGGAAAATTGGCCTGTATGCAAATTTCTATTACCTTATCAATCCACGTGAACAGAATGGTACCTCATCTGCACGAGGTGGAAATCCCTCTGCCACAGCTCTCGCAAACGGCAGCGATGTAATGAGTGTGCCCGACCAGTTAATGCTGAGAGGTGGGGCTAATTTTACATTGAACAAATGGGTACTCAGCGCCGGACTCCGTAATGAGTGCATACCCGTTCACGACCTGATTGGTGGAAGCCTGGGTTTCCGCAGGCCTGGTTACATCATTTCACTTGAGCCAGGTGTAACGTATTCTTTTAAGAAATTTAACCTGTATACGTTTGTGCCGATAGCCCTTACCCGTAACCGTACACAGAGTATGGCCGATAAGATCACAACAGCCAATACAGGAAAGTACACAAAAGGGGATGCAGCTTTTGCCGACTATGCAGTGAACGTTGGTATTTCATTCAGATTCTAAACGAATCCATTTAAAATTATCAGTTCAATCATGA
>JANPIE010000072.1:0-66456 GCA_031424835.1 Chitinophagaceae bacterium
CTGGAAAAGAAAATTGAAGACGTTAAGAACGAAAAAAATAAGGTGGTTAAGAGCCAGCGCTTTGAAGAGGCCGCATCCTTACGCGACACCGAGAAACGTTTGGGCGAAGAACTTGAGAAAGCCAAGGCCCAGTGGGAAGAAGATAGCAAACACAAACGTTATCCTATCACCGAAGAAAATATCGCAGAAGTGGTGAGTATGATGACTGGTATTCCTGTTAAGCGTATGGTACAGGCAGAGACTGAAAAACTACGCCGCATGAGCGATGATATGCGCGACATGGTAGTTGGCCAGGACGAAGCGATTCAGAAAGTAGTAAAAGCGATACAACGTAACCGCGTAGGGTTGAAGGATCCTAAAAAACCCATCGGTACATTTATCTTCCTGGGTCCAACCGGGGTGGGTAAAACTGAGCTGGCTCGCGCACTGGCAAGGTATATGTTTGACTCTGAAGATTCCTTGATCAGAATCGATATGAGTGAATACATGGAAAAATTCACTGTCAGTCGTTTGATTGGTGCGCCTCCGGGATATGTGGGTTATGAAGAAGGCGGACAGCTTACTGAAAAAGTACGCCGTAAACCTTACTGCGTCATCCTGCTTGATGAGATCGAAAAAGCGCACCCTGATATTTATAACATACTGCTCCAGGTGCTTGATGACGGACAGTTAACTGATGGTTTGGGCAGAAAAGTGGATTTCAAAAATACCATGATCATCATGACCTCCAATATTGGTGTACGCCAGTTAAAAGAGTTTGGTGATGGGGTAGGATTTGCTACTGCCAACCGAATGGAGAATGCGGAAGAGAACAACAAAGCGGTGATTGAGAAAGCGCTCAAACGCACCTTCTCTCCCGAGTTCCTCAACCGTATTGACGATGTGGTCGTGTTCAATTCACTGAGCAAGGAAAACATTTTCAATATCATCGATATCCTGATGAAGGGTGTTTCCAAACGCCTGGCCAACCTGGGTTTTTCATTGCAGCTCACACCGGAGGCCAAAGACTTTATCGCCGAAAAAGGATACGATTCACAGTTTGGTGCCAGGCCGCTGCACAGGGCCATCCAGAAATACCTGGAAGATCCCCTTGCAGAAGAAATCCTGAATCTTAACGTGAAAGAGGGTGATATGCTCACCGCCGATCTGGATAAAGAGTCCGGCAAAATAACCTTCAGCTTCCACAAAAAAGAAGGCGCTGAAGCCAATGCCTAGAAAGTAAGTACAGTTAAAATAGAAATCCCTGCGAAAGCGGGGATTTTTTTTGAATAGCGAATATTGAACAAGGAATATCCAATGCAGAAGGAGAAGGTTTTTTTTCACCGCGAAGACGCAAGGGCGCAATGGGTCGCAAGGATTTATTGACGAACACTTAGCGTTACTTTGCGCCCTTGCGTCTTCGCGGTGAAAATCGATTCATCACTCAACAATCCTTGTTCGATATTCGCTGTTCAATTTCCCCATCGGAAAGAACCAATATCCAGCCCGGCAATATCCAATGCACGATCTACCACCGTTGCAGCAACCTCTTCAATGGTGGATGGTTTGCTGTAGAAGGAAGGAGTGGCCGGACAAATGATGCCGCCTGCAAGCGTAACCGTTTCCATGTTGCGAATATGGATCAGGCTGTAAGGTGTTTCCCTTACCATTAAAACCAGTTTGCGCCTTTCTTTTAATACAACGTCGGCCGCACGTGTTACAAGATCATCACTGATGCCCGCGGCTATCCTGCCCAGCGTTCCCATGCTGCAGGGCGCAACGATGAGGATATTGTAACGCGCGGAACCGGAAGCGAAGGGTGCGGAGAAATCGTATTTGTCGAAGTATCGGAAAGGATAGTTTTTGTAATCTTTATTATCGAGTTCCGTTTCCCAGATGTCCTTGGCGTTATTGCTCATTACTACGCTTACTTCATCGTATTGATCTTTCAACAGCACAAGTTTATCCAGCAATAATTTTGCGTAAATGGCACCACTGGCCCCGGTGATAGCAACTGCGATCTTGTTTGGCATAATTTAATTATGCAAAGATACTGTTTTCCCACTCTGCGTAAACTCTGCTACTCCGCGGCTCCGCGGAGAGTTAGAGATATGAATGTGACCGGGGGATCAATTTTTTACGGTTATTTCGTTGATAGGAGGAGGTAAAATATAGAAATCGTTTTTCCAGAACGCATAGCGCTTATGCCCCTCGGTTATCATCATGTCTATAAGTGCAACAACCTGGTGGTATTGAATCTCATCACTCAACGAAACCTTAATGTATTTACTGGTATCGGGCGTTGTATTCATACGGGTCACTGCCAGTTTAATTGCCTGCATGGCCCTCAGATCGGTTTCATTACCACTCAGGGCAAAAACCAGCGGCGTTCTGTTTTCGTAGAGTGCCAGGGTCCTGTAGCCGTTTATGTAACGGGTGCTGTCTTCGGAAGGAAGAAATTGCTTGATGGCCGTAATCACCCGGGTTTCCTTCGGCATTTGCCGGAATAAAAAGGCAAGGGCTAGCAGGTTAAGGGCCGCGATAACCGCCGGCGCAAAAAATACCTTTTTTGTTAGTCTGACCATACAGTTAAAATGCATTTGCCAACATATTCCATAAAAAAATCCCCGTTTTCCGGGGATTTTTTTTATTCGTTGCTGCGGTTTATTTATCCGTTGTACATGATCTCATAATATTCATTTGCCATCCGGTTGCTGTCGAACTGGAATCGAACATCACGCATTCCGTTCTTCTGGATCTGCCTCCAGGTGTCGAAGCTTTCATAGTAGATAGGCAATATCTGCTGCTCAAGGATCTCATACACCTTATTCAGGTCATACTCATCCTGTTCGTGAACGGTCATGTTCTCGTAATCAGCTTTTGGCACTACGAATCCATTGTTGCCATGGTTCACAAATTCCGGTATCCAGCCATCATCCGTAGAAAAATTTACAGAGCCGTTCATCGCCGCGGTCATACCGCTGGTTCCTGATGCCTCTCGTGGTACGCGGGGGTTGTTAAGCCATACATCAGCAGCCTGTTTGATGCGTTTGCTCAATGCCAGTTCATGACCAATGAGTACCGATACATTTTTATACTTCTTGCTCAGGTGTACCAATGTATTGAACTGCGAAATGGCCGGGTAATCTGCCGGGTAAGGCTTTCCCGCCCAGATGATCTGTACAGGATATCTTGTGCTGCTTAATAATTTTTCAAAACGCTCCATGTCGTAGGTAAGCAGGTCCGCGCGTTTGTATCCGGCAAAACGCCTTGCCCACACAATGGTGAGTATGTTTGGATCAAACACTTTACCTGTCTGGTCGGCTACTATCTCAAACGCTCTTTTCTTAAGGTATTTTTTCCTGTCGTCAAAAGCATAGTCATTGCCTTCTTCCATGGCCTTGTACATCTGTTTGTCGGCCCAGTAGCGCCAGTTTTGCGCATTGGTAATGGATGCAATCGGGCAGATGCCCTCATAGCTCTTCCACATTGCGCGGCTTACATGCCCGTGCAGCGCAGATACGCCATTTGCTTTTCTTGCAAAACGCAATGCAGCAAGTGAATGGTTGAACTGGTCGTCTTTTGTGCCCGAGAGTTTGCGTACTTCATCTATGGTCAGACCGCAGAAATAACTCATTTTGTGGCAGAGATAGATATCGTGTTTTTCATTGCCTGCCTCTTCCGGTGTATGGGTGGTAAAGACAAGGTGTTCTTTTACTTTCTCTACGCTCTTGAATTTGTTAAGCAGGTAAAAGGCAGAAGAGATACCGTGCGCCTCGTTCAGGTGATACACATCAGGGCGGAAACCGATTTCATCAATCAGTTTTGCCCCGCCTACACCCAGCAGAATGAACTGCGCCACTTTCGTAGCCACATTCGCATCATACAAACGATGCGTAATGGTTTGCGACACATAATCATTCTCCGGCAGGTCCGTGCTCAGCAGGAATAAAGGGGCGCTGTTGAATGTTTCCGGGTTGAGGTAAAATGCTTTTACCCAAACAGGATGTTCATGGATCAGTATCTGGAACTTGATACCCGTGTCTTCCAGGAAACTGTAATTCTTTTCCATGAATGACACCTGTAATGTCTGGTCCTGGTTACGAACCTGGTCATAATAACCATATTTCCAAAGGATCCCGATGCCGATCAGGTTCTGTCTTAATTCGTAAGCGCTTCTTAAATGTGAACCGGCAAGAAAGCCCAGTCCGCCGCTGTAAATTTTTAAAGGTTGGTGAATAGCGAATTCCATGGAGAAGTACGCTACTTTTTTGGCATACTGGTCAGCTGCCGGGTAGGGAACATGATAGTTTAAAAAATTCATTAGGTCTTTTGTTTTGTTAACGATTGCTCGGCCGAAGATAAGTGATTTCAGGTAAATGTATTTTTTACACGACCAAGGCATTGCCATATACTGTATCAGTTGCTATCAGGCCCCATTGCGTTGCTGTACATCCGCTGCTTTTGGCGGCGATCGGGCAAACGGATGGCTGGGTAAGACTTTACTATGGAGTACTCTTTTGCTTTGTAGTTGAAAGTACCTGGCCGGGCACGGGCCTATAGTCTGGAGACTGATTGAGTAGGTTTTGTGAGGGTGTTAATACTGTTTAATTTTGAAGCGGAGAATTCCTGTTCGCCTTACACAATTCAACTGGCTTTCTTTTTAGCCTTCATTTCTTTCTTTTTTACAAAAGTGTCATCAAAGAAGCATCGCATGCCCCTGTGATTGCCGCAGGTGCCTTGTTCTTTGAGTGTTACTCGGTTGCCTTCAAAGGTAAAATCAATCACGCAGGGATCACCCTTGGCAGTGTACTGTGCTGATGCCGCGCCTTTCATACTCATTTCGCCTTTCAGTTCCCCAATACAGCTGCCATCATTCTTTTCAAAATGAATAAAGAACAGGTAGGTACCTGGCTTGCCATTGTCGCGTATGGAGATCATGTTCTTTTTATCCCGTATATAATCACCGCTGTATTTTTGGGTGCGGGGTAAGGTATCCAGTGGATTGATAACGTCAAGGCCCCGGGTGTCTTCATTGGAATCGTTTACTACTACCGTAAAAAGTCCCGCATCATTGTACACCCATCCCGTTCTTGTGAACTGCAGGGTATTGTCTTTGCCTGCTTTTTCCCTAACCAGCATAAAAGTGGGCTCCCGGTTAATGGCTACGGTGTGCCGGTATACATTGTCCTTTTCGGTGCTGAAAATTTCCTTTACTGCAAGAAATTTTTCTTTTTTGTCTATCACAAACACCGCCATCCGCGTAATTTTTTTACGGTCGGTAAAATTTACCAGCAGGTAGGTTTCTTTCGATTTTTCTATTTGGCCAACAGGATGAATGGTTTGCTTTGTATCATTGCCCACTACCAGTGCGAGTGCGCTGTCGGGAAAAAATTGTTGTAATGCCTTATAGCCGATGGTTACCGTATCTGCCAGCCTTCGCACATTGGTGTCGGATACAGTAAGTGGCGGTGACAACACTTTGAACGCAGCCATAAAGTCTTTCTTATTGATCGGCGTATTACCCGAGAGGTCAACGCCCGGGTTGGAACAACCCGCCAGCATTACTATCAGGAATACGGGCCACCAGTTCTTCATAGCTGCTTATTTCCATAAAAATACGTCTTTCGGTCCATCTGAAGATTTTGTGTCCGTTCCGCTTAATTTTTTTAGATTTGTCTAAAAATAATTTTAGAGCGTATGAGTTTTTCTGTTACGGAGGAAAATTACATCAAGGCCATATTCCATTTACAGGAAGATGATGGCACCGTTTCCACCAATGATCTCGCCGCAGCCTTGCAGACGCGTCCGGCCTCTGTTACAGACATGCTTAAAAAACTAAAGACCAAAAAACTCCTTAGTTATGAGCGGTACAAAGGCGTGAGGCTAAGTGCGGAAGGAAAAAAACTGGCCCTGGGCATCGTGCGCAAACACAGGTTATGGGAATATTTCCTGGTAGACACGCTTCAGTTTGGCTGGGATGAAGTGCATGAAGTAGCAGAAGAACTGGAACATATCAGCAGTAAGAAATTGGTGGAAAAACTGGACGCTTTCCTCGGGCACCCCCGGTTTGACCCGCATGGCGATCCGATACCGGACAGTCATGGTAAAATGTTGGCCCAGCCGCAGGTGAACCTGATAGACCTTCCCTTTAATAAAATGGCTGAGGTGAGTGGGGTAGGCAGCCAGTCAACTGAATTGCTGGAACTGCTGAAACACAAAAACATTGGTATAGGTACCAGGCTGGAAGTGAAAAGAAAATTCGGTTTCGACCATTCCATAGAAATAAAGATCAGGAATCAAAATCCTTTTACCATCAGCCAGCAACTGGCACAGGCATTATTTGTAAAAACACTATAGTATGGTGAAGCGTTCGCACAGTGATCAGTCGTTAAGTGAAGTGCATGAAACGGTGGATACCACCCGGCCCCGCAAAGGCATCAGGCGTTTTCTTGCATACATAGGGCCCGCATACCTGGTGAGTGTTGGTTATA
Source organism: Chitinophagaceae bacterium (assembly GCA_031424835.1). Classification (GTDB taxonomy): domain Bacteria; phylum Bacteroidota; class Bacteroidia; order Chitinophagales; family Chitinophagaceae; genus Sediminibacterium. Next base: position 6,474 of record JANPIE010000072.1, read on the forward strand.
TGGATCCGGGTAACTGGGCCACTGACCTGCAGGGTGGCGCAAAATTCGGGTATAGCCTGATATGGGTGCTGCTGATGAGTAACCTGATGGCATTGCTGCTGCAAAGCCTTAGTGCACGACTGGGTATTGTACGGCGGAGAGACCTTGCGCAGGCCAACCGCGAGACGTATCCGCCCGTTGTCAATTTCTGTTTATACATACTGGCGGAACTGGCCATTGCTGCCTGTGACCTGGCTGAAGTATTGGGTATGGCCATAGGTATTTACCTGCTTACGGGTTTACCACTGATATGGGGAACCGTAATTACGGTACTGGATACTTTTCTTTTCCTTCTGCTGCAGCGATGGGGCATACGAAAAATGGAGGCATTCATCATTTCACTGGTGGCCATCATTGGCTCTTCTTTTTTAATTGAGATCATCATCGCAAAGCCTGATATGGCTTCCGTAATGACCGGGTTTATACCCACGGCCCTGACTGATGAAGCTTTGTATATAGCAGTGGGTATTATTGGTGCTACGGTGATGCCACATAACCTGTACCTGCACTCGGCTCTTGTGCAAACACGAAAGATTACTCCCGACAGCGAGGGAATAAAGCGTGCATTGAAATATAACCTGATCGACAGTACCATTGCGCTGAATGCCGCCTTCTTTGTGAATGCGGCCATACTCGTACTGGCAGCCAGTGTATTTTTTACCACCGGTAATACGCAGGTAGCGCGTATACAGGATGCACACCAGTTATTACAGCCCCTGCTGGGAAGTAAACTTGCACCGGTATTGTTTGCGGTGGCATTGATCGCTGCTGGACAAAGTTCAACCCTAACAGGTACGCTTGCAGGCCAGATAGTGATGGAGGGGTACCTGCAACTGCGCATCAATCCATGGTTAAGGAGATTGCTTACCCGCTTAATTGCCATTGTGCCGGCGGTGTTTGTGATACTGATATACGGGGAAGAAAAAGTGGATGACCTGCTTGTTTTCAGCCAGGTTGTTCTGAGCCTGCAATTGGGGTTTGCCGTGATACCATTGATACATTTTGTAAGTGATAAGAAAACAATGGGTGAGTTTGCTTTGAAGACCTATGTAAAAGTTGCCGCCTGGTTAGTGGCCATAATTCTTGTGTTCCTCAACGTAAAACTGGTTGCAGAAAATACCATCCGGATTTTTGCATCGGATACGGCCTGGTACTGGAAAGCATTGGTGTTGGTGGCAATACTTGCTTTTATTACGCTGTTCCTGATCATGACCTTTTTTCCGCTGATTAAAAAACGCCGGCGCAAACAGGTGAAACCCCTGCACGGGCACTCATTGCAATTGAACAATTTACAGGTAGCACCCGCCAGCCGCATAGCGGTAGCACTGGATTTTTCAGCATCAGATGAAAAACTCATTGCCTACGCCATTGCGCAGGGTGATAAATCGGCCACCTATATTCTATTGCATGTTGTGGAAAGCGTGGCGGCCCGTTATTCAGGAGAAGCAAGTGATGATGATGAGACCAGGGAAGACAGGCAGCGGCTTGAAAACTATGCAGTACAGTTAAAGGAATTGGGTTATACCGTTGAATACGATCTGGGCTACCGCAACCGTGTAAAAGAAGTCATACGCATTGTTAAGGAATCCCGGGCGGATATGCTGGTAATGGGTGCGCACCGGCATACGGGTCTGAAGGATTATATTTTTGGGGAAACCATTGAGGCCGTTAGACATGCACTCCCGATTCCGGTACTGATTGTCGGCAAATAGCCTTGTTATTGAGCTAGCGCACAACTATAATATTATCGAATGCTGCTTCTGATACTGGCTTCCAGCAAATTGGCCCATCGCTGGTATTGTTTGCCTGAAGGATGGAGCCCATCGCCTGCCGTAAGTGCCGGGTCCGTTGCAGCTTCACGGCTGATAGCGGTGATATCCGTGTAATTTACTTTGAAAGCCGTGCTTACCTGTTTGTTGATACTGTTAAACCAGTCGATCTGTTTACTGACCGTTGCTGATCCGCCGCCAAAAGGAGTAACCCCGTAATCGGGTATCGACAGCACGAAGACATGTTTAACTTCCCCACCGGCCAATTCAATAGATTTTTGTAGCAGTTGCGTAAACCTGGCTCGGTAGCCGGCTGTATCCAGTCCCTGGTACTGGTCGTTTACGCCAATCAGTAAACTCACTATATCGTATTTGCCCAAAAGCGCACTGCCGCGAATCGCATCCTGCAGGTCGTTTGTGGTCCAGCCGGTTTGAGCTAAATATTTTATGTCAGAAACGGCAATTCCCTTTTGCTGTAATGCCACCGCGGTTTGGGAGGGAAAACGTTCATTCATCTTTACGGATTCACCTATCGTATAAGAGTCGCCAAGGGCCAGCCAGGAATTGGCGAGGTTGTCGGTAACTGCCCCCGCCGGCATAGTTTTATCGCAGCCGGGTACCACCAGCAGGGTAAGCAGGTAAATCAACAGCGGCGATAGGGTCATAGTAAAGGATTTCATGAAATATATACGTAAAAACGCGTGCCCCTGTTTGCACTCTTGCTAAAACTGATAAAGTATTACATTTGTGCTCCTTTTTACATTCTAAAAGCAATTATGCGATGGCACAAAAAATCAAGGTTGCAAACCCGGTAGTGGAACTGGATGGAGATGAAATGACCAGGATCATCTGGAAATTCATCAAAGACAAACTGATCCTGCCCTATATTGAAGTGGATATCAAGTATTATGACCTGGGCATGGAATACCGCGACGAGACCAATGACCAGGTTACGGTTGACGCGGCCAATGCCATCAAGCAATATGGCGTGGGTATCAAATGCGCAACCATTACACCCGATGAGGAGCGTGTAAAAGAATTCAGCCTCAAACAAATGTGGAAGAGTCCCAACGGTACTATCCGCAACATACTGGATGGAACTGTATTCCGCGAACCCATTGTTTGTTCAAATGTACCCCGGCTGGTACCCAACTGGACGGCGCCCATCTGTATCGGCCGCCACGCTTTTGGCGACCAGTACCGTGCAACAGATTTTGTAACCAAAGGGAAAGGAAAACTGACCGTTAAGTTTGAAGGGGAAGATGGTACTGTACAGGAATTTGAAGTGTTCAACTTTAAGGGTGATGGCGTTGCGCTGGCAATGTACAATACTGACGAAAGCATCAAAGGTTTTGCCAGGAGCTGTTTCAATACCGCTTTGAGCAAAAAATGGCCGCTGTACCTATCAACCAAAAATACCATTCTCAAAAAATACGATGGAAGGTTCAAAGATATTTTTGAAGATATCTACCAGAAAGAATTTAAAGCAAGTTTTGATGCGGCCGGTATCACCTACGAACATCGCCTCATAGACGACATGGTTGCCAGTGCGCTAAAATGGAACGGCAATTTTGTTTGGGCCTGCAAAAATTATGACGGAGATGTGCAGAGTGACACAGTGGCCCAGGGTTTTGGTTCGCTGGGGTTGATGACATCTACGCTGATAACTCCTGATGGTAAAGTAATGGAAGCTGAAGCGGCGCATGGTACCGTTACACGTCATTACCGTGAGCACCAGAAAGGCAAGCCCACGTCTACCAACCCGATTGCTTCTATTTTTGCATGGACCAGGGGGCTGGAGTTTCGCGGAAAATTAGATGGTAACCAGGAGCTCATTAATTTTTGCCAGGCGCTGGAAGAAGTTTGTGTAGAAACCGTAGAGAGCGGAAAGATGACGAAGGACCTGGCAGTTTGCATACATGGTAACAAAGTGGAGCATGGTAAGCATTACCTGTATACGGAAGAGTTCCTGGATGCACTGGATCAGAACCTGCAGGCAAAATTGAAAAAATAATTACTGCGATAGGTATTAAACAAAAACGCTCATCATGTATGAGCGTTTTTGTTTGATAGCTGTTTTGAATATTGAAAATGGAACAAGGAACATCGATGATGAAATAGATAACTCTGCGAAACCTCTGCCTCTCAGCGGCTCCGCGGTTGGAAAAAGTTCCGGAATTGATACTTTAAGCATTTCTAAGCCCTTACCAACCGCAGAGAACATGAGAACAGCGAGGTTGCGCTGAGCAATATCATTTGATCACTTCTTCAATCACTTTTCCAACTGAACCACTGGGCATTTGTATATTGAGTATAGCAGAAAGGGTGGGGGCGATATCGGTCATATACGTTTCCCTTTTTGTTTTTCCTTTTTTAATGCCCCATCCATACCACAACAAGGGAATATGTGCGTCATACGGATACCATGAGCCATGCGTGGTTCCGGTTAGTCCGCCTTCAATATAACCGGGTTTGAGAATGATTTGTATATCGCCGCTGCGCGAAGGGTAGTAGCCATTGGCCAGCATTTCGCGCAGGGTTTTGTTTATCGGTACCGTCATAATATCCGCAACTGGGAAAGCATTGGCAATGGCCGGATTTCTTTTCAATGAATCAATGATCATTTTCCTGATTGCCCATTCATCTGCTTTCGCCGAATCGATTCGAGGGTGATTCAAAGCTACCTGGTAATTGTAGGTGCTGATGATGGCATTGTCAACACCATATTTCGTTTTGATTTGGGCGTTGAGTGCATTCCGCACGCCTGCATCATCAAACAATCCCTGCGGAAGTTTGTGTTCTTTCATAAATCCCGGAATATGTGCTACTGCGTGATCCGCTGTCAGGAATGTTGTATACTGTCCCTTACCCACAGTTGCATCCAGGTAAGCGAATAACCTGCCCAGTTCTTCATCCAGCCGGATAAAATCGTCCACCTGTTCTATGGAATTGGGACCAAACGAATGGCCTACATAATCAGGTGAGGAAAAACTTAACGCGAGAAAATCCGTAGCAGATCCTTTACCCAATCCTTCCGCTTCTATTGCAGCTTTCGCCATTTCCACCGTTAATGTGTTTCCCCAGGGAGTAGGGGCGATCTTGCTGTAATCTTTTCCGATAAAAGCGCTCAGGTCATACGGAAAACCTGTTGCATCCCTGCCCAGTGGCCTGCTTTCATAAGTCTTTGCATCATTTGTTGCGTATTTCGCATATTCCTGCGCAGGCAGGCTCAGTTTCCAGTTGAGTTTGTATAAAGAGTCTACAATTTTACGGCCATTGAATTGCTGCACCCATGCCGGTAACTGCGTCATGTACCAACTGCTGCTGATAAAATTACCTGTACTGCCTTCATACCAATAGGCAGCATTTGCCGAATGTCCGGCGGGCAATATCGCACCACGGTCCTTGATCGCGATGCCGATCACCTTGCTCTGGAAATTGGTGGCCAGCCTCAACTCATCACAAACAGAGGTGGTAAGCATATTCTTCGGGCTCATTTGGCCGTCCTCTATGGTCCTGCTACCTACGCCGGTAACGGTTTTGTCCTCGCTGCAGTATACGGACCGCATCTGCTGGTTGTCCCACCACGCATTGCCGGTAATTCCATGAACAGCCGGTACACTTCCGGTATATACACAGGTATGACCCGGGGCGGTGACGCTGGGGGCATAGGGAATCAACGTGTTGTCACAGGAAAAACCCTCACCCATCATACGCCTGAACCCGCCATTTGCTTTGAACAACGGGTTAAACCGGTACAGGTAATCCCAACGCATCTGGTCCACCACAATGCCTACCACCAGTTTGGGACGCTGCACCGTTTCTGAAGCAGCTATTTTTTGTGCAAAAGATGCGGAAATCACCAAAATGACTGCCAGAACCGTTAAGAAAGTGCTTTTCATAACCGGGGAAGGGTTTTTAGTAAGGTGTAAGTGAAACAGTTATCCGATTGTGAAGATAAGGGATGGGGGATAATTGCGCTTGCCCTTTAAGGGGTAAAAGGTTAGTTTTGCACCTAGTTTTCACTAAAAACCATAATTTGTTAATATGGCAGACATTTTTGAAAAGTTGATCAAAAGTTATGGGCCGATAGGCCAACACCGTGAAAGGGCACATGGGTACTTTGCTTTCCCTAAGCTGGAAGGGGAAATTGGCAGCCGGATGAAATTCCGGGGCAAGGAAATGGTTGTGTGGAGCCTCAACAATTACCTCGGACTGGCCAACCACCCCGAGGTTCGTAAAACTGATGCGGATGCAGCAGCGGAGTTTGGGCTGGCCCTCCCCATGGGTGCCCGGATGATGAGTGGCAACAGTAATTACCATGAACAGTTGGAAAAAGAACTGGCTGAGTTTGAAAGTAAGGAAGATGCCATTCTGATGAACTTTGGATACCAGGGTATCATGAGCGCCATAGACGCTGTATGCGGTCGTCATGATGTGATCGTATACGATGCCGAGAGTCATGCCTGTATCATTGATGGCTTACGCCTTCACCCCGGTCACCGTTACGTATTTAAGCACAACGACCTGGAGGATTTTGACAAGCAGATGGAGCGCGCCACCAATTTGATAGATAAGCAAAAAACAGGCGGAATACTCGTGATTACCGAGGGTGTTTTTGGAATGGCGGGCGACCAGGGGAAGCTGAAAGAGATCATAGCGCTTAAAGAAAAATATGAGTTCCGCTTACTGGTAGATGATGCGCATGGTTTTGGTACGCTGGGTACTACCGGTGCAGGCGCAGGTGAGGAACAGGGGTGCCAGGATGGGATTGACCTTTATTTTTCCACCTTTGCCAAATCAATGGCTTCCATTGGTGCCTTTATGGCCGGGGACAAAGCGATCATTGATTTTATCCGTTACAACATCCGTTCACAGATCTTTGCAAAGAGTCTGCCTATGCCGATTGTGCTGGGAAACCTGAAAAGGCTTGCGTTATTGAAAACACAGCCTGAACTGAAAGAAAGGTTATGGCGTAATGCCATGAAGCTGCAGCAGGGTCTGAAGGAAAGAGGCTTTGATATTGGTAACACCAATACCATGGTTACCCCTATCTATATGAAAGGCGGTGTGGAAGAAGCTACGGCCATGGTAATGGACCTGCGGGAGAACTACCATATTTTCTGTTCCATCGTGGTGTATCCTGTAATACCCAAGGGGCATATTATTTACAGGCTGATTCCTACTGCTGCGCATACAGATGCCGACATCGAAGAAACCCTGAAAGCTTTCAGCGAAACAAAAGCCAAACTGGATGCGGGGGCGTACAAGGCCGAGATGATACCCGATATGGCGGAGGCAGCGAAATAGAAAAGCGATCGAAATAAATAACAGCCTCTCTATGACCAGGGAGGCTTTTTTGTGTTTGCCCAACCTCTGCCTCTCATGTTCTGTAGTTGGCCAGGGTTAATGAGTACGGTCGCTCAGAATTTCGAAACTTTTTCCAACCGCGGAGAACAGGAAATGGGAGTGTTACGCTGACTTATTGGATTGCCATAAATAACAGCTATGCATATTGAACACCTGGCCATCTGGTGCCATGATCTGGAAGCCATGAAAGAATTTTATATGAAATTTTTCATGGCCATACCAAACAGCAAATACCGTAACACAGCAAATGATTTTTCCTCTTACTTCTTGCGTTTTGAGAAGGGGCCAAGATTAGAGCTGATGCAGATGCCTGGCATTCCTGACAATGCAAATGATGTACTGAAACAATTCAAAGGCCTTGTTCATTTTGCATTATCGGTAGGTTCAGAAGAAACGGTAGATGCACTTACAGAGCAGTTACGCAAAGCAGGGCATACGATAGTAGGGGAACCGAGAAGAACAGGGGATGGCTATTATGAGAGTTGTGTACTGGATCCCGAGGGCAACAGGATCGAGATCACCGTATAAAAAAAATCTGCGGCTAACATATACTGTTGAGCAGAAAGCATTCTAAATTTCTTCTTCCCTGTTCAATGTTCGGGTTACGATCAGGTAATTTAGACGCAAGGCCTCATCCCATATCAATGATTCCCCTTACGATAACTCTGTGTAGTTCTGTGTTTTCTTTGCCTTTGTGGTAAAGCTTTCGCTTATGATTCGAAAAGGTCAGGATACCCGTATAAAAATCAGCCGCAGATTCGCAGATCCTTTCTAAAAAAAAATCTGCGAATCTGCGGCTAACTAATAGGGTTGAACAGAAAGCATCCCATACTTCAACATTCGGTATTCCCTGTTCAATATTCGATATTCCTAAAGTTTGCGGAGGAAATCATTCACCTGCCTGACATAATCGTCGTTCTTTGCTTCGGTGGCGAGGGCAATTGATTTTTCTGCACTGGCTTTGGCAGATACTTTATCTCCCATATCTTTTTGTATCCTGGCCTGGGTAAAAAATATCCAGTAAGCTTTTGGATTTGCCTGTGTTGCCCTGGTGATATTGCTCAGTGCCTTGTTCAAATCCTTGTCCCACTCATAATAAAAATTAGCGGCCGCAAAATATGCGTCTGGGCTAACGGTTTCTGCTCCCAGTGCTTTTTCCACCTGGGCGCGGATACGGTCCCTTACATTCACACTCATAGGTACCCGAACCAGTGTATTGCCCCACATGAGTTGCAGCTCGCAACTTTCTGCCTGAACATTACCAATCTGCATGGTGAAGGTTTCCACATCCATCCCTGTTTTCTCTGCTTTTACGCGTGCAGTAACCACGTCTTCACTTTCTTTGTAACCATCGGTGCCGGAATTGGTAAGGCCCTTGTTGAAGATCACATCCCAGTATTCTTTGCCCGGCCTGGTATAGATTACATAAGCGCCGGTATCCAGCAATTTACCACCCACCATTACCCTGTCTGTAAATGAAATACGCGTTGCAGCGTTGGCACCTGTGCGCCATAATTTCCCCAGGGGGGCCAGTTCACTGTTGTCTTTAAAAAGGCTGCGGCCCTTGAGGCTTGGGCGCGAATAGGTAAGTTGAATAGTGCCCAGGCCAAATGCCTGTGTGATGGTTTGCGTGGGACTTGGCGCGGGCATTCTCACCTGCGCATAAGAAACGGCGCTGACAATTACTGCAGCGATCAAACATAATTTTTTCATATGGTATATCTGTTTAGGAGTAACAAACCTACATGATTTGCGCCTGAAAAATGTGGTGGTCTACAATATTAAGACCAGTTTCTGCGCTGCGGATACCTTGCGGGCGACTGCTGACCAGGCAGGACCATCTTTGACTGCCTGTATCAGCGTGTTATTCAGCGAGGGTAGAAAGGTTTTGGTTATGATGGCGCTGGTGATTTTACCCTCCGGCGATAGTTCCACCTGCATTTCAATGATGCCATGTACAACGCCTGTGCCGGCATCCGCTATTTTCTCACCAAGAGAACGGTTGAACTTTTCCCAACCCCCCTGGGGAGAAATGCTGTCGCCAACAATGCGTCCCGCCACGGTCTGCAAGAATCGCATACGCGGTTTTGAACGCCTATTAATGACCGTTGATGAATCAGCAGTCTGGTTGCCCGCCAGGTCGGCTGGGCTCGACTGTAATTGAATTGAACTGCGTTCATTATTTTCATTGGCCCTCATTTTCTGCATTGTACGGGGTGGTGCCATAGCGGGTTGATTAGCCGCCATAAATGTTTCAGAAATTGTACCCGCCTCAACGGTACCCGAAACAGAAAGGTTGGCCAGAGCACCCAAAGATGTAATACCTCCCGTAGCCGCCGCCGTGACGGATTTATTTAGTGCAATTTGATCTGCCTGTGTTAAGGTTTCCTGGTTTGTCCCCGCTTTATTGAGCCTGGCAGGAGTGGCTTTACCCTCGCGGCCAGCTAATGTACCTTCCACTGCCACTGATTGCTTTTGCCTTGCGGGTGGTTTATTGTAAACAAGATTGTCGGCCCTGTTTTTGGATAAGCGCGAACTGGAATCATTCATCCCTGCACCGGGGTCAGCTGCTTTTTTTTCCTGCTCGGCGACATTCTTTGATTCTGCCGGAACCTGCTCTGCCAATGGACCGCTGTTTTTAGGCGTATTAAGCAAATACCATCCAAGGGAAGCCGCTCCTGCCATCAACACAATCGTAGCAGCTATGCGCCACCAGCGGGTAGTAGTGCGGGCTAACGGCCTATTCGATACCCTCCCCCCGCTACCCTGAATATCGTTAACAATATCAGCCAGGTCATTTTTTGCCACAGAAAGATTGGTTACCCTGTATCCTTCAATCGCATCGGCCAGGAAAGGGTCCTGCAATGCTGCTTTCTCCAACGCATGCATTTCCGCGGGGGATAGTTTCCCCTGCAGGTACTGTTCAATATCCGAGAGGTTATAGTTTATATGTTGCTTTTTATTTTGATCCAATGTTTATTTTTATATGCCGCGTGTTATTTAAGATTTCTCCATACAGTTTTTTAAATTTCGTCTGCCGTTCTGCACCAGGCTTCTCACTTTGTTCCAGTCGAGTCCAGTTGCATCCATGATCTCGTTATAACATTTTCCTTCAAGGTAAAACAGACGGATGGTGCTTTGTTGCTCCTGCTGCAGGCCCTGCATACATTTTTCAAGTTTTTGCAGTTCTTTTTCTTTGTCCAGTATATCATCCAGATGTGTAAAATCCTCTGATTGCATAAAATTCGGCTGGAATTCAACGGTAACTGCTTTTTTGTCTTTTCTTAACAGCATCAGGCAATGATTTTTAACAACCACATGCAGCCATCCCTTAAAATTTTCTACTGAATGGGTTTGCAGTTTGACCACCAGTTCCTGGTAAATATTCATGACCGTATCCTTTGCTGATTCCGGTTCCTTCAGGTATTTCATCGCCGTACCATATACAAGATCTGTGTAACGGAGATACAATGTTGCGAGGCTTTGCTGGTCGCCCGTGGATTGATACACGCGAAGCAAGTCCCCGTCGGAAAAATATTCTGGTGATTTTATATGCCTTAACGGGACCATGCGCGCATGAAGGTAATTTTTTTTCCAAACAGGTGTGTAATCGCCAGGAATCGGGCATCTGGTAAAAAACCATTTTATGAAAAACGCTTTTTTATGCATGCTGTTGCTAACTGTAACAGCGGCTGCATTTGCGGTACCGCACTGGAAAATAAAGGGTACTGTAATTACAGAAACCCATCAGCCTGCAACGGGTGCTTCTGTTGCCGTTAAGGGAACCCATGTCTTTACGCATACGGACATAAAGGGAAACTTCTCCATCCTCGTAAACGATAACCATGCTGTTTTGGTAATCTCTTTACCTGGTTATGAAACGCTGGAGATCAGGCCGGGCAAAGAAAAATCGCTTTCAGTAACATTACGTCTTCTTGCAGCAGGGAAAGAAGGGCAACTGGCGGCAGGCAGCATCAGTTACCCGTCTGGTGTAGCTTTGGGCGATCGCTTCACGCGTGTCGCCACACTGGGAAAATTAAGTGTTAGCGGCATCGTTGGAAATATTCGTCACTACCCGGAAGGCTACCAGCGACCGCGTGCTTATGACCGGGAAGGATATGATAATATCCATGAAAACCCATTCCTGAAAGTAAACGACAACCCACTCTCCACATTCTCCATTGATGTAGATGCGGCCTCATACAGCAATCTCAGGCGTATGCTTAACAGCGGACAATTACCGCCGCATGGTGCGGTTCGTATTGAAGAGATGATCAATTATTTTAGTTATGATTATGATCAACCCAATGGTAACGCAGCTTTTGCCGTACACACGGAATTGCGCGTTTGTCCATGGAATACCAGTCACCAACTGGCACTCATCGGTCTGCAGGGAAAAAAAATTGACATGGGTGAATTGCCACCTGCTAATCTTACTTTTTTGATTGATGTAAGCGGCAGCATGAGTTCACAGGATAAATTGCCGCTGGTGAAAGAATCATTGAAGTTGCTGGTTGACCAGCTACGTCCCATCGATAAAGTGGCGATAGTGGTGTATGCCGGCAATGCGGGCCTTGTGCTGCCATTGACACCCGGCGACAGGAAAATAAGGATCAGGGAGGCGATCGATCAGCTCGAATCGGGCGGTTCTACCGCGGGCGGACAGGGGATACGCCTTGCATATGCTGTTGCGAAGGAACACCTGAACAGGGAAGGAAATAACCGCGTGATTCTTTGCACGGATGGTGATTTTAACGTAGGCCTATCGAGTGATGATGCCCTGGAGCGAATGATAGAGGAAGAAAGAAAAAGCGGTGTATTCCTTACGGTATTGGGATTTGGTACTGGGAACTACCAGGATGCCAAAATGCAGAAGCTGGCTGATAAAGGCAATGGCAACCATGCCTATATTGACCAGTTGAGCGAAGCAAAAAAAGTACTGATCAGCGAATTTGGAGGCACGCTTTTCACCATAGCTAAAGATGTAAAGTTGCAGGTGGAGTTCAATCCCGCCAAAATAAAAGGTTATCGTTTGATCGGCTATGAGAACCGCATGCTCGCAAAAGAAGATTTTAATGACGACAGGAAAGACGCGGGCGATATGGGAAGCGGGCATACTGTTACCGCACTCTATGAACTCGTTCCTCACGGTGTAGCTATGCCGGAGGCGCGGAATGTTGACTCATTGCGTTACCAGGCCGTATTGCCCGTTGACGAAGGCAGGCAGGCAAAGTTTTCCGATGAAATATTCAATATCAAACTTCGCTACAAGGAGCCGGATGGTGATAAAAGCAGGATGCTGGCTTATCCCGTGAAAGGTAAACCATTGCCTTTTGAACAATCATCTGCCAACTTTCGCTTTGCTGCATCCGTTGCATCTTTCGGTATGTTGCTACGCGCATCTGAGCATAAGGGAAACAGCAGTTATACATCTGTAAAAACATGGGCACAAAATGCTTTGGGTACGGATAAGGAAGGTTACAGAAAAGAGTTTCTGCAGTTATTGGATAAAGCCGCAGCCGCAAGCCAAAGAAGGGATGTTGCAGCACGGGAAGAGGAATAAACATTTTCCAAGCAAAGGCGCTGAGAAGCAACGGCGCCCCGAAAGCTGCGCCTTAAAATCATAGCGCCTTTGCTTAAAAAAAATTATTGAAATGCCGGGTGAAAGCGCTGAAGTGTGTCACGTAGAAAGTCGCGGTCCAGGTGTGTATAGATTTCCGTGGTGGTAATACTTTCGTGACCCAGCATCTCTTGCACGGCACGCAGGTCAGCGCCGCCTTCCACAAGGTGCGTGGCAAATGAATGGCGGAAGGTGTGGGGTGAAATATTTTTGGTTATGCCCGCTTTTGATGCCATTGCTTTTATGATATAGAAGATCATTACCCGGGTAAGGTTTCTTCCGCGCTTATTCAGGAATACGATATCCTCGAACCCGGGCTGCAAAGGCTGGTGTACCCGGATCTGGTCCCTGTATTGTTTGATATATTTTATCGCATCACTGCCTATGGGCACCAGCCTTTCTTTATCGCCTTTACCCGTTACCCGCACAAACCCAACATCCAGGTACAAGCCCGATAATTTCAGGTTCACTACCTCGCTTACCCTTAGTCCGCAACTGTACATGGTTTCAAGAATGGCTTTGTTGCGGCCCCCTTCCGGCGTACTCTGGTCAACCTGGGCAATCACATGCTCAATCTCTTCAAAGCTCAATACATCGGGAAGCCTGCGCCGGTTACGCGGTGCCTCCAGCAGGGTGGAAGGGTCGGTTTTGGTGATTTGCTCTATCAAACAGTACTTGTAAAAACTGCGGATCCCTGATATGATGCGTGCCTGCGAAGTGGCCGTCATACCCAATTCGCCAATCCATTTTACAAATTGTTGCAGGTCCTTTAGTTCAAGTTCAGCGGGTGTCTTACCTATGTGTTGGATCTGCAGAAAGTCGGTCAGCTTGCCTACATCGCGCAGATAGGCTTCTACCGAATTATCGCTCAGCGATTTTTCGAGTTGCAGCCAGGCTTTGTATCCTTTTTTATAAGGTTCCCACATAGAGAATGTCAGCTTTTTTTTTGGAAAATTTTTGAAGATTGACTGCGTTAGTGAAACCAACCCTATATTTTCTGACCACCCGGTTCCGATCGCCCCCGAAGTTATCGAAATCCTTCGTGTAAGCATTGTGAACTGTGTTTTAGCGGATCAAATGGAAAGTGCATAACCGTGGGTAACAAATTTTGGCGCGGATACACTGTTATCCGATATTGCGTCCTGATCAATTATCCCATTTCAAAATTCAAAAATGTCATTCTCTCTCCGCGCATTCAAACTTAAGGCCCGCCTGCAGCAAAAAACACTAAGACGGTTTTTGGGAAAACTGGAAAGGAACCCGCCCCGCGGACTGGACACGATTGCCGCAAGCATTGATGCGGAGGTTTGGAAAGAGACAGAATGTTTAAGTTGCGGAAATTGTTGCAAGAGCATGACGCCCACCTTCAAGCCCGCGGACATTCTCCGCATTTCTATGCACCTGGAGATGACGCCACGTGAATTCAAAAACAAATGGTTGATTAAGGACGATGAAGGAAAAGACTGGATCAACAAAAAGCAACCCTGCCAGTTCCTTGATATGAAAAGCAATATGTGCAGTATTTACGAGGTACGTCCCTCTGACTGTGCCGGATTCCCGTACCTTAAAAAAAGGAAGATGAGCGAATACATTCATGTGCACCAGCAGAATGTAGAATTTTGTCCCGCTACTGTTAGGATGGTGGAAAAAATGCGGGAAAGGCTGGGTTGATTCCTGGATTACCATTCACGCTCCCTCATATTTTACAGGAACCACCAAGGCGGCAATGCACGCGGCTGTATGGGGATATAAAATTATTCCGTGTGCTTCAAATACATAGCGGCACGGATGCGGTTGACCATTGCGGCTTAGAAATCTTCGACAAGTTTTTTAGAAAAATGATGTGAAGAAATGGTGAAACCTTTATTGAGGTAGAGCCTGTGTGCGGTAAAACGCTGGTGACCGGAGTCGAGTGTTACGTGTTCGAATCCTTTCTGTTTGGCGAGTTGGCAAACATGATCGAGCAACTTGCCAGCATGTCCCCTGCCCCTGGCTTCGGGCAGGGTAGAGAGGTCATCAATATAAAAGTGTTTACCACAAAATAAAAACTGCAGGTACCTGAAGCCGATAGCGGCCAGTGCCTGACCATCTTCTCCCTCGATAAAGGCAAGCTGGTACCCTTCCTTTATCATTTCCTTTATCAGCGGCAGAAACTGTTCTTCCACCAGGTGCGGGCGAAGTTCTTTCATCGCTTTCCAGCATTGCAGGATCTCTGCATCGGTTGCGGCATGTTTAACGGTCATAGGTTATCCAATTAGTGAGTCGTTATATTTTTTTTGCTGATTAAAAATACACATCCTCTATCATAAATATTTCTTTCATTTCTTCATTCACCAGCGTAATGGCAATCACATTGAACTGTATATATTTCCAGTCGGGGTGCTGGTACTGGTATTCTTCTGCGGCATTTCTCAGGTTTTTCATCTTATCCCGGGTAATGCTTTCTTCGGGGTGGCCATAGCGCAAAGAGGTGCGTGTTTTTACTTCCACAAAATGCAGGAAGCCGTTACGTGATGCAATGATGTCTACCTCCCAATGGCGAAATCGCCAGTTCCTTTCCAGTATGGTAAAACCCTTTCTTGCGAGGTAGGCCGCAGCCATTTCTTCGCCCGTATTTCCGGTGGTTTTATTGAGGGTCATGAAATTTTTCAAATGGTTGTTAAAAGTAGGCAGGCGGACAAGATTTTTTGGGATTGTACGTTATAGGTTAATACGTGTAATTTTTACCTGCATGGAACTGACCGGAAATATGTATAAATTAGAGGGAAAAGTATTCCATTATGCCTGGGGCGGTTACGCATTCCTGCCGGCTATGCTGGGTATTCCTAATCCTGACAATCAACCTTTTGCTGAATACTGGCTTGGGGCTCATCCCCTGGGCCCTGCTCAATTGATTACGCCGGGCGGAAACCTGTCACTGGATGAATGTATCCGGCAGCAGCCCGCCCGTGTGCTTTCGGCCGCAGTAGCAGAAAAGTTTGGCGAACTGCCCTACCTATTAAAGGTGCAGGATGTAAGGGATATTTTGTCCATCCAGGTTCATCCGTCAAAAGAAGAAGCGGAAAAAGGATTTGACAGGGAGGAGGCGGCGGGCGTGCCGCGTGATGCGGCGCATCGCAACTACAAGGACCGCAACCATAAACCGGAAGTACTGGTGGCGCTTAGTGAGTTCTGGCTCCTGCATGGATTCAGGGATAGATCCTCCATTGAAGCAGTATTGGAAGAGGCGCCCGAATTCAATGTACTGCTTCCATATTTTAAACGTGAGGGTGTGCGCGCACTCTACCAGTTTGTAATGGAAATGCCACAGCCTGAGGTGAATGCTTTGCTGGGAACGCTGATCAAACGGGAGATACGCCGGCGCAATGATGGGTTGCTTACCAGGGAAATGCCCGGATGGTGGGTGGCAAAACTGTATAGCAGTAAAGAAGAACTGGTTGGCAACGATATCGACCGTGCCGTATTTTCTATTTATTTTTTCAATATCGTAAAAGCGGAACCCGGAGAAGCGGTTTTCCAGGGTGCGGGTATTCCGCATGCTTACCTGGAAGGGCAAACCATGGAACTGATGGCCAACAGCGATAATGTTTTACGCGCCGGCCTAACCCCCAAACACATTGATGTACCGGAACTGATACGGCATACTTCTTTTGATGCCGTGCAACCCGCAGTAATGACCGGCGTTGCTGGATTGCCCGGGGAGAAGATATATCCCTGCCCGGTGCCCGACTTTGGCATCGCGAAGATTGAGCTGTTGCCTAATCTTTCTTATACCAACCGCACCAGTTCCCTTGAGATCATGATTGTAACCGAGGGTGGCGCGGTGATAAACAATACCCTGGTGTTGAAAAAAGGAGAGGCAGTAGCGGTTTTTGCGGGCGAAGAATATACCATCCAGGCTTCAGGCAACTGTACGGTATTCAGGGCTTTTGTGCCCCGGGTATAAATAGTATTACACAGGCTGGGGAAAATTGCCTGTGCCGCAAACCATTTAACGCCTATTTTTGCGCTGAAATATGAATCAGATGAAAATAAACAGATCATTGGTAATCTCCCTGGTGTTAATGGTGCTGGTAAGCGCGCTGTACAGGATTCTCCCCAACCGCCCGATGGGCTTTGCGCCACAGTTGGCCATTGCGCTGTTCAGCGGTGCATTGTTCGTGAAAGACAAGAAATGGGCCTTTGCATTACCGCTGTTCTCTATGTTTTTATCAGATCTGTTATACCAGGTGCTGTACAGTTACGGCATCAGTCCCATCATGGGTTTTTATGATGGTCAATGGATCAATTACCTGCTGTTTGCAGCCATTACCTGCTTTGGCTTTATGATCCGTAAGAATAACCCCGCCAATATGCTGGTTGCTGCACTGGCTGCGCCTACCACACATTTCCTTGTATCCAATTTTCTGGTGTGGATCAGCGATAGAGGGTTTGGTTTAAACCGGCCAAAGACGTTTAGCGGTTTGTTGCTTACTTACGAAGACGCACTTCCATTCTACCGGAACAGCGTAATCGCTACGGTTGTATTTTCTGCTGTATTATTCGGCACTTATTATTTTGCGCAAAAATTTACGGTGAAAAAACAGATTGCGTGATCAGTATACTTACTTAATTGAAAAGCTCCTGAATAACGGGAGCTTTTTTTGTGGATGCAGTTCCATTGCGGCGATCTTTTTTCCCTCATAGGGCTTTATTCATTCCGCGAATTCAGTTGGAGTGCTGAGAACCAGTAATTATCGTGCTGGAGGACGCCCGTTACGCTCACATCAATGGGATGGGTGAACAACGGGCAGTTCAATACCAGCGTATGAAACTCTCCATTCTCGCCACAGGCATCCACACCCAAAACCTCAAGCTCCTCTACCAGTAGCGGTGTTAATTTCTTACCCAGGAATTTTTCACCCATCACCGTATTGCAGCTCACGATCATGGTGTCTATGCCACTGGCGATCATCTGTAAAACCAGGTCTTTCCGGTTTTGCTGCCATATGGGTAGCACGGCGGTTAAACCGGCAGCTTCGCATACTTTTTCCTCCCAGTCGCGGTGCGGCTGCAGGTCGATATCACCAAATACCGCATGTGTTACATGGTATTGTTCTTTTAACAGTGATAGTGCCGCAACAAATTTTGCTTCATATTCCTGCCAGCTACTCGTAATAAGGTGTACAGGCAGTCTGGCCGCTGCGGCCTGTGCTTCTAAAATGGCGGAAGGAATACCATGACTGCGTGAGATCTTGCCTTCTTCATTTAATACATTGAGCAAAACTTTCGGGGTATATCCTTCACCGAGGGCTCGCATCAATGCAAAACAACTATCCTTACCACCACTCCAACTGCATAAAGTAAAATTCATAGTATGTTGTTTCTGTTACATTGCCTTGCCTGAGTGGTTCATTTTTTTCTAGTTTTTTGCAGGGGCAGATCGCCCGGCACAAATCAAGTGTCGTTTTTGATTTCATTTTCGTACCATTCATCTATCAGTAAATTGTTGCCGTCAGCCGCCTCAGTAGCCAGTTCATCGCAGCGGTTGTTTAGTGCATTGTCTGCATGACCCTTTACCCAGACAAACTTTACTTTAAAATTTTTCGCGATAGCATGGTATTGCATCCACAGGTCCCTGTTCTTTTTGCCTCCTTTGAAGTCGGTACGTATCCAGTTGTCGAGCCATTTTTTTTCGATGGCATTGGCCACGTATTGGCTGTCGGTGAATATGGTAACAGGAATATGCTGCTTCTTCAGTGATCGCAGGGCTACGATTACGGCCATCAGTTCCATACGGTTATTGGTGGTTAACCGGTAACCGCCCGACAACTCTTTTCTTACATCCCCCCACAACAACACCACGCCATACCCCCCCGGCCCCGGATTACCCCTTGCCGCGCCGTCGGTGTAGATGTTAAGTTGGTGTGATTGCATGGGTAAAGGGATAGGTTGGGAATCTTGAATCGTCAATCGTCAGTCGTCAATCGTGAGTGGTCTTTCATTAGTTGTTATGGGTATTTATTAATTGTGATTGGGCCGCGGGCAGTGGTTATCACGTCTCACGTCTCACGTCTCACGCCCCCGCTTCCCTGTAAAAAAAACTCCCCCTTCATGTACAACACCGCTTTGCCCGCTATTGTCACTCTGTCGCCCAGCATTCCGCACCAGAGATGGCCTTTTCTTTTGGAGAGTTGAAGGGCCGTCAGGGAGGTTTTGGAAAGTTGGTTTGCCCAGTAGGGGATAAGGGTTGCATGTGCCGAACCTGTCACCGGATCTTCGCCGATGACGGAATTGGGAACAAAGAAACGGGAGACAAAATCGGTTGTATTTCCTTTGGCAGTGATGATAATGCCCAGTGTATCCAGTTTATTGAGCTGGGTGAAGTCGGGAATGGCATTTTGTACATCGTCTTCAGAATCATATACCAGGAAGTAATCGCGTGAGCGCAGCACTTTGGCCGGTGCGATATTAAATCCCTTGAGCAATTCTTCCGGTACCGGGCACTCAGTGGGCATGCGCGCAGGAAAATTCATCTCGAGCAGGCCGATCTTGTTCACCACGGTAAGCTCCCCGCTCCGGGAATGAAAACGAATGGTATCATGGGTATACCCCAGTTCATTGAAAATAACATAAGCTGTAGCCAGGGTGGGGTGACCGGCAAGGTCTATTTCCAGCTCCGGGGTAAACCAGCGGATGTCAAAGCCGCCATCTTCTCTCCTGACAAAAAAAGCGGTCTCCGATAAATTGTTCTCGTTAGCGAGCTGCTGCATGGTTTCGGTGGGCAGCCAGGTTTCGAGAGGACAAACAGCCGCAGGGTTGCCGCCGAATACATGATCTGTGAAGGCATCAACCGTGTAAATGGGGTATTGCATAAATAAAAACAATTTGCTCTGCAAAGTAAAGGGTATTCACTAAACGTTTTACACTGTGCTGCGGGGAACTCCGCAACCCCTACCTTTAACTATCGATTTTCTCCCCGAAAAGTAAAAAGCTACCCCTAAACTGCGTTTCCATCTCTGTGAGAGCAGGGCTTGGAACCATGGCATATAAGTTGTATATTACTAGTACCTGCCGCCGGGCAATTTCATACAGATTCAGAAAGACAGCATCCTTGAAGCTCTACATAAAATACATGGTCAGCCTTCGTTGTAAAATGATGGTTCAGGAGGAATTAAAAAAGCTCGGATTGAACTATGTAGTGATTGACCTGGGTGTGGTAGACATGCTGGAGGATATTACCCCGGAGCAACATGAAACATTAAAGGCTAACCTGCTTATGTCGGGTCTGGAGTTGCTGGACGACAAAAAAAGTGTGCTGATTGAGAAGATAAAAAATGTGATTGTGGAGATGGTTCACTATGCAGACGAGTTGCCCATGGTAAACTATTCTGAATACATCAGCCAGAAACTTCACTATGATTACAATTACCTTTCGAATATTTTTTCCGAAGTAAAAGGGATCACCATCCAGCAGTTCATCATCACACATAAAATAGAAAAGGTAAAGGAACTATTGCTGTACGATGAACTTACGCTTACAGAAATCGCCTACAGGCTGCATTACAGCAGTGTTGCACATTTATCCAACCAGTTTAAAAAGATCACGGGTCTTTCTCCCTCCTATTACAAAGAGCTGAAGCAAAAGCGCAACAGCAACCTGGAAAACCTGTGATATATGTAACATTCAGGTGACAATGTGCAATAGTTTTGCCTGGAATAGTCTCATCTTTACCCATCTCGCCTGCCTTATCTTCTGCAGCTGATTTTTCAAAAACTACTTTATGAATGACCCAAAGAGCAATCCGGAGTTGGAGAAATCCAAAATTCACATTATTGTGGAAATCATTGAATACATGTCAAATGCCGTGGTAAGTAAAACGATCATAAAGAAATTAACAGGGAACGTAACCGTATCGTCGTTCGACGCCGGCGAGGAACTTTCTGAGAAAATTTCTCCCTTCGACACCTATATTCAAATTATAGACGGCACTGCGGAGCTGGTCATCAATGACAAAAAATACAGTTTGAAACTAGGTGAAGGAATCATCATCCCCGCTCATGCCAAACATAATTTCAATGCCAATGAGCAGTTTAAGATGATTGCAACCATTATTAAAAGCGGTTATGAAGACTAATTGTCGCCATCTGATATTCAACACTGCGCCAACTAGCTACCATTATAGGCATTCGACGGGGTTCAAGAAAATAATTATACGTGAGGCTCTACATTAAATATATGGTCAGCCTTCGTTGCAAGATGGTGGTTACGGCGGCGCTGGATAACCTGGGTATTCGCCACGTGGCGGTTGAGCTGGGAACGGTAGACATAAAAGGAAGCATTACAAAGGAGCAACAGGAAATCCTGCAAAGTGACCTCCGGCTCTCAGGTCTTGAGTTGCTGGATGATAAAAAAGCCATACTGATAGAGAAGATTAAGAATGTAATTACAGAAATGGTGCACTATTCCGATCACCTGCCTGTCAAGAATGATTCGGACTATATCAGTGAAAAACTTGATTACGATTATACCTACCTGGCCAATATATTTTCAGAGGTTAAAGGCATAACCATTCAACAGTTTGTTATCATACATAAGATAGAAAGGGTAAAAGAGTTGATCCTGTATGATGAATTGAATCTCACGGAGATCGCTGCAAAACTTCATTACAGCAGTGTTGCCCATTTATCCAACCAGTTCAAAAAAGTTACTGGTCTCACGCCATCTTACTTTAAATCTTTGAAGGAGAAAAAAAGAATTTCGCTTGAAAACATGTGATATGTGTAATGTTTCTGTTTAATGATGTAACAGTTACCAGCGAATATGCTTTGACCTTTGGCGCATAAGTATCTAAAGCACTTTAATTTCTTATGCGCAATTTAATATACGCGATTACACGCGGCATAGTTTCCCCTTTCAGAAAAATAAAATACACGGGCCTTACAGGTAAATTCTGGCTGATCATGATCCTATTCGGACTCATTACAGCGGGATGTAAGAAAGTGGTGGAAGAGACAGGTACCATAGGTATTTGTCCTGTTGTCGTTTCCACTGATCCTGCAGCCGGCGCCATCAATGTGCCCACGAACAAAATCATTACGGCCACATTCAATGAGCCTATGGATCCTGCCTCTATCAATACGGAAACGTTTGTGTTAAAGCAGGGTACAACCCAGATCTTTGGTACAGTAACCTATTCAGGGTTGGTGGCCACCTTTACGCCATCAGGTCCGCTTACGGCAAATACGGTGTACACAGCACTTATCACCAACCGTGTAAAAGATCCGGCGAAGAATGCAATGATCGCCGACTACACCTGGACGTTCAATACCGGTGCCGTTCCTACAGTAGTAGCCACCAATCCTGTTAATGGTGCAACGGATGTAGGGTTCAATAAAATTATTACTGCCACCTTCAGTACCAATATGGATCCGCTGACGATCAACAGCACGACATTTGTCGTGCGCCAGGGCGTCACGCCGGTTGCAGGTACCGTAAGTTATGCGGGAATGATCGCTACTTTCACGCCTTCCAACCCGCTTATACCGAATGCAGCGTATACAGCAACCATTACAACGGGTGCGAAAGATGTTGGCGGTAATGCACTGGCCGCAAACTATAACTGGAGCTTCGCCACCGGAGCACCTCCACAGGTTCTCTCCACGGATCCCGCCAACGGTGCAACCAATGTTATGCTTAATAAAGTGGTGAATGTTGTGTTCAGTAAAAATATGGACGCGTCTACTATCAATGCCACCAATTTTACCATTAAACAGGGAACAACAACGGTGGCTGGTACGGTAAGTTATTCGGGTAAGACCGCATCCTTTACCCCGGCGGGCCTTTATGCTGTTAATACGGTATATACTGGTACAGTAACCACCGGCGCGAAAGATTCTTCGGGTAATGCACTTCCCGCCAACTATACATGGAGTTTTACTACGGGTAATGCACCTGTGGTCGTATCAACGGATCCCGCCAACGGCGATATCAATGTGGCGCTTAATAAAGTGGTAACCGCCAGCTTTAGTACGGCGATGAGTGCACCTACTATTAACAATACCACCTTCACTTTGAGACAGGGAAGCACCAATGTGGCAGGTGTTGTAACTTATGCAAATAGTAAAGCCAGCTTCACACCCGCAGCGCCGCTGGCTGTGAATACGGTGTATACCGGAACCATCACTACCGGTGCGAGAGATTCAGCAGGCGTGGCCATGGCAGCTAACTACACATGGAGTTTTACTACTGCCAGTGCGCCAACGGTAATATCAACTGACCCTGCAAACGGTGAGATCAATGTGGCACTTAATAAATTGATTACTGCCAGTTTCAGTACCGCTATGAATCCCGCCACCATCGACGGTAACTCGTTTACGTTGAAACAGGGAACCACCACCGTGAACGGTGTTGTGGGTTATGCCGGAACAATGGCTAGTTTTAAACCAAACCTGCCATTATCACCTAATACGGTGTATACCGGTACCATCACTACCGCAGCAAAAGACCTTGCAGGAAATCCGTTGCAGTCAAATTATACATGGACATTTACCACTACGGGTAATCCGCCAACAGTTATCTCAACAGATCCCGCACCTAATGCAACCGGTGTAATACTTAGTAAAATCGTCACGGCTACATTCAGCAAGGCGATGGATCCTGCAACCATCAATGTACTCACGTTCACGTTACAGCAGGGGGTTACCCCGGTTGTAGGAACGGTGACCTATAGCGGAACTACCGCCAGTTTTAATCCCACCGCTGATCTTGCAGCAAATACAGAGTATACTGCTACGATAACAACGGGCGCGAGGGATCAAACAGGCAATGCACTTGCAGCCAACTATGTTTGGAAATTTACCACTACCGCAGCTCCGTTACCTCCACCACCGTCATTCCTTGGTACAGCAGCCATGTTTGGCGCCTTTGGTGGAAACGCGGGCATTACCAATGAAGGAATCAATACTGTGATCAACGGTGGTAGCATAGGAACTACGGCTGCCTCAACATTGATCACCGGTTTCCATGATGGTACAACAGGTGACGTGTATACCGAAACACCACTTAACAAAGGACTGGTTACGGGAAGAATCTATACCAGTCCCCCTCCTCCGGGAACAGCAGCTTCAGGTGCGATAGCAGCGCAGGGACTGGCAGATGCGAATCTTGCTTACCTCGTTATTTCACCAGCGTCCAAACCTGGCGGAACTGATCCTGGTGCAGGTGAGCTGGGCAACTTAACCCTTGCACCCGGTGTATACAGAGCCGCAGGCGGTACATTCAAAATTAGTATGGGTGATCTTACCCTGGATGCTAAAGGCGATCCCAATGCAGAATGGATTTTCCAGACGGCTGCCGGACTTACAGTAGGTGTTGCAGGCCCATCTGGTGCCAAGAGTGTAAAGCTGATCAACGGTGCGCTGGCAAAGAACGTGTACTGGTATGTAGGCAGTGCGGCAACCATTAATGGCGCAGGTGGCGGTGTAATGGTAGGAACCATTATCTCCTCCGCAGGGGTAACGTTCTCTACATCAGGCAACAATGTGCAAACGGTGCTGAATGGTAGGGCACTCTCGCTGGTAGCGTCTGTAACCATGACCAACACAACCATCAACATACCCAAATAAAATACAGGTCCCGAAAGGATCACATCAAATAACGCATAAGAATTCATTTTAAAAGAAACCAGTTTTATGTTACAATATATCACCTCCAAGCAAAGACCTGCCTTACTCATACTGCTGTTGATCTTTGCAGGACTTACTGCCGGTGCACAACGTGTACAACCCAAATGGTGGTTTGGACTTTCTGGCGCTGCCAATATGAATACATACCGTGGAACAACACAAATGCTGAACAGCAGTCTTAGTGTACCTACGGCCTTTCATAAAGGCGATGGCGTTAAGCCATATGCATCAGCACTGATCGAGTACCGACCCAAGAAAGTTATGGGCCTTATGCTGAACGTGGCCTATGATAACCGTGGCGGAAAATTTGACCAGGTAATGGCCCCCTGTAATTGTCCGGCCAACCTGACCACTGATCTTTCCTATGTTGCCATAGAGCCCAGTGTGCGCATAGCGCCATTTTCAAGCGCATTTTACATTTTTGCGGGGCCAACCATTGGTATCAACGTCGCGAAATCTTTTGCGTATACACAGGAAAAACAGCCTGATACAAGGGGGGACTGGAGTAACATACAAAAAACAGTATTCTCTGCACAGGCCGGTTTAGGTATTGACATACCGGTTTCTAAAATGAACAGCGCCACACAGATGACCTTATCACCATTCGCATCGTTCCAGACAGATCTGGGGCAGGCTCCGCGCAATGTGGAATCATGGTCCATCTACACAGTGCGTGCAGGTATCGCATTAAAGTTTGGAACAGGCAGAACAACACCGGTAACGGTAGCGGCTCCTACGCCGGCACCGGGAGTGGTAACAACGGTTACAGTTCTCGCCGACAAAGAGGTACAGTTTTCAGTTCGTGCGCCCAAAGTGGTTCCGCTGAGCCGCCAGGTTAAGGAAACTTTCCCTTTGCGTAATTCTGTGTTCTTCGATATCGGTTCTTCAGAAATACCCAACCGTTATATCGCTTTAAACAATACACAGGCCGCTGCTTTTCAGGAGGCGCAATTACAGCAGGCACAACCTGATAACCTGAACAAGGGACGCTCAGCCAGGCAACTGGCCGTGTATCACAATGTGATCAACATTGTAGGTGATCGCCTGCGCGCAAATCCGCAGAGCGCTATCACATTATCGGGCGCATCAGATAACAATCCCGCCGATGGTAAAGTCATGGCTGAACAGGTGAAAAGATATTTGGTTACCGTTTTTGGCATTGATGGTGCCCGGATAACTACAGAAGGAAGAGACAAGCCGGTTATCCCCTCAGGACAACCCGGTGGTACAACAGACCTTAACCTGTTGGCAGAAGGTAACAGGCGTGTGGATATTGAAAGCCGCTCACCTGAATTGCTGATGCAGGTAGGAGGGGTGACCTCACCATTCCTACGACCGGTACAGATCATGGGTGTGCAGGAAGAGCCCTTAGATAGCCATGTGATCTTCACAGTAGATGGCGCGCAGGAACTTTTGAAATCATGGTCGGTGGAAGTAACCGATGAACAGTCCAATGTGCAGCGTTACGGACCATTCACCGCTAACTATGCATCGCTTCCTGGTAAAACCATCCTGGGAAATAACAGCCAGGGTAATTACAAGATATTAATGGTGGGACAAACCAACGCAGGGAATACCATTCGAAAAGAAAGTTCTGTGAGTTTAATGAAAAGGGATGAGGTACAGCAGGAAGGCCTGCGTTACAGTATCCTGTTTGACTATGACCGTTCAAATGCCATTGAAGCCTATGAAACTTTCCTTACGGATGTAGTTACACCTTTGATACCGGAGAATGGAACGGTGATTATACATGGACATACAGATGTTATCGGAGAAGAAAGGTACAACCAAACCCTATCGCAGGAACGCGCAATGGGTGCCCAGCGAATTATAGAGCGCGCACTTGCCAAGGCAGGAAAGAAAGGGGTGAAATTTGAAACCTATGGTTTTGGTGAGGACCAGGGTATGTCACCTTTTGAAAACAATTTACCGGAGCAACGTTTTTACAACCGGACGGTGATTATCGATATACCACCTATTAAATAACACGGAATTTCCTCTTGACATATATTAGCCGTTCTGCATTTGCAGGACGGCTTTTTTTTGCAAGGTGTACAGCCATTAATCAGGATATTCATCAGAACCCATTACCCAGATAAATGACTGCAGGTCTATATAATCTACCGGCTTATACACATCCATGTCCTTGTTGATCTGCCCTGCAAAATCAAGCAGGCTTTGATAGGTATCCCAGTTAGGCCTCGATTCGTACTGAAAGTTAAAGCCATATTTTTCTGCGGCGATCCTTGTTACACGCGGCTTTAAAAAGATGTGCTCTTTTGGATTACCGATGAAACCAAATACGGTGTGTAATGGCCAGGTAAGCACGCGCGTCTGGATACGTGGAAGAGAATCCAGTGTTTCGGTGAATTCTTCAAAGCGTTGCTGCAGTGCATCACTTCCATAGATATAGTTATACAATCCATTCGTAAATGACCTGGCCCCCGCCGTTGTTTTTACAGCATCGCGCAATGCCATCTTTTCAAATGAAAACAAAAGATTGGTTCTTGATTCGATACGAATAATTCGCTGCGCAAGTTCATCGTACTGACCTGCATTTAATAGACGTAGATATTCCTCACGGTGCAACGTTTCCCTGAAGTGAGTATGCGCTTCAAATTTATAATCCCGTTCCCAGGCATGGTAAGTAGGATCAGCAAAACCTTTCTTGAAATAGAACAGGAATTTCTTCCGGCATACGGTTCTCGCTTTCTGCACCGGGTCGCGGCCTGTGCTGCTATACACTTTCATCGCTTATCTTTCAGAAAAGGCCTGCAATTTTTATGCTATCACATTTGGGGTGAAATGTCAACAATTGAACGGAGGGCTGGCGCAAAGGCTGATCAGTGAATTCCGATTTCGCTATCATGGTCTGTTGGCAATTTGCCATCATAAAAAGAAGCCCTTAGTGCTACACCTGGAAAACCCCCATCCTGAAATCACTGATATCCGCATTTTTATCAGCGGCGGCAATACCTTCCGAAACCAGTCTGCGGGTGTCTATGGGGTCGATGATATGATCTACCCAAAGGCGGGCGGCGGCATAATAGGGAGAAGTTTGAGTATCATACCGGTTTTTGATGGTATCCAGCAATGTTTTTTCCTCCTCTGCGCTAACTTCTCTTCCCTTGGCTTTCATCGCCGCTACCTGTATCTGCAATAAAGTTTTCGCAGCCTGGTCGCCACCCATTACCGCAATTTTTGCAGAAGGCCACGCATAAATAAAACGTGGATCATACGCTTTTCCGCACATGGCATAATTACCGGCGCCATAACTGTTGCCAATAATGACAGTGATTTTCGGAACCACTGAGTTGGCTACGGCATTCACCAGTTTTGCACCATCTTTGATAATGCCGCTGTGCTCACTGCGGGTGCCAACCATAAAACCCGTCACATCCTGGAGAAAAAGAAGGGGTATTTTTTTCTGATTACAATTCATGATAAAACGGGCCGCTTTGTCTGCACTGTCGTTATAAATAACACCGCCTATCTGCATTTCCCCTTTTTTATTTTTACTAACCAGGCGCTGGTTGGCTACAATACCCACGGCCCATCCCTCTATTCTTGCATAGCCGCATAAAATGGTTTTGCCATAATCTTTTTTGAACTCGTCGAATTCACTGTTGTCTACCATGCGTTCAATGATCTCCAGCATGTCATAAGGTTTAAGGTTTCCCTCGTGCATGATGCCGTAAAGTTCATGGGGGTCCTTCTTTGGAGGCAATGCCTTTATCCGGTCAAAGCCCGCGGTAGCAGGTTTGCCCAATTTATCCATGATCTTTTTCACATGGTCCAGGCATTCCTGTTCGGTTGCAAATTTATAATCTGCAATACCGCTGATCTCGGTATGCGTGGCTGCCCCACCCAGTGTTTCATTGTCGGTATCTTCACCAATGGCTGCTTTTACGAGATAAGGTCCGGCCAGGAAAATACTTCCATTGCCTTCCACCATCAACGTTTCATCACTCATGATTGGCAGGTACGCGCCACCTGCCACGCAGGGGCCCATCACCGCCGCGATCTGTGTAATTCCCATCGCACTCATCCTGGCATTGTTTCGGAAGATGCGGCCAAAATGTTCTTTATCAGGAAATATTTCATCCTGCATGGGAAGGAACACCCCTGCACTATCCACCAGGTAAATAACCGGCAATTTATTTTCCATCGCGATCTCCTGCATGCGGAGATTTTTTTTTCCGGTGATGGGAAACCAGGCACCCGCTTTTACGGTCTGGTCATTGGCAAGTATCACGCACTGGCGTCCGCTAACATAACCCAACCCAGCCACCGTGCCACCCGCAGGACAGCCTCCCTGTTCCTCGTACATATCAAATCCCGCAAACGCACCGATCTCTATAAAGTCAGTATCCTTATCGCATAAATAAGCGATACGTTCACGCGCCGTTAATTTGTTGCGTTCGTGTTGCTTTTCAATCGCTTTTTTTCCGCCACCCTGTTTGATTTTTTCTATGTGCTGCCTGGTCTGGCTTACTGCCATTTTCATCCAATCTTCATTCCTGTTAAACGCTATGGTCATACGAACGGCTGTTAGTGCACAAATATAAGCGTTTGGAGTCTGGAGTTAGGAGTTTGGAATTGCCTGAATATTCATACGGCTTAATAATAACAAACTCCAGACTCCTATCTCCAGACTCCCAAAGGGATTTTCTAAAAAGCTACGGGATTCGCGGACAAAATGATATATTGATGTCCGTTTTACATTATCCCGCCGGGCGGGGAAACAACATCAACCAAACTAATGCGCTTTGACTACATCATCATCGGTGCCGGTTCAGCTGGCTGTGTGCTGGCCAGCAGGCTAACAGAGGATCCGTCCTGCAGGGTACTTTTACTGGAAGCCGGCCCAGCAGATAAAAAAAAGGAGATTCATATTCCCGGAGCCTATTCCAAACTGAATCATACAGCGGTTGACTGGTCGTTCTGGACAGAGCCACAGAAGCATATCGGTAACAGGCGCCTGTATGTGCCCCGGGGCAAAACCTTGGGCGGCAGCAGTTCCACCAATGCGATGGCGTATGTGCGGGGAAACCGTGAAGATTACAATGAGTGGGCCGCACTGGGTAATAGAGGATGGGGCTATGAGGATGTATTGCCTTATTTCAAACGATCCGAGAACCATGAACAGTTTGGCGAACCTTACCATGGTGAAGGGGGGCCGCTGAACATTACCCTCTCAAAACAACCCAGCCTGCTTGCGCCTGTATTTGTAGAGGCATGTGAGGAATGTGGTATACCGCGCAACAATGATTACAATGGAATAGAACAGGAGGGTGCGGGCATGCTTCAGTTTACGATCCGCAAGAACAGGCGGCACAGTACGGCTGCCGCTTTTCTTAAACCCGCTATGCGGCGTTCCAACCTTACGGTAAGAACCAATACCTATGTTCGGCGTATCCTGGTAGAGCATGGCCGTGCAGAAGGCGTGGAAGTGATGACCGGTTATTCAGATTCGGAGCGCATCAATTGTGGCAAAGAAGTTATCCTGGCGGGAGGAGCCATACAATCACCACATATACTGATGCTGTCCGGCATCGGCGATCCGCTGGAACTGGGGAAACAGGGCATCGATATGTTGTTTCCATTGCCGGGTGTGGGTAAGAACCTGCAGGACCATATCTGGACAGGCACCAGTAGCCTCAGTACCGTTGCCACTGCCAATTCCTTATTAAAGCCCTGGAACCTTGGGAAGGCATTTTTACAGCACCTGGTATTCAAAAACGGTCCATTGGCCAATAGCCCCATTGAAGCCAATGCATTTTTGCGATCGGATCCTGCATTGACGCGGCCCGATATTCAATTTCATTTTGTGCCGCTGGGTATCGCCGATGATTATTCCACTGATATCTATGATATAAATACATTCAGCCGTCGCGATGGTTTTGGTATCATGGCTGTATTGATCAGGCCTGAAAGCCGGGGTTATATCGGGTTAAAAAGTTCAAAGCCAACCGATCACCCGGTTATTCATCCAAATATCTTATCAGCGGCCCGCGACCGGGAAGTTTTACTCACAGCGTTGAAAAAAGCCATGGAAGTAATGGGTGCGGGCTCGTTGAATGGATATTCTGTAGAGGGGAGCAGTTTTCCGCAACCCACCTTCAGTGATGCACAACTGCATGCGCATATAGACAAAAGCGTTGAAACACTTTATCACCCCGTAGGCACCTGTAAAATGGGTAACGATGCGCTTGCCGTAGTGGACGACCAGTTGAAAGTGCATGGCGTTAAATGCCTTCGGGTGATTGACGCCTCAGTTATGCCCACCATCATTTCGGGAAATACAAATGCTGCCACCATTATGATAGGAGAGAAAGGGGCGGACCTGGTTCGGGGGAGCGCCTAGGGCAGTTTTGGTTTCTCAATCGGCC
Source organism: Chitinophagaceae bacterium (assembly GCA_031424835.1). Taxonomy (GTDB): domain Bacteria; phylum Bacteroidota; class Bacteroidia; order Chitinophagales; family Chitinophagaceae; genus Sediminibacterium. The sequence goes on from JANPIE010000072.1 coordinate 37,331, forward strand.
CATTCCTGCACTGAATTATGCAACCTGGCTAAAACTGGAAACCTGCAAACCCAAATAGACCAGAAACCCGTTTGAATGTGTGTGATTTACACATTGTTTTGCTACATTAGCACTCCTAAAACCTGAGATTTTGCCTGTTGAAAATAAAATGACCGATCAGCCTGTGTCGCCAAAGGCCCCAAAGGCAAAAACTACAAAAGCCGCAAATAGGCAAACTGTCGTCACCAATGGTCAAAGTAAGCAGCAAGTGTCTGCTACGAAAAACGAGGGATCAAAATCGCATAGTGCAAAACCCGTTTCAAAAAAAACAACCACAAAAAAAACAAGCACAAAAAAAACGGCGCAGAAAAATACAGCAACGGCCAGGGCGAAAAATACCCATATTACCAGGAAACCAGCAGCATCCAAAACCTCGCCGGTAAAAAGAATTTTGTTCCAGTTGCGTTTCCATACTTCATTTGGACAGGAAGTTTTTTTATTGGGAAATCACCCATTGCTGGGAGGAGGGGTGGTGGAAAACGCCGTGCCCATGCAATATTTTGATGAAGAGCACTGGTATGCTGTTATGGATATTGCCGAAATCGCTTCGCTTGACAGCAACATCACCTACAATTATCTTGTAAAGAATGCTGATGGCACACTGAGCTTTGATTGGGGTACAGATAAAATGTTTAATCCCGCCCGGATAAAGTCCGAAGAACTGGTTTGTATAGATGCGTGGAACTATGCAGGGTTTTACGAGAATTGTTTTTATACGGAACCTTTTACCCAGGTACTTCTTACAGGAAACACTACCGCAGTAACTGTGACGGCACCAAAAAAAACCACGCACATACTCCGCGTAAAAACGCCGCTGCTTGCAAAAGGACAAACCCTATGCGCACTGGGCAGTTGTGACGCGCTGGCCAACTGGAACACGGCTGAACCACTGCTTATGCGTCGCGCCGATGATAACGACGCATATGAATTATCGCTTGATCTTTCAAAAGAAGTTTTTCCTATCGCGTATAAGTATGGCGTATATGATACAGCGGCAAAAACATTTGTCCGTTTCGAGGACGGCAACAACCGCGTTTTGCATGATGCAGGAAAAATGAAAAGGCTAACCGTATTGAACGATGGATGGGCCGTGCTGCCAGGCAATACCTGGAAAGGCGCGGGGATTGCCATACCCGTTTTCAGTCTGCGCAGCGATAAAAGTTTTGGTGTTGGCGAATTCAGCGACCTGTCGCTTTTGGTTGACTGGGCAAAGCGAACCGGATTAAAGATGATACAACTGCTTCCGGTGAATGATACCACTGCCACCCATAGCTGGACAGATTCCTACCCCTATGCGGCCATCTCTGCTTTTGCACTGCATCCTATTTATGTTAACCTCTCGAAAATAAAGGGAACAGCGGTTAGTCAAAAAAAACTAAAAAAACTCGAAGCCGAGCGCCAGCGCCTGAATGCACTTGACAAGGTGGACTATGTAACGGTGGCCAGGATAAAATGGGATTTTGTTGCGGAGATTTACCGGGATACCAACGGTAGCTTTCTGCAGGAGGCCGGATACCAGCAATATTTTGCAGAGAACAAACATTGGCTGGTACCCTACGCAGCTTTCTGTTACCTGCGCGACCAGTATGGAACTGTTGATTTCAGTAAATGGCCCGCCTATAAAAAGTATGATCCTGCCGCCATTGAAGAGCTGACAAGCACAGACTCAGCCGCCTTTTCAGATATTGCGCTGCATTATTTTATCCAGTACCAGTTGCACCTGCAATTGAAGGAAGCATTTGCCTATGCACACGCCAATGGGATCATTGTAAAAGGTGATATAGCTATTGGCGTATACCGCCACGGTGCAGATGCATGGCAGGCCCCCGAGTTATACCATATGGATTTCCAGGCGGGCGCGCCGCCGGATGATTTTGCCATTAAGGGGCAGAACTGGGGATTCCCTACCTATAACTGGCACCGTATGCGCGAAGATGGTTTTGCCTGGTGGAAGCAACGGTTTGCGCAAATGAGTGATTACTTCGATGCGTTTCGTATCGATCATATCCTGGGATTCTTTCGTATCTGGAGCATTCCTATGCATGCCGTGGAAGGGATCATGGGTCATTTTGTTCCCGCAATACCCGTGCATATCCAGGAGTTTCACAGCAGGAATATATGGTTCGATCATTACCGTTATACAAAACCATTCATAACTGAAAGTGTGTTGTGGGAAATATTCGGGTATGATAATGAATTGGTCAAAAGCATGTTCCTGAACTATGATGGTTTTGGCAGTTATGTGCTCAAGCCTGAGTACAGCACACAGCGTGCGGTGGAGATTCATTTTCAATCGCTGGAACAGGATGAACTGCATGCAAAGATCCGCCAGGGATTGTACGACCTGCTGAGCAATGTTATTTTATTTGAAGCAGAACAGGGTGATGGCCAGCAGTTCCATTTCCGTTTTGGTATGGAGAACACTGCATCCTTCCGTAACCTGGAACCCGATACACAGGCACAGTTGAAAGAATTATATGTTGATTATTTTTTCCGCAGGCAGGATGATTTCTGGATGAAGGAAGCATTGCAGAAATTGCCCGCACTTAAACGGGTAACGAATATGCTGGTTTGCGGGGAGGACCTCGGTATGGTTCCATCCTGTGTACCGGCCGTAATGCACCAGCTTGGATTACTGAGCCTGGAAATACAACGCATGCCCAAAGATCCGCAGCGGGAATTTTTTCACCCCAATGACGCGCCATACCTGAGCGTGGTTACGCCTTCTACGCATGATATGAGTACGGTTCGGGGCTGGTGGGAGGAAGACAGGGAAAGGATACAGCATTTCTATAACCACGAACTTGGCCAGTGGGGTGAGGCCCCGGTACATTGTGAGGCATGGATCAATAAGGCAATTGTTATACAACACCTTTATTCGCCAGCAATGTGGAGTGTATTCCAGTTGCAGGACCTGCTTGGAATGGATGAAAACATCCGCCGCGAAAATCCCCATGATGAACGGATTAATATCCCCGCAGATCCCAAACATTACTGGCAGTACAGGATGCACATCACTCTGGAGGAATTGCTGCATGCTGATGCGTTCAACGACGAGTTGAAACAGTTGGTATTGAATAGTGGCAGGGCGGATTCATATTGAATATAGGATTAGGTAGAATGCACGCAAAGCCGCACCAAGGTTAGCATGTAGATCACTCTGCGTAACCTCCTTACGCTCCCTGGCTCTGTGGTGCAGCCTTCGCTTTACTATTGGTGGGAAGGCTGCACAACAGAGCCACAGAATACACAGAGCTACACGGAGGCATTAAGACATTTGGGGCAGCCAATAATGGTTCTGAGCGGGTATACAAAAAATCGGTAGCGGGTATTGCAGATGTAATTGAGTCTATTCTACCTAATCCTTTATTGAATATCCAACAAGGAATGTAGAATGAGGAAGGAAAATCTTATTTCGGTATTCAACATTCCCTGTTCGGTATTCGATATTTTTTTTCCTTTCCTTTGCAGAAATCATTTGCTTTGAAACTCAGCTATCTCTCTTCCAACCTTCCGTTCGAATATCCCTTCACCATTTCTCACGGCCGTACAAAAACACACCAGCCTGCCCTGGTCGTGGCGCTGGAGCTCGGATCATACCGCGGGTTTGGCGAGGCGCCGGCGATCGCTTATTACAAAGTGACGGTGGAGGAAATGATAGAGAAACTTGAATCCAAACGCCAACTGGTTGAAAAATTTGCGCTCACTGAGCCCGAACGTTACTGGCATTACCTGCACCACCTGTTTCCAAATGACCCGTTCCTGGTATGTGCCCTGGATATGGCCTGCTGGGATCTTTTTGGTAAGATGAAGAACAAGCCTTTGTATGAATTATGGAACACAGCCTGGGAGAATGTTCCCGTAACCGATTATACGATTGGTATTGACACCATTGAAAAAATGGTTGCTAAAATGAAAGCTAAACCCTGGCCCGTATACAAAATAAAACTGGGTACGCAGGAAGACATTGAAATCGTAACGGCCCTGCGAAATCATACCGACGCAGTTTTGCGCGTTGATGCCAATGCCGCGTGGACAGTAACTGAAGCAGCGGATAAGATACCGCAACTGGCTGCTTTGGGAGTGGAGTTCATAGAACAGCCGCTGGCCCGGGATGATTGGGAGGGAATGAAAATATTGTACGACAGATCACCACTACCTTTATTTGCCGATGAAAGCTGCGTATCAGAAAAGGATGTTGCCAGGTGCCACCATCATTTTCATGGTATCAATATCAAACTCACCAAATGCAGTGGCATTACGCCCGCGCTTCGCATGATCAAAGAAGCAAGATCCCTGGGTCTGCAGGTGATGATGGGTAGTATGAATGAATCTTCTATCGGTTCTGCGGCCATTGCTAATTTTTTGCCACAGCTCGATCATGTAGATATGGATGGCCCGCTATTGTTATCCGAAGATATCGCGGAAGGAATCAGTTTTCACCAGGGCCATGTTTCCCTCTCGGGTAAAAGCGGGCTTGGAATATTTGTTAGGAGTTAGGAGTCTGGTTTTACAAACCGCGCGCCCACTCGCATCGCCAAACTCCCGACCCCAGACTTCCGACTCCAAACGCCGAACTTCCCTCGCCGTTGGCTGAATCTCATTCGCCGATTTTTTTATCGGTACCATAAGCATTCACTTATTTATAACAATACCTGGCATTTGTGGCACCTGCTTTGGATATGTGAGGGTAATTAAAACATATCTATATGAAAAGTTTATTACTTGCAGCAGTTGTAACAGGAGCTTCTTTCTTTTTCGCCAACCAGTCTGAAGCACAGGTAAGGGTAAATGTAAACCTTAACATGGGAAGACCTAGCTGGGGCCTGCCCGGTAACCAGGTTGGCGACTTCTATTATTTACCGGAGATAGATGTTTACTACGACTTACATGGTCGCCAGTTCGTCTACTTCGATCGCGGACAATGGATCAATGCTTACGAGCTTCCCTATATGTACCGCGGGTACGACCTCGCAAGAGGGTACAAAGTGGTAGTAAACGAACCCAGGCCTTATATGTATGCCGACAGGTACAGGCAGCGTTACAGCCGGTACTACAATACCTGGCACAATTCAGCCATGCGGCGTGATAATGACCGATTCGACAATCGCTATAGCCGCAACGGCCGTAATGACCGCAACGATCGCAATGACCGGTTCGATCGCAGAGATGGTAACCAGCGATTTGACAATAAGCGGTTAGAAGATCGTGATGACTGGAACAATGGTCGTGGAAACGGCAATGGCAATGGCAATGGGAATGGCCGTTGGAAATCTGAAAGGGGCAGAGGTTAAATAAACGGGCCTTTAACGATTGATATTGCATGGTGGATATTCCGCCATGCTTTTTTTATGCGCTACCGTGTCTAACGGAGGCGATGGTAAATCAATTTTTGTTTTGTTGGCCTGTCTTGTCGAATTTCGGGCCATATTCCTGAAGCATGACGCCGGAACGAAGAGACAAATTACTGACAGTGCTGCATAACCGCCAGGCCGGGTTGGCCGTGGTGATGGAAAATGTGAACGATCCGCATAACGTGTCTGCGGTTATGCGTACCTGCGATGCGGTTGGAATACAGGATATTTATATACTCAATACCAAGATACCTCCCCATAAAAAATTTGGCCCCAGAAGCAGTAGCAGCGCCGCCAAATGGATAACGGTTCATCACTACGACAACGCGCAGGATTGTTTCTCTGCGCTGCGAAAACAGTATAACAGGATATTGACCACCCACCTGGCAGGAGATTCCGTAAGTTTGTATGATATTGACTTCACCGGGAGCATTGCTTTGGTCTTTGGAAATGAACATGATGGCGTGAGCGAGGAGAGCAGGCAACTGGCTGATGGCAATTTTTTAATTCCTCAAATGGGGATCATACGGAGCCTGAATATTTCGGTAGCCTGCGCAGTGAGTATTTACGAAGCGCTCAGGCAGAAAAAATTGGCTGGCCACTATGATGCGCCAGGCTTAACTGCTGATAGAATAACTGAACTACTAAACCAATGGGGTGTAACCCCGGAAGACCCCGACACAGACCCATGAAACAGATGAAGAAAATATTCGTGCTTATGGCTTTTCTCGGCGTGCAGGTTACCGCTGAGGCGCAGCCCATCAGGAAATTAAAGATCGACCAACTTATGAAGATGATCGATACCAGTTCAGTGCCGGTAGTTGTTAATTTCTGGGCCAGTTGGTGCGGACCATGCGTAAGAGAAATCCCCTGGTTTGAAAAACAGGTGGCTGCCTATGGAAAGAAAATAAAGTTACTCCTGGTAAGTATCGATTTTGCAGATGATTATCCCAATACCATCAGGGCCTTCGCCAAAAAAAATGGCTACCGCTCAGAGATCGTTTGGTTGAATGAAACTGATGCAGACATATTCTGTCCGCGGATCGATAAATCCTGGGATGGAGCCATACCGGTAACCCTAATGGTCAATAACCAAAAAGGGTACAGAGCATTCTTCGGGGAGCAGGTGCCGGAGGAAAAATTCAAATTGGCATTACAGAAGCTTATTGAATAGCGGCGCGGTTTCCCCGGGCGCATTAGGCGTCGGCCTCGTCTTCATCGGGCCGTTGGGTTTGTACCAGTTTTCCGAACAGGTGTACACAAACAAATAAGGCTACCATACTTCCCAGCGCAAGCACAATCCCCAGTACATTGCTATTTCTAATGCCCTCGGCCAATGCATAGGTGATCATGAAAAGAACGCAAACAACAATAATGTTACGGAGTGTAAAATGCAGGTTCATAAGCAAACATTTTATGGTTATCAATGGGATGCACCCATTTTTGAAATCCATAACAAAACCTGCTTTTTATTTTGACCGCTTAATGGCGCAGCCAACCGAACGACTCTCTTTTACCGTGATTTCCTTACCTGCGAGCATCTCCGTTATGGCCTCCCTGGCATGCCCACGTTTTACATTGCCTGCGTCTGAAGGATTGTCGTCTATGGCTCCCTTATACTGAAGCACACCACCTGCATTGAACAGGTACACCTCGGGTGTACGCGTAGCGCCAAACGCATTGGCGATCCTGGAGTCGGTATCTACTGTATAATAAAAATTATAACCCTGCGCTTTGGCATAGGATTGCATGTCAGCATAAGAATCGCTGCCGTCACGGCCACCTTCATTGGAATTGAGCAGGATTACCCCAATGTTATTTTCTTTGGCAAACGCCGCAAGTTGCCGCGTGCGTGACTGGTTCTTAACCACATACGGACAGGTATTGCAGGAAAACATCACCAGCACACCATTTCGTTGCATGGCTTCTTTGATAGAGACTTCCTTTCCTGAAATATCTTTCATTTTCACATCGCTCATAGGCGCCGCACTGCCAATGGAAAGGGTAGTATTCTGCGCGCAACAAAAAACGACGGAAAAAAAACCGGATAACGCGATGAGTAGCTTTTTCATTGAGGTATATTTTGGGTGATGAATTTTTTTAGGCTCGTGGTCCATAGTCCATAGTCCATGGTCCATGGTCCATGGACTATGGACCCTATACTGCCGGGGCTAGATCAATTTCTTCAGGACCTGCTCTTCCAGCTTCATCTCTTCTTTTACGATCCGTTCTTCCGCCTCCCTGGTAAGATAAGCAATACTTACATTTAGTTCAAAACCGATCAACAGAATTAACGAATTGATATACATGAGTACCATGATGATCAACATAGTACCAATGGAACCATAGACCTTATTGTAACTGCCAAAGCTATTCACCCAGTAAGAAAACAGGATGGTGGTCAGCAGCGTAAGGGTAGTGGCCAGAATGGATCCGGGGGAAAGCAGGTTCCATCTTTTTTTTACGGAGGGTGCAAATTTATAGACGAGTCCTATCCCAAAAAACAGCAGCGCGATGATGATGCTCCAGCGCATGGCGTTCCACCAGGGTAACCGCTCGGTGCGTTTCTGCATATCGAATACGTTCTTTAAAACAAAAACCAGTTGCTCACGTCCTATCAGCAGGGCAAGTGTGGCAATGATCACCAGAATGATCAGGATAAACGTAAGGCGTATGGCACGAAGCCGCCTTTGCATAAAAAATTTTCTTTTGCTTTCCTGTATAGACTTATCGAAAGTGCGGATAACACCCACCATCGCATTGGAGGCGTAAAAGATCAGCGCCAGGAAACCAAATGAAAAAATACCCGCATGCTCCTGCCCGATAAGGTCAGTCACCAGTTCGTTCATAAATTTATAGGTGTCACTGCTGGGAGAAATGTCCTTGAATAGACCGAGTATCTCGTTGCGTAGTTTATCCGCGTTCGGGAAATACGGTAACAGCGAAAAAAGAAACAAGCAACCTGCCGGAAGTGCCATAATCAGGTTAAAAGAGATAGCGGCGGCGCGCTCATTCAGCCCAACTTTCTTCACCTGGTTCACAAAAAAGACACCCACATCATACAGCGGCAGTCCATGAAAGCCGGGCATAACAATTGTCTTGCTCTTCGTAGTGAGGTAAGCAATGGGTGCTGATTGCCATATCATTTTCTCAAAACGTGTCAAGGTCCTGTCTTTTGCTGTTTTCGTGCCAGGTAAATATCAAGGGCTTTCTGGTATTCCCGGGCATATCGGTTATGTTCCTCCAGCGTTGGGCTGAAATGATGGTAACCGCTAAAATCGCTTTTGGCCACAAAATATACATAGTCTGTTTTTGGCGCGCTTAAAACAATATCAATCGTCTTTGGCATCGGCGTGCAGATAGGGCCTGGTGGCAGCCCCCTGTTCCGGTAGGTATTGAAAGGCGAGGGGTGTGAGAGGTATTTTGTGTAGATGCGGCGGAGCGTAAAATCTTTCATCGCAAACTTAATGGTTGGGTCGGCCTGAAGGGGCATACCTGCTCTTACCCTGTTGATATACACGCTGGCTATTTTTGCTTTGTCGCTTTCTTTGTTCGTTTCTTCATCAATTATAGACGCAATGGTGTACACCTCTTCGGGACTAAAGCGGATGACGGCTGCTTTAGTCAAACGTTCATTTCGCTGCCAGAATGCATCCTTTGTATCGGAGAGCTTCTTCATAATCCTGTGTAAAGAGGTGTTCCAATAAAAACGGTAGGTATCGGGGATGATCAGGGTGAGGAATGTATTGGTGTCTACTCCAAACTTTTTGAGTGAGTCGTTAGTGCTGAGGTACCTGACTACCGATACTGAATCCGGCTCGAAATTTTTGCTGATCAGGTGGGCCAGTTGTTCTTTGGTTCGTACTTTATTAATGACCAGCCTGAATTCAGCAAGCCTTCCGTTCTTTAGCATGCGTGCAATAGCCAGTTGGCTCTGTCCCCTTTTTACTTCGTATTTGCCCGCTTTAATTTTTTCCCAGATGCCCATCCCGGAACCCAGCCAAGAGAAAACACCCGGACTGCTAAGAATGCCGTTTTGTTTCATAGCGGCCATCACCGAAGCTTTATCGGTTTTTCCAGCGGGGACGATGAATGTGCGTGTTTTTTCAGAAAAGGAAGTGCCTGATCCAAATACCTGCCAGGCCAGGAAAGCGATAACCAACAGGGCTGCTAAAATCAATAAGGTAACAGGTCTTCGCATAAGTCAAGTTAAATAAAAAACCCTGCCTGAAAATACAGACAGGGTGTTAAAATATCTTAACCCGCATTATTTCTTCAACGTGTCGGGCGTAGCCGTAGTTGCATTGGAAGGTGCCACCGGAACAGGTGCGGGCGCACTCTGTGTGGTTGGTACTTTCTGTAACAATGAGTCGGAGACTCCATCATTGGCACCACCTTTCAGAAACAGGGTAGAGAACAGGGCGAGCACAGCGATAATGGCCGCAAAAAGCCAGGTTCCTTTTTCAAGTACATCCGTAGTTTGTTTAACTCCCATCAACTGGTTGCTGAAACCACCCACACTGCCGGAAAGGCCGCCGCCTTTGGGATTCTGCACCAAAACCATAAATCCTAACGCCACAGAAGCTACCGCGATAAGGATCAAAAACAAAATGATCATATAATTCCTTTTAATTGTTCGATTCGAGCCGCAAAATAACTGGATTTTTCAGGATTTATGAAACTTAATTTGATCAGCAACTGGATGGCTTTCTCCACCTGCCCCTGTTTGGCCAGCACTTCTGCCATCGCCTCCGTAAGTACCTCGCGGGAAATATTGGATGATTTGGCTATCTCCATCACCGCATTTTCCATTTCCTGGCTCGTGCCAAGGTCCTGGCTGGGCTCGGGGTTCTTCATCTGTTTCAGCCAATCAGTGAACTTCCTGAGATGAGTGGTCAGCTTATCCTGCGGTATTTTTGAAAGGTCTATTTTAATTCCCTGAGAGGCAAAATAGTCCACTGTATGCATTTGTTCCCTTATCGCATCAATATCCAGTTTATCAGAATCAGCTACCGGTTTCTTAAAATCCGCCAACTGGTTGGATAGTATGCTGGATATCTTGCTTTCAGCCGCCGGCTCACCGGCAGTTTTGGCCGCAAGGGCAGTTATATGTTCCGCGCTGAGCGCGTGTTCGTCTCCCATATCTTCTCTAACGCCCTGCCCAACGGTATCTGACAGGTAAAATGCGTCATTGCCTTTGTTAGGCTTCTTTCTTACCGGTTCCACATACAACTGGTACTGGAGCCAATGCGTATTACTGAAGTAAAGGCTGGTTTTTACTATCTGTGCTGCGGCAGCGGCATGCGATCGTTGCTTCAGCCCATAGGAAAGAAAAAACTGCGCCGGAATGAAATAGGGGTGGGTATCTGCCAGTTTTTGCCATGATTCAAGGGACTCTTCGGGTGACTGCGTATAGCCGATGAGGTGGGATATGGCTTTTTCCTGGGTGGCATTCATCACGTAAAAATAACGATTGGTTACCAGTTGGAGAATATTCGGTTAAAAATCTCATCTGTAAGGGTACGCACCACTTCATCCAGCAATTGTCCCTCTGCCTGCTGCAACGAGAGACTGGCGGCATAATCAAAACTGCGGCTTACATTGAATTCATCCATCGTGTTGTCATAATTCTTTTTCACATTTACCCGCATGGTTACCGTAAGCCGGTTGGTGGTGGCCTGCTGGGCGTTGATACTTACGGTCTGACTGGGATCATAATTGATGATGGTGCCACTGATAATCATCCCCGCATTATCGTCATTGGTTCTTTTTAGTTTGGTACCCGTAATTACTTTCTGCTGGATCTTGTCATAAAACTTCTGGGCCACCTGCGGATTCACATAGCTGGCCTTATTTTCAATAAACGCAATTTTTACTGTTTTTATCAGCGAAAAATCCATCCCCCCCGTATCATTAAACTTATACACACCACATGAAGCCAGCGCTAACATAACCAGCCCGCCAAAAAAAACAAATCCATACCCCCTAAAAAATTTCCAGACCATAGATTATAAATTGAAATAGCTTCCACTAAAAAAACTCCAAACTCCAAACTCATAACTCTCGCTCTCACTCTCACTCATCAATATCATATTCCTTCAGCTTCCTGTACAAAGTTCGTTCACTGATGCCCAGGTCCAGAGATGCGTCGCGTCTCTTGCCTTTGTGTTTTTTCAGCGCTTTAATGATCAGTTCCTTTTCCTTATCCATTATGTTCAGCGATTCTTCTATTTCTTCATGCTGGTGTATATCATCGTGCATTAATACCGGATGCGAAGACCCACCTGCCCCTGTGGGGAGAAAAGAAGTTTGTGTATTCACCGGCTGCTGCATAACCGGTGCTATCATATTTCCCGTATCCCCATTGGTATGAAAATCGTTTAAAAGCGAATCCCTTGTATAGCTGGCGGCGCTGCTTACCAGGGAAGGATTCTGCAAAATATCAAGGAACATTTTTTTCAACTCGGTTACATCTTTCTTCATATCGAAGAAAAGTTTGTAAAGGATTTCTCTTTCACTGGAAAATTCGCCAGCAGGCGTTTGGCCCGCCAGCACGGGTAAGCGGTTCTCGGTGCGCTCCGGCAGAAACCTCCGCATATCAGCGGCCGTTATCAACGGGTTTGCACTCAACACAGAAATCTGCTCTGCAATATTCTTCAACTCACGCACATTACCGGGCCACTGGTAGTTAATTAACATGTTTTTTGCCTCATCTTCCAGTTGTATGGAAGTGGTCTTGTAGCGTTCGGCAAAATCAACTACAAATTTCCGGAACAACAATTGAATATCTTCTTTACGGTCACGCAAAGCGGGCACCCGTATAGGAACCGTGCTTAACCGGTAATACAGGTCCTCGCGGAACCTTCCTTTCTGTGTAAACTCCAGCAATTCACGGTTGGTGGCCGCAATTACCCGTACATCGGTTTTCTGAACTTTAGAAGAACCTACGCGGATGAACTCGCCTGTTTCCAGTACCCGCAATAACCTGGCCTGCGTACCCAGGGGCATTTCCCCTATTTCATCCATGAAGATGGTACCGCCATTCACTGTTTCAAAATATCCTTTACGGCTGTCTACCGCTCCGGTAAAAGATCCTTTCTCATGACCGAATAATTCAGAATCGATGGTGCCCTCCGGGATAGCGCCGCAGTTAACGGCAATAAAAGGGTTATGTTTTCTCGAAGAAAGAGAATGGATAATATGGGAAAAAGCTTCTTTGCCCACACCACTTTCACCCACAATCAACACTGTAAGATCTGTTGCCGCTACCTGCACCGCGGTATTGAGCGCATGGTTGAGGGCAGGAGCGTTGCCAATAATGCCAAAGCGGTTTTTAATACTTTGTAAATCCATAAGCTTGTAAACGTAATGTCAATTTAAATGTCGGCGCCCGGCATCCGCCGCGCTGTTCAGGCAGGGTCAACCACAGTGCCAAGCAAAGTTGCCTGCGTGTAATCCTGCACATATACCCAGGCATAATCGCCTTTCCCAAATGCATGTCCAGCCTTGGGAAATACAATGGCCTTATTCTGGCTGCTTCTGCCCACCCAGTCATGTTCACTTTTTTTACTGTTGCCTTCTATCAGCACTTTGAATGTTTTTCCCACATCCTTCCTGTTGCTCTCGCGCGACAGCCTGCCCTGTAGTTCAATAATCTCCTGTACGCGTCTTTTCTTAACGGGTTCAGGAATATCATCCGCGTATCGTTTGGCCGCAAGCGTGCCCGGTCGCTCACTATAATAATACATGTAACTGAAATCATATTTAGCAAACTCCATCAGGCTAAGGGTTTCCTGGTGTTCCTCTTCTGTTTCTGTACAGAAGCCCGCTATCATATCGGATGTGATACTGCATTCCGGTACGATCTCATGAATCCGCTTCAGCTTGGCCATATACCATTCACGGGTATAGGTGCGGTTCATCAATTGCAATATTCTTGTGCTGCCGCTCTGAACGGGCAGGTGAATGCATTTGCAGATGTTTTCATAGCTGGCCATGGTATGTAACACGTCGTCCGTAATGTCTTTTGGATGCGAGGTGCTGAAACGCACGCGCAGGTCCGGACTCACCAGCGCCGCCTGTTCAAGAAGCGCGGCAAAAGTTACGGTAACATCATTCTGTTCATCTATCCAGTGATAACTGTCTACGTTCTGCCCAAGTAAGGTTACTTCCCTGTAGCCTTTGGCGTGCAGGTCCTTTATCTCGGCAATAATGGAATGCGCATCCCGGCTTCGCTCGCGCCCCCTGGTGAAGGGCACTACGCAGAAACTGCACATATTATTGCACCCGCGCATGATGGATACAAAGGCAGTGATGCCATTGTTGTGTAAGCGGATAGGGGATATGTCGCCATAGGTTTCATCACGGCTCAATAATACGTTTACGCCTTTCTGGCCACTCTCAGCTTCTTTGATCAGCCCCGGCAGGTGGCGATAGGCATCCGGCCCCACCACCATATCCACCAGTCTTTCTTCTTCCAGCAATTTTGCTTTTAATCTTTCAGCCATGCATCCCAGAATACCGATGAGCATACCCGGGCGGCTCTCTTTTGTTTTTCGGAATTCTGTAAGTCGTTTGCGTATCGTTGCTTCTGCTTTTTCCCTGATGGAGCAGGTATTGACCAGTACCAGGTCCGCATCCTCAAATTTTGCAGTAACACCAAAACCTTCTTTGCTTAATATCGCGGCCACTACTTCACTGTCGGCAAAATTCATAGCACATCCGTAGCTCTCTATGTAAAAACGCTTACGGGGTGCCTGCTCCAGTACCTTACCCGGCTGGAATGCTTCTCCCTGCCGTTTTTCGTCGTGTACCTTGCCCGTTAATTCCAACAGACTCATCCTCGGAAATTTTAGGCAGCAAAAATAGGCTAAATATGCCAGATTGGCAGCGGATTATCCTTCAAATTTCGACATATCCATTAGTTTTGCCCCCGAAACTTACCGCTTAGGAATGAAGAAACTGGTCGTGCTTATCCCGGCACTATTTTGCATATACCTTGTTGCAGCACAAGACATTGTGGTGGGGAGGCTGCGGAATGAAACCTCGCGAACCATCAAAAAAGAGGCGGATACCAGCACCTGGAACTGGAAAAGAGGCGGTTTAATGAGCTTTAACCTGTCGCAGGGCTCGCTGAGCAACTGGGCAGCGGGTGGTGATAATTTCTCGCTGGCCATCGGGGCCTATATGAACTATTTTTTCTTTTTTAAAAAAGGAAGGCATGGCTGGGATAATAACCTGGATGTGAACCTGGGGTTTATTCAATCTACCAGCCTGGGTGGCAGAAAGAACGACGACCGCCTGGACTACCTGAGTAAATACGGCTATAAAATGGATTCGGTAGGCAAGTGGTATATATCCACGCTGTTCAATTTCCGTTCGCAGTTATTTGACGGCTATACCTACTCCAACAATATTGGTGAGTTATCATCTTCATTTCTGTCGCCCGCTTATATTATTCTTTCCGCGGGTTTTGACTATAAACCAACCGACAGGTTATCGGTGTTTCTTTCACCGCTTACTTCGCGTTCTACCATTATAACCAAAAAAATGCTGGCTGAAAAAGGTGTGTATGGCATACCGAAAGGTGATTATATTATCACACAGGTGGGTGCCTTTGTTACTTTGAACTACAATAATGTAACTATCGCGAAAAACATCAATTACAAAGGCCGCCTTGACCTGTTCTCCAATTACGGAAACAATCCGCAGAATGTAGACATATTCATGACCAACCTTTTCTCATTTAAGATCAGCAAAAACCTCGCAGCTACCTATTCACTGGATATGATTTATGATGACGATATCCGATTGTTTGGCCCGGTAAATACTTCACCCGGACTGCAATTAAAGAGCATGATCGGGATAGGATATTTAAAACCTATGGCGGTGCGGAAAATACGCTACAAAAACTAAAATGCGGTTAATCAACGGTTTCATTTAGTGATGCAATAAGATCAATCGTGCCCGCTAACCACGCGTAAAATACTCTTGATTCGATGCGCCTTAAATTTCAAATCGGCATAGTCTTTATGCATGATGGTGACGTGACCCATTTTTCGTCCGGGCTTTGTGAGTGCCTTCCCATATAAATGAACAAATACATTATCCATTCGCAAAACTTCATCCAGCCCTTCATATTGTGCCGGGCCGGTATGTCCATCTGCACCCACCAGGTTTACGATAGCTGAAGGCAGAATAGGATCTGTATTGCCGAGGGGAAATTGAAGTATGATGCGCCATAACATATCAAACTGGCTCGTATAATTGGCTTCAATGGTATGGTGACCACTATTGTGTACGCGCGGCGCGGTTTCATTTACCCATACTTCATCCTGTTTGTCTATGAATAATTCAACGGCAAAAAGGCCCGGGCTCTGCAATGCCTTAACCAGTTTGATGGCGATGGCTTCTATTTTCCAGAATATTTTTTCATCTATCACGGCGGGACTCACCTGGTGATCCAGCAGGTTAAGATTAGGGTCAACGATCATTTCCACGGGTGGGAAAAAAGCGATTTCGCCTGCATCATTCATGGCAACAATGATGGCAATCTCCTGTTTGATGGCCACTTTTTTCTCTAATACAGAGGGTGCATCAAAGCCCAGTGCCATATCCTGTTCGCGGTTGATCACCTGCACACCTTTTCCGTCATAACCACCCTGGCCGATTTTATGAACCGAGGGAAATAGGTCAGTATGCTGCTTCAATTCCTCCCGGTTTTGCGTAATCACGAATGCGGCACTCGGTATTTGTTTGTCCCTGTAAAATTCTTTCTGCGTGATCTTGTTTTTGATGGTGCGTATAGCCGCGGGCGCGGGATAAATTTTTACGCCTTCAGCCTGAAGTTTCTCCAGAGCCTCTACATTTACGGATTCAATTTCAATGGTGATAGCGTCCAGTGCTTTGCCAAACTGATATACCGTTTCAAAGTCGGTGATATCTCCTTTGGTAAAATGATGACAAAGATGCGCGGACGGGCAGTGCTCATCGTTTTCCAGCACAAACGTTTCCACTACATAATTGGCCGATGCCTGTAATAACATTCTGCCCAGTTGCCCGCCACCCAGTATGCCTACTTTCATAAATGATGTGTGAATGACGAAGATAGTGGAATAGGTCTGGAGTTTGCCCTTAGCAGGCGGTATACAAGCCTGTAATTTTTGTCGCCCCCATTACTTTTTAATTTCCGTAGATTTGCCCTGGATGCTACCCGATTATCCCCATAAAATTTTCAACGACAAGCGCATCTGCTACTGCCTGCTTATGGAAGCCCTGGCCATGCGAACGCTGCAGGCTAAAGGCTAACCGCTAACCCCCAATCGCTAACCGCTTATTCCTGTTTCAACTCACCATTTCCCGGCTCCTGAGCCGTTAACCCTTGTAACTGTACATTGTTATGGAGACACTCACGCACAATACCACCACCCAAAATACCGAAACCGATTTTCTTCCCCTGCAGGGTACAGATTATGTGGAATTCTATGTAGGCAATGCCAAGCAGGCCGCCCATTTTTATAAAACAGCATTTGGTTTCCAAAGCCTGGCCTATGCCGGTCCGGAAACCGGTATTAAAGACCGGGCCAGTTACGTGGTGCGCCAGCACAAACTCACCTTTGTATTTACTACGCCCTTACGCAGCCAGAACCCTATGGCCGACCATATCTATAAACACGGTGATGGGGTAAAAGTGCTGGCATTGAAAGTAGACGACGCCACGGATGCCTGGAAACAAACCACCCAGCGTGGCGCGCGCACCTACCTTGAGCCGGTAAAACTGAAAGATGACCTGGGCGAAGTGATCATGAGTGGTATTCATACCTATGGCGACACAGTGCACATGTTCATAGAACGAAAGAATTACACCGGCCCCTTCATGCCGGGTTACCGCAAATGGGAGAGTGTGTACAATCCGCCTGATACGGGCCTGCTGTATGTGGACCATTGTGTGGGCAATGTAGGCTGGAACCAGATGAACCCCTGGGTGAAATTTTATGAGAACGTAATGGGCTTCCGCAACATACTCACTTTTGACGACAATGATATCTCCACTGAGTATTCCGCATTGATGAGCAAAGTGATGAGCAATGGCAATGGCTTCGTTAAGTTTCCCATTAATGAGCCGGCCGAGGGTAAAAAGAAATCGCAGGTAGAGGAGTACCTCGACTATTACGATGGTGAGGGCTGCCAGCATGTGGCGCTTGCCACCGGTGATATTGTAAGAACAGTTAAGGACCTGCAAAGCCGGGGAGTTGAGTTCCTGAAGGTGCCAACCACTTATTATGATGACCTGCTGGAGAGGGTAGGACATATAGATGAGGACCTTGACCCATTAAAAGACCTGGGTATATTGGTAGACAGGGATGAAGAAGGCTACCTGCTTCAGATTTTTACCAAACCCATCGAGGACCGGCCCACGCTTTTCTTCGAGATCATTCAGCGAAAAGGTGCCAAAAGCTTTGGTAAAGGCAATTTCAAGGCGCTGTTTGAAGCCATAGAAAGGGAGCAGGAGCTAAGGGGAAATCTTTAGAGGGTGGTTAATGGTCCATAGTCCATAGTCCATAATCTATAGTCCATGGTCCATGGTTCATAGACTATCGATTATGAACCCTGTCCTATCGGCTATCCACTATGGACTATGGACCATGTGCTATGGACCGGACTATCCCCTTCGCCTTTCTGTTAACACAATTTCCACACCACGCTATGCGTTATTTTAACGTATATTAGTCATTGTGCCAACCAACATTCCTTATTTTTGAATTCATGAAACGCATTATCGGAACCCTTTTCCTGGTTTGCTTTTTTGTAGCAGTACATGCACAGAATTCTGTTGGCGGCAGCCAGCGCATGAATACCAAGTTGTCCAATGCCATCAGGCAGCGTGAAGATTCATTGAAAAAACAACTGGCAGCTATGGGAATATCATGGCCGCTGAAACAAATTTATATACGCAGTTTCAAATACGACAGCCAGCTCGAAGTGTGGGTGCGTGGCCAGGGTCAAAAAAACGAGCCATTTAAATTATTCAGAACCTATAAAGTGTGTGCATTATCGGGCGCCCTCGGACCTAAAAGAATTGAAGGTGATTACCAGGTACCGGAAGGATTTTATTATATCAATGAGTTCAAGCCCAACAGTGCTTACCATATGGCGCTGGGATTGAATTATCCAAATGCTTCTGACCAGTTACTGAGCGATTCTATCAAACCAGGTAACGATATTTATATTCACGGCAGTTGTGTAACGGTGGGTTGTATCCCAATCCGTGACATGCAGATAGAAGAGTTGTACACCCTTGCCGCTTATGCACATGAGCAGGGACAGGATTTTATCCCTGTACACATATTCCCGATCCGGTATAATGTAGAAAAAAGCAAAGAGTTCCTCGTTAAGTCCACCAAAGACGATACTGAATACCAGAAATTCTCCGGCCGTCTCAAAGAAGTATTCGATTATTTTGAGCAGAACAGGAAAATTCCTTTGATAACCATCAATAAAAAAGGCGAGTACATTGCATTATAAAAGCAAGGTGTACCATCTATGCCCGACTCTATTTGAACAATACCTGAACCGTTTCCCTGGTACGTTGCGTTAGCACAATTGTTTTGTCTTTGGTCAATTCCTCCAATATGCCCGTATCATAGTGCCTGATGGTGAGCAGGCTGAGCTGTTTTTCTACCTGTACATCAAAGATGCTGCTGGCCTCTGACGCCAGTTGATCTATTTTGTCTGCGCGGTCGTCAAGACAGATCTGCACACTGATGGCGCCTGTCTGTATCAGGTTTGGTTTGATCTTTATTTTGCCAAACATCTTATATAGCCTGCTCATCGGTACTTCTCCCACAAAAGAAAAATCCTGGCTGTTCAGGTGAACCAATGCCTGGTTGGCTTTGATCACGATAATAGGGGGCAGGTCCTTACTTGTTTTCTGGTGTATTACCGTTCCGGGCAGATCGGGATCAATAAAACACTTTACATACAAAGGGATTTTTTTATTCTGAAGCGGCTTGATGGTTTTGGGATGTATTACCTGCGCGCCATAGTAGGCCATTTCAATTACTTCCGTAAAACTGAGTTCCGTGATCAGTTGCGCCGATGGAAAAAGTTTTGGATCGGCGTTCATCACACCTTCCACATCTTTCCAGATGGTAAGGCTTTCTGCATTTAATATGTTTGCGAAAATAGCAGCGGTATAATCACTGCCCTCCCTGCCGAGGGTGGTGCTTTCATTATCGGCTGTTGATCCGATAAACCCCTGCGTTACAAACACACGGTTTTTTCCCGGATGGTTCATTGCTTCCGAAATCCTTTCCCCTGTAATGGCCCAGTCAATGCCGGCATCACGGAAATTATTATCCGTTCTTACCAGGTCCCGCACATCCTGCCATTCATTGCTGATGCCCACTTCGTTCAGGTAATGACTGATTATGCAGGTGCTTAGTAATTCCCCCACACATACCACCTGGTCGTAATAGTAATCGTATTCCCGTACGGGCTTATCATGCAGCAGCCATTCTATCTCCGTAAAAAAATCATTCATCTGCGAAAGACAGGGGTTAAAATACGTGACCAGCAAATATTTCGCGATGGTGATATGGTGTTGTTTTACGGTATGGAAGAGTTGAAGTGCCTCCTCCTGTTTTCCCTCAAAAAAGGTTTCCGTTACTTTCTCCAGCGCGTTGGTGGTCTTGCCCATAGCTGAAACGATGATCACCAGGGGTTCACCCTCAAAACGCTTTACAATGGCGGACAGGTTTTGTATCCTTTCCACGCTGTTTACACTTGCCCCTCCGAATTTAAATACTTTCATGCTTAGCGATTTCTGACGGGCAAAACTATGTTAATTATAGTACCCGCCCGGTGTTTAGCCTGTAGAAAAAACCGTACCCTGCGGGCTGGTACGGTTGTTGTCTTATTCAGGAAAAATACCCTCATGGCACGTTTAACTTTACTTATGGTAACAATCTTTTTATCAGCACTCCTGTTTTCCTGTGGTCCGTACACACCCATCACTACTACACCTTACCCGCAGCCGGGTGAGCCAACATCGGGCCCGGTAGCCACTACACCCACCGCCGGCAGTATGGAAACTTCTATCCTGGCCAACATAAATGCGCACAGGCGCTCGATGGGTTTATCTCCCCTGCAGATGATTGATGCCGCTAACCGCCAGGCGTATAATCACAGCATGAACATGGCCACCGGTAAAACCCCATTCAGCCATGATGGATTCTCGCAACGGGTAACCAACATAGCCAACAGCATTGGCCGGATATCTGCATCGGCCGAAAATGTAGCCTACGGCAGCCGCACCGCAGCCGAGGTAGTAAAGGGATGGCTGAACAGTGCCCCGCACAAAAAGAACATTGAGGGTAATTACAACCTAACCGGTATTGGTGTGTATGCAAACAGGCAGGGTACACTTTACTTTACACAGCTTTTTGTAAAGCAATAACCATCAGCGGCGATAAATTTTCCAATTTCCCCATCTAAATTTTCCCAATCCCCCTTCCTGCACCCTACCTTTATCGAAACGATTGGTATGGCGATAAACCGCAGTGTCCTTACATTGGATGAATTTACCCTTGCACAGCTCCGTCAGTTTCCCACAGCCACCGGCGAATTAAGCAGGCTGCTTCGCGACCTGGCGCTTGCTGCCAAAAGGGTGAATGTAGAAGTGAACAAAGCCGGGCTTGTAGATATCCTGGGTGATGCGGGAACCATTAACGTGCAGGGCGAAGACGTGAAAAAGCTGGACATCTTCGCCAATAACCAGTTTATGGGTGTTCTGAAACATGGCATCAGTTGCGCTGGAATTGGTAGTGAAGAGATGGATGATTTTGTTGTGTTCAATGACGAAATCAGCAATAACAGCAAATACGTGGTGCTGTTCGATCCGCTGGATGGAAGTGGTAATATAGATGTTAATGTTTCCATCGGTACCATTTTCAGCGTTTACCGGCGTGTAAGTGAACTTGGAAAGCCCTGTACCAAAGAAGATTTTTTACAACCCGGTAACAAGCAGGTGGCAGCGGGTTATGTGGTATATGGCTCAAGTACCATGCTGGTATACGCCACGCGCAGGGGAGTGAACGGATTTACGCTTGATCCTTCGATAGGAGAGTTTACGCTTAGTAACCCTGATATCAAATGCCCGGAAAGCGGCAAATTTTACTCAGTAAACCATGGTAATTTTTTCCAGTACGATGAAGCAGTTCGAAAGTACATTGATGGCTGCCAGCGCAAAACCAAAGAGAATGGAGGGCCCTATACACAGCGCTATATTGGCAGCATGGTGGCCGACGTACACCGTAACCTGATCAAGGGGGGCATATTTATGTACCCGGGTACTACAGACAAACCAAATGGTAAATTAAGGTTGCTTTACGAGGCAAATCCGTTTGCCTTCATACTGCAGGTTGCCGGTGGCCGGGCAACCGATGGTAAGCAGCGTATACTGGATATTCAACCAACGGCTCTGCACCAGCGCACGCCGCTGTTCATTGGCAGTAAGCACATGATGGAAGAGCTGGAAACATTCACAGGGGCAAAATAAAACTGCATGAAAAAAAACATCCTGGTTATCATCCTCTTTTTTTTGATAAACGTACCGGCGCAGGCACAACAGAAAATAGACCGCAGTGGCATGAATTATCTGATTGGCCTTAAGCCCAATAATTTACTTTATCGCGACACCCTGTACAAAGGTTCCGCACAGTTCATGCACCTGTTCCAGCGCACCGGAGATACTGAACTGATTCGTTTATCACAAAAACACCAATCAAATAAGCTGATCGGAAATATTTTTGGACTGGGTGGTACCCTGGCCTCTGTTTTTGGCGTAAGTATGATCTCTGCAGGCACGAACAAAGGCACAGGCTGGGCATTGCTTGGGGGCGGGTTTGTGGCATCGCTTACAGGTGGTTACCTTATCTTTAGGGGGCAACAGAACCTGCAAACCGCCGTAGATATCTTTAATAATAAATATGGCCGCGCCTCATTGGGTATCGGTATTGCAGATAAGCAGGCGGGACTGGTTTTGAAATTTTAATCTATGCGCAACACCATCATCCAGGTAAAGAACCTGCATAAAAAATATGGCGATTTCGAGGCCGTTAAGGGCATTAGTTTTGACGTGTATGAGAATGAAATTTTCGGCCTGCTTGGGCCAAACGGCGCCGGTAAATCCACTACGCTTGAAATCATTGAAACTTTGCGGGAAAAAACAAGCGGCGAGGTTTTCGTAAACGGTCTCAACCTCGATGAGTCGCCCAATGAGATCAAAAAGATCATTGGCGTGCAGTTGCAGACATCAGGCTATTACCCAGGGTTAAACCTGGCAGAACTGATTGTTTTATTTTCCGGCTTATATAATGAAGATATCGATCCGATGTTGCTGCTGGATAAAGTAAACCTTCGTGACAAAGCAAAAGCAAAATTCAAAGAGTTGAGCGGTGGACAAAAACAACGATTTTCCATTGCCACCACCCTTATCAACAGGCCAAAGATTATTTTTCTAGATGAGCCTACTACGGGACTTGATCCGCAGGCAAGAAGGAATTTGTGGGACCTGATACGCGATATCCGCAGCCAGGGCACTACAGTAATCATAACCACACATTATATGGATGAAGCGGAAGTGTTGTGCGATAGGGTAGCAATCATCGACAGCGGTAAAATCATTGCACTCAATTCACCTGATGGCCTGATCGATGAACTGGTTGCTACGGGTTTTGAAAAACCAAAAGAGGTAAAACAAGCCAACCTGGAAGATGTATTCATCAACATTACGGGCAGGCACCTTAGGGATGAATAATTTTTTTAAATAGTCAACACTGCTTTATGTCCAACGATCCACGTTATCCCATCGGGAAGTACGAACCCAAACCTTATTCGCCTGAGCAAAAAGAAAAATGGCTGGCTGATTTAAAATTTCTTCCCGAAGAACTGGAAAGATCCGTGTTGAATTTAGACGCGGAGCAACTTGATACACCCTATCGCGATGGAGGTTGGAGCGTTAAACAACTGGTACACCATGTGGCAGATAGCCACATGAATGCCTATACCCGTTTTAAACTAGGGCTTACGGAAACCAATCCCACTATACGGCCCTATGACGAAAAAGAATGGGCCCTGCTGCGTGACAACGACAGGGTACCCATTAATGTTTCGATAACTTTATTGCATGCGCTTCACCTGCGTTGGTATGAAGCCATTCACGACCTGGAGGATACTGATTGGGAACGAACCGTTGTTCACCCTGAGCACGGAAGGCAAATGAGTCTTTGGTTTTTACTGGGATTGTATGCCTGGCATGGTAAACACCACACCGCGCACATTACTTCACTACGCGAAAGCAAAGGATGGCAATGAGCAGGAACATGAAATGGAAGACACTCTCTTCCCGCCAGGTATTTACGGAAACATGGATGAACATCCGCGCCGATACCTGTGAAAAGCCTGATGGCACAATCGTTTCTCCTTATTATGTGTATGATTTTCCCGACTGGGTTACCGCGGTTGCTATAACCAGAGAGGGCAAGGTGATACTTGAACGCCAATACCGTCACGCACTGGGTGAAACGGATCTGGAAATACCCGGCGGTTGTGTTGATAAAGAAGATGCATCCTATGAAGCAGCCATTGCGCGTGAATTGCTTGAAGAAACCGGCTATCGTTTTGATAAAATAGAATACCTGGGTAAAACTTCGTCCAATCCCTCAACCAATAGTAACCTTATGCGCATGTACCTGGCCACAGGGGGCGAAAAAGTAGGCGAACAGGATCTGGATCCGGGAGAAGATATCGAGCTGGTTCTTGTAAGCGTGGATGAGCTGGTAAAATTGGTCCGGGAAGAAAAATTTATTCAGGCGATGCATACAGTGGCTATCTACCTCGCGCTGGAAAAATTGGGCCGGTTGCGTATACAGTAATTTTCCTGCGCTCCATGTAGCTAACCGGAGACAATGGTTATCACATCTTCACTTCACCAACCAGGAATACGCTGCCGCATACCAATACCAGGTCGTCTGTATGGGCATGACCCATCGCATCCCGCAGAGCAGCGTTTACTTCTGAAAAAACCTTACCCTTCAACCCAAATTGTTCAGCACTGTGCATAAGGGTTTCTGCATCCATTGCCCTGGGAATCTGGGCCTGTGTAAAATAATACGTGGCGTGTGCGGGAAGCAGTTCCAATACTTTATTCACTTCCTTGTCTTTCACCATTCCCAAAACAACATGCAGTTGCCGGTAATCAGTCAGTTCCAGTTGCTTTTTGATCTGCGCGATTCCATCAATATTATGACCCACATCAAGTATCACCGCAGGGTTATGATGGATGATCTCCCATCTGCCATGTAATCCAGTCAAACGTTTTACATGCGGCATTGCTTTCTTAATGATGTCAACTGATGTTTTCCATCCCAACAGTTGTAACCGGTTGCAGGCTTCCAGTACCGTCAGCAGGTTTTTTGTTTGGTAAATGCCTGGTAAGTCAAGCACATAAGTTTCATGACCATCATGCTGCCTGTCTGCCACTTCCACAGTAAGTTGGTGGTGTGTATATTGCCAGTCTGCTACATATCTTCTATCGTGCGCGTAAGTAACCGGCGCCGAAAGTTCGCTGCTTACTTTTTCAAATACCGGTGCAGATTCGGGAACAGTCTCACCTATAACCACCGGGATATTTTTTTTAATGATCCCTGCTTTTTCAACCGCTATTTTTTCCAGCGTATCGCCCAGCATATTCATATGATCCCAGCCAATATTGGTGATGACGCTGAGTTCAGGAATAATGATATTCGTGCTGTCGAGCCTGCCGCCAAGTCCCACTTCTATCACCGCTATATCAATGTCATTTTTTACAAAATAATCAAAAGCCATGGCAACCGTAATCTCGAAAAATGATGGCTCGATCTCTTCAATAAGCGGCCTGATGCGTTCCGTAAAATCGACAACAAAGTTTTCATCGCACCATTCCCCGTTTACTTTAATCCGTTCGCGGAAATCTTTCAGGTGGGGAGAAGTGTACAGTCCGGTTTTATAACCCGCTGTCTGTAATACGGCTGCGAGCATATGGCTGGTAGAACCTTTACCATTGGTACCGGCTACATGTATGGAGCGGAATTTTTTTTGGGGACTTCCCAATGCTTCGCACAAACGGATGGTATTGGTCAGATCCTTTTTAAAGGCATCTGCGCCTATACGACTGAACATCGGCAACCTTGAAAAAAGATAGGCAATGGTATCCGTATAGGTCATAAGGCATGCAAATTAGCTAACAAACCTTATCCGCGAAGCTTGAAATTGAATACAAGTGTGCCTGTTTGTTCTTCGTTACCCGCGGTCATTTTGAGGCTTCGTGCTTTGCGCAACGCAATACTCCGGATATTCTGATTGGTAGTGGTAGTGCCACGCTGGTTCACAACGGCCACCGTAACATTCCCTGCCCTGTCAACCGTAACATCCACGGCAACTTTGGCATTCTCATTAAAGTCATCTTCAAATGAAGGTAAGCGGGCAAAATTCCGGCCTGCCAGTCCGCTCCGGATGCTCACACCGCCGCTGCCTCCATTACCGCCATTACCACTGGAAGCATTGCCTTTATAACTATCCGAATTGGGGTTACCATTGGGGTTTCCCTGGTCGCCTTTGCCGCCGGCAACACCCTGGTTACGCACACCATTATAACTATCCGCTCTGTTTCCACTGGTGGTTGTACTGGTGCCGCCTTTAAATACGGCTTTGGGTTTGGGCGGCACGGGTGTAGGATTGACCGCAGCAGTGGGATTTACTTTTCTGATCTCGCGGCTGGGCTCAACCGCGGGTTTGGTAACTGGTTTTGCATTGGATTTATTGATGGCAGGGGCATCACCATCATCAGTAGCATCGGTATTGATCTTTTGTACAGCCGCCTGTGGGGTATTGATGGGGGATGCGCTCTTAATATCTTCCGAGGCGGAAGGCTCACCCGGACTTTGCGGTGCCACATCGCCCAAACCGGTCTCGCTGTTACCCAGGTTCACTTCTATTCCTTCTCCAAAACTGGGTGGCGGTATCTGCGGTAGTGTCCATTGCAGAAAAAAGAAAAGGATCAGCAGCAGCACACAGATAATGCCCGTATAAACTGATGCCTTCAGGTTCTTTTCTTTCTCAAATGATGCGGCCATGGAGGTTGAATTGTTCATATCAAATGTACTGGTATCAGACTTGCCGGAATTGATTGTTGAAAATTACATAGGGTAGGCGGAGGTAATTCACTATTGGGGTATAAACTTTGGTTAAAGGTGGGAGGCGAGTGGTTAGAGTGGTTACAGGGGTTAAGGGGGTTAAATGACGCTAAAGTGGAATGGCCCTCATCAGCCACAAAGCCATGTGCACTATTTTAACACCCTTGACCCCACCCGATTCCCTTTAGCCTATCACCGCCTTAACGAAAAAATACATCGTACCCAAAACGAAGCAGCGTAGCTGTGATAATACAGAGAAAGAATATCCTTATAAAACGATTGCCGCGGGAAACAGCCAGGCGGGCACCAATGATGGCTCCCAGGGCGTTGCAGGCAGCCATGGGCAGTGCGATACTCCAGAGGATGGTTCCCTTTAGCAGAAAAAGAACAATAGAGCCAAGGTTGGTTGACATGTTCACGAGTTTGGCATTGGCGCTGGCATGCAGAAAATCAAATCCGAGAAGGGTAATAAAACCCAAAACCAGGAAGCTGCCCGCACCCGGCCCGATAAATCCATCATAAAAACCTATCAATAAGCTGATGAGGAATGCATAGACTGCCTGTCTTTGAACAGAATGGGTTTTCTTTATCTGCTCACCAAAATTTTTCCTGGTATAAGTGTAAATAGCAACCAGTAATAACACGAAAAAAATAACGGGTTTCATAAAACGGTTGCTTGCATAGAGCAACAGTTGTGAACCCGCATAGGCGGAACAAAAAGCGGTTACACACATCAGCGCTGCCAGCTTCCAGTTAATGTTGACTCTTTTGAGATATTGAACAAGCGCAAAACTGGTACCACTGATCGCCGGAATTTTTAACGAAGCAATCACTGTTGCTACCGGGTACTGGGGCAGTAGTACCAGTGCTGCCGGTGTCTGTATCAAACCGCCGCCACCTGCAATGGCATCTACCAAACCCGCAGCAAAAGCGAATAAACATAGCAGGACGAGGGTGGTAGTATCCATAAGTAAAAATAAGTATGAAGCAGGATGTAGGTGGTTAGAAACTGATACGCAGATGTCACCCCGTATTTCCCAGGGAATATTTCTTTGTTTTTCGCCAGTTACTGTTGGCGATCACCAGTCCCGCTATCACCAGGCTGCCGCTGAGCAGGTGGATGGGTGTTATTTTTTCGCCTAAAAAAATGACCGCTTCCCATACACTGAATACGGGTATCAGGTTACCAAACAAAACCGTTCTGCCCGCGCCTAATTTTTGCAGGGCCTGGTTCCAGCATAAAAACGAGATCACTGAAGCCCCTGCGCCGAGGTATAGCACAATACTGATGAGGGAAGTATTCCATTTTATGGCGGGCGAGCTGAATGCTTCCCATATAAAAAAAGGTAAGAGCATTAACGTACCCGCAGCAAAAAGGATGAAAAGAAAACTGAGTGAAGAGAAGCCTGCCGGTTTTTTTCGTACCAGGATGCTGTACACGGCAAACGCAAATGCACCTGCCATCACCCAGAGGTCGCCCCTGGAAAAACGAAAAGCAGCGAGAATCTCCAGACTGCCTTTTGAGATCAGTAATACAATGCCTGCAATACAAAGTACAAAGCCTGTCACTCTCTGAATATTCATTTTTTCTTTCAGAAAAATAACCGCCATAATGGTTGAAAAAACAGGGGAGGATGTGGTGCCGATCAGGGCAAGATTGATGGCCGTTGTATAATGGCCCGCAACATACACACAGGTATTGAATAGGGTGATGCCTGTTAATGCGGTCCAGAAAAGATACCGGGCATTGCTCTTTATTAATTTTTTTTCTTGCGAAAAAGTCTTCCAGGCAAATGGTGCAATGATGAGGGTAGCTGTTAGCCACCGGTAGAATGCAAGACTGATGGGTCCTATCTGATCCGTAACCCCCCGGGCCACCACAAAGTTCCCCGACCAGACTACCGTGGCCAGCACAGCAAGGGCAATGCCGATGTAAATATTTTTTTGGGAACCAGTAGTCGCAGTCATTGGCCTGTTAATATAACCTCCACTCTCTGTGTTATCTTTGTGGTGAAGCCTTCGCACCATGATCGAATCTAAGGCTTTACCACAAAGACGCAGAAAGCACGGAGCTACACTGAGTTATCACCTGGTAATTAAATTAATGGATATAGCATGAGGCCTTGCGCCTGTTCCACCCAATACTACATTCAACATTCTCCATTCCCTGTTCGATATTCGATATTCAATCCCTCTCTCCCCCCGCAAAATCTCGCTCATAATCACCTTTCATTCTTTCCATGGAAGGATTGAAATAGCCATAATGGAGATGGGGGAATTCTTCCTGCAACAACTGCATCATTTGTTTCACTCCCAGCATCTCTCCCGTTTCATGCACGCCTATCTTCCCCATATACCAATCCGGGTCAATATTGAAATTGCGCCATTGGATCATGCTCAGGTCCGTATCGATAATGAGTTGACGGAGGGCCTCATATTCTTCCACGCTGTCGGTCATACCCGGGAAAACAAAATAATTTATGCTTGTCCAGCCCCCATA
>JANPIE010000073.1:0-13735 GCA_031424835.1 Chitinophagaceae bacterium
CTGGCTTAAGAAGTCAAGGTGGGTCTCACTGAACTCATCAAGCGATGCCAGCTCGATAACCGCTTTTGCTTTATTCTCAAATAACACCGGCAGGATAATAAGGTTTGCCGGCTTGGCCTTTCCAAGGCTCGATGTTATATTGATGTAATTGCCTGGAACATTGGAAAGGATGATACGCTCTTTTTCATGCGCCACCTGTCCCACCAGGCTTTCTCCAATATTGAATTCTGTTGGGATATTCTTGTCTGATTTATATCCGTAAGACGCGAACAGGCTTAGCTTGGCAATACCTGTTTCTTCGTTATGCTGCAGGATATAAAACGCGCCATAGTGAGCTGATACAACCTGGGCAAGCTCTGAAAGGATCCGCTTGGTTACTGTGTTCAGGTCTTTTTGTCCCTGAAGCATCTGCGTGAACTTCGCAAGGTTTGATTTCAGCCAGTCCTGCTCCTGATTGAGGAGCGTTGTTTCCCTCAGGTTTGTGATCATCTGGTTAATTGTATCTTTCAATGCTTCAACCTCACCTTTGGCTTCCACACGAATATTTCGTGTAAGGTCACCTTTGGTTACCGCCGATGCCACTTCGGAAATGGAACGCACCTGCGTTGTAAGGTTCTGTGCCAGCTGGTTCACGTTCTCTGTAAGGTTTTTCCATATACCTGACGCTCCCGGTACCGATGCCTGTCCGCCCAACCGTCCATCCACACCCACCTCACGGGCAACGGTTGTTACCTGGTCAGCGAATACCGCGAGTGTATCAATCATCTCATTAATCGTATCAATCAACTGTGCCACCTCACCGCGTGATACGATGGCCAGTTTTTGTTTCAGGTTACCCGTGGCCACGGCGGTTACCACTTTTGCAATACCCCGTACCTGGTTGGTAAGGTTGGAGGCCATCATGTTCACGCTATCCGTTAAGTCTTTCCAGGTACCACCCACACCGCGTACTTCAGCCTGTCCGCCCAGTTTACCCTCGGTACCTACCTCACGGGCCACCCTCGTTACTTCGAAGGCAAATGAGTTCAACTGTTCCACCATCGTGTTGATGGTATTTTTAAGATCGAGGATTTCCCCTTTTACGTCAATGGCAACCGTCTTAGACAAGTCACCCGATGCCACCGCTTTGGTTACTTCAGCGATATTACGCACCTGGGCGGTAAGGTTACCCGTCATCTGGTTTACAGAGTCGGTAAGGTCCTTCCAGGTTCCGGCAACACCCGGTACGAATGCCTGTCCACCCAATTTACCATCGGTACCCACTTCACGCGCCACACGGGTTACTTCTGATGCAAAGGCCCTCAACTGATCCACCATTGTATTCAGTGTTTCTTTCAGCTGCAGGATCTCTCCGCGCACATCCACCGTAATTTTTTTAGACATGTCACCATTCGCAACCGCGATGGCCACATCGGCAATGTTCCGCACCTGCGCCGTAAGGTTACCGGCCATCTGGTTTACGGAGTCGGTCAGGTCTTTCCAGGTACCTGCCACACCAGGCACGTTGGCCTGTCCACCCAGTTTGCCTTCCGTACCCACCTCACGTGCCACACGCGTTACCTCAGAACCAAAACACCTAAACTGTTCAACCATCGTGTTGATGGTATTTTTCAACTCGAGGATCTCACCTTTTACGTCCACACCAATTTTCCTTGACAAGTCACCATTCGCAACCGCTGTTGTTACCTCGGCGATATTACGTACCTGGGAGGTAAGGTTACTCGCCATTTTATTTACAGAATCCGTTAGGTCTTTCCATGTACCACCCACACCCGGTACGTCGGCCTGTCCGCCCAGCTTACCTTCCGAACCTACCTCGCGTGCCACACGCGTTACCTCTGAACCAAATGAGTTCAACTGATCCACCATCGTGTTGATCGTATTCTTCAACTCGAGGATCTCCCCGCGCACATCCACCGTAATTTTCCTGGATAAGTCACCTTTTGCCACAGCCGTTGTTACCTCGGCGATGTTTCGCACCTGGCCGGTAAGGTTACCCGCCATCTTGTTCACAGAGTCAGTAAGGTCTTTCCATACACCACCCACACCTTCCACAGCGGCCTGTCCACCCAGTTTACCTTCAGAACCCACCTCACGCGCCACACGTGTTACCTCTGATGCAAAACCGCGTAACTGGTCCACCATCGTGTTGATCGTATTCTTCAACTCGAGGATTTCACCTTTTACATCCACATCAATTTTTCTTGACAAGTCACCCGTTGCCACCGCCGTTGTTACCTCGGCGATATTACGTACCTGGGAGGTAAGGTTACTTGCCATTTTATTTACAGAATCCGTTAAGTCTTTCCATGTACCACCCACACCCGGTACGTCGGCCTGTCCGCCGAGTTTACCTTCAGAACCTACCTCACGTGCCACACGCGTTACCTCTGAACCGAATGAGTTCAGCTGATCCACCATCGTATTGATCGTATTTTTCAACTCCAGGATCTCACCTTTTACGTCCACCGTAATTTTTCTTGATAAGTCGCCCTTCGCCACCGCTGTTGTTACCTCGGCAATATTCCGCACCTGTCCCGTAAGGTTACTTGCCATACCATTCACTGAGTCGGTAAGATCTTTCCAGGTACCGGCTACACCTTTTACCTGTGCCTGTCCGCCCAGTTTACCTTCCGTACCTACCTCGAGTGCCACACGCGTTACCTCTGAGGAGAAGGAGTTCAACTGATCCACCATCGTATTGATGGTATTTTTCAGCTCAAGGATCTCGCCTTTTACATCCACCGTAATTTTTCTTGACAGGTCACCTTTTGCCACAGCGGTTGTTACCTCCGCAATATTCCTTACCTGTGCGGTAAGGTTACTTCCCATCTGGTTTACTGAGTCAGTAAGGTCTTTCCATACACCCGCTACACCTTTTACTTTTGCCTGTCCGCCCAGTTTACCCTCTGATCCCACCTCGCGTGCCACACGTGTTACCTCGGCAGAGAAGGAGTTCAACTGGTCAACCATTGTATTGATCGTATTCTTTAACTCCAGGATCTCACCTTTTACATCCACGGTAATCTGTCTTGACAAGTCGCCTTTCGCCACCGCTGTGGTTACCTCGGCAATGTTACGTACCTGGCCCGTTAGGTTTGATGCCATCTGGTTCACTGAGTCTGTCAAATCTTTCCAGGTACCTGCCACACCTTTTACCTGCGCCTGTCCACCCAGTTTTCCCTCTGTACCTACCTCCAGTGCCACACGCGTTACCTCTGAGGAGAAGGAGTTCAACTGGTCCACCATGGTATTGATCGTATTCTTCAACTCAAGGATTTCACCTTTTACGTCCACCGTAATTTTCTTAGAGAGGTCACCCTTCGCAACCGCCGTTGTTACTTCCGCGATATTCCTTACCTGTGCGGTAAGGTTACTACCCATCTGGTTTACAGAGTCTGTAAGGTCTTTCCATACACCGGCCACACCTTTTACTTTGGCCTGTCCACCCAGTTTTCCCTCTGATCCCACCTCACGAGCCACACGCGTTACCTCCATGGAAAACAGGTTCAACTGTTTTACCATGTCGTTCACCTCCTTGGCGATCCTTCCAAACTCACCCTGCAGGCTATGTCCGCCAATTTCCAAAGGCATCTCCTGCGAAAGGTTTCCCTTGGCAACGGAACTGATTACGTGCGCAATTTCGATAGTAGGGTGTACAAGATCGGAGATCAATGTATTGAGCGATTCAACACCGGTACTCCACTGGCCCTTGGCATTGGGTACCTCTATTCGCTGGGTAAGCTTACCTTGTTTACCAATGGTGTTGCCTGCCTTGGTAAATTCCAGCATCATCTTTTCATTCATGGAAATGATGTCGTTGATGGTATCGCAGATCTTTCCGCTAAGGCCATCTCTGTCGATAGGCATCCGAACATCAAAGTTCCCGTTCTTCACTTCTGTAAGTACTTCAAGAAGGTAACGGTCCTGGAACATGGACTCATCATGGTTCCCGTTAAGTTTATGCGATCCGTTTGATCTATGCGATCCATTGGATCCATTCGCCTTATGTGTTCCGTTAGGAGAGGAAGCTTTCCGCGTAGGTTCCGGCGGCGCTTTTTTAGTTAAACCATTTACTTTTTTTGCTAACGCGGGTTTCGCTTTTTGGGAAGGGCGCGTACGAACTTTGGCAGTACTCATTTAGTAAGGTTTGGTTGTTCGAATATGTACATAACAACATACGATACTAAACGCATGCGACGGAAATGTCCCGGCACATGATCGTGGGTAAATGGTTTGTCAGTTCAGTACGTAAGTAGTCTGGATACAAATTGCATATTTAGTGCCAATTAAAAAAACGAAAAAACACCGAATATTCTGGTGATTTTCAGCTGATTTCTACGTTGACTTCCTGTCACAACAAATCAGTTGTGGAAAAATTTCCACAACTTGGTGCCCGTTGATAAAAATGTGGGGTTCTTTACTCGATTTTGTATGTAATGGGTAGCGTGAAACGCGTCTTTACAGTTTTGCCTTTTACCTGGCCGGGTGTCCATTTGGGCATCTGGTTCACTACCCGTATGGCTTCCTGTTCCAGGCCGTAGCCCAGTTTCGTTGATACTACCGTAGGAGAAGAAATTTTACCCTGTTCATCCACCGCAAAATAAACCCTGACCGTTCCTTCTACATTGTTGTCGATAGCGTTATCGGGATAGTTGATTTGCCCTTCTATAAACCTTCGCAATGCTTCTTCACCACCCGGATAACTGGGCATTATTTCAGCCCTGTTATAAATTCCTTCTTTGTCCAGTTCAATTTTATCGGTATTGTTTCGCAATGCGGCCAGAATGATTCGTCCTTTCCTGCTGGTTTTGCGTGTACGTATATCCGGTGTTTCTTCTTTGCGGGTTGTGGTAGTTGCAGCCGGTACCTGTACTTTCCCGGAAGCGTTAGCGGCGGTATTTTTTGCGGGTGCCTCCACAATGGCCGTTTTTTCCGGGCCGCTATCGGTTGTTACCAGTGGGGTGTCAGGCGTTGGATCCGCAAGGGCAGGAGATGCCGTTAGGGAACTGGTATCCAGATGCGTGTCATCACCGCGGTCATTTTTGCACCCGTTAAGTGCCAGAATACACAGGCAGGATGCAGTAATAAATATCCTTTTCATGTTTTTTGGTTTTCATTAATAAATAGGACAGGTAAAAATGACTGCATAATCGTTATTGTTTTTTCTTGGGAGCCGGTTGTTGTTTTGCTTTTGCAGCGGCTATTGAGTCGGCGATTCTTTTCTTTTCTTTTCTCCGGAAAAATCCCTTTAGCAGGAAGTTGCTTTTTGCCGCTTCCATGTTATCACTGAATCCTTCTGCACCTTTTTTGATGGTCTGCACCGTAGCCTGTGTTGATGCCATGGTACCTTCGAGGCTCCTCGCAAGTTTGTCGCTGTTCAGCAGGCGGCCCAGTGAACCTTCTCCATTGTTTACTTTGTATACAACTTCGGCAAGGTTGCCGGTAAGCACGCTTGCATTGTCTGCTATATCGCCCATTTTGGCAATAATGCTGCTCATCTCTACAGGGTCCTCACCATCAATAAAATCATTTTCCTGTATCACTGCTGCAGTGTCGCTGCCATGTTCTATCAGTACCAGCTTGTCGCCCATCAATCCATCACTTCCGATAGTTGCGTAAGCATCTTTCTTGATGAATTTCTGCACCGATTTCTCCAGCGCCATGGTTACACTTACCGTGGAATCGTTTATGATCCTTATTGACTTTACTGTTCCTACATTAATACCTGTAAACCGCACAAAATTACCCACCTGCAGTCCTGATACGTTGCGGTACTGAGCCTGTACATTGAATGTATTATCAAAAAGGTTTTTCTGGCTGCCGATAAAAAATATCGCGAGCACCAGTATGATTAATCCACCAAGGACCAATGCGCCTGTTTTCATTTTCTTTGTAGCATCTAGTTTCATCAGTTGTTATTTAAAAAATGATTTAATGAAAGGGTCATCACTGTTTGACAACTCCTCAAAGCTTCCTTCCGCTATGTATTCCCCGTCATTCATGATCAGTATACGGTCTGCCGTAATCTTGGCACAGGGTATATCATGCGTAATGATGATGGAGGTAGTCTGGTATTTTTTCTGCATGTCAAGTATCAGGTGACTGATTTCTTTAGACGTAATGGTGTCCAGCCCGGTGGTCGGTTCATCATAAAGAATGATTTCCGGTTTTACGATCAGGGTTCTTGCCAGCGCCATTCGTTTGCGCATGCCTCCGGATAGTTCTGAAGGCATTTTGTCGATGGCATCTTCCAATCCCACCGCTTCCAATACTTCTTCGCAGAGTTTTTTTATTTCTGCTTTGTCTTTCAATCTCAGTACGCGTGTGAGCGGAAATTCAAGGTTCTCTCTTACTGTCATAGAATCATACAAAGCGCCACCCTGGAATAAGAAACCGATATGCGTTCTCAGTTCTTTCAATTCATCCCTGGTAATGCCATGTATATCGTGGCCCAGCACGCATAACGAACCCGCATCGGGAAGAATCATGCCCACAATGCATTTGATCATTACAGATTTTCCCTGTCCTGATTTACCCAGTACTACCACATTTTCTCCCCTCGCTACCGTTAGGTTAATGTTTTTCAATACCGGGGTATTGCCAAACGATTTTTGAAGTCCCTGTATGTCGATCACTTTTTCCATGTATCTCAGTTATAAACAAATGTGTTGGTTATCTGAACCATCACCGCGTCAATCAGTATTATCCAGATTGAAGCCGTTACCACCGCGGTGTTGGCGGCTATTCCCACACTTTCCGTTCCTTTATCCGAATGATATCCTTTGTAACAGCCTATAAACCCGATGGCAAAACCAAAAAAGAAAGTTTTGATGAATGCTGGAAAGAAATCACCGAATACAACCGTCTGGAATGACTTGGCAAAATATAACTGCGCATTCATATCGGCTGATAGGTTGATCCCGAAAAAACCACCGGCCAGCGCCACCGTGTCTGCCAGTAATGTAAGGATGGGTACCATTAAAGTGCAGGCAAGTATCCTGGTCACCACAAGAAACTGTATGGGATTAGCGCCGGATACTTCCATAGCATCAATTTGCTCAGTCACATTCATACTCCCCAACTCCGCGCCGATGCTGGAGGCTACTTTGCCTGCGCATATGAGTCCTATGATCACCGGCCCAATTTCACGCATTACAGATATAGACACCATGCTGGGTACATAGTTTTGCGCCCCGAATTCCTTGAGGGTGGGTAATGATTGAAGGGTAAGCACAAAGCCAAGAATAAAACCGGTAAGCACAACAATGCCTATGGATTTATAGCCTATAAGGTAGCATTGGCGCACAAATTCATTCCATTCAAAACCATTCTTAAAAATATTTCTGGTAAAGCGTAAAAAGAATTCTGCCTGGCTGCCGCTTTCTTCAAGCAGTGAAGTTAGATATGACGGGATCTTCATTACCTGATTTTAATTGCCAACCAATATGAAAACATCATACCCCAACCCATTCTCTGTTACGGGGAAACTTTTCTACACATCCGTTTTTACGTGGAATGTTTTACATGATTGCAGCAGGCACAAATATTTCTGACCTTTTAGATAAAACTACTATATGGCTATCCAACTAATTGAAGCGGTGCAAAAACGCCTGGAGCTTCCGCCCCTTGTGAAAATAACCCCTGATAAATCTGTTGAAGCCGTCGAAGAATTGCCACGTGCACCTTTGCACCAGGCGGCCCTGGTTTCGGTGGCGGCTGCGTTGTATAAAATCACCCGGACAAATGAAGGCTGTGTACGTCTTTTACTCTCGGGTAAAAGTGACAGTTGGCTTGACCTTGAAGAAGCCTACGGCAACCGGCTGCTGGAAGTTATTGAGCGGGTAACCCAGTTTGGTGTATCCGATGCGGCGGCAACAGAGCACCTGATGCGCAAAATTGCGAACGCCTGCCTGTTGGTTATACACGAGGAATTGCCGAATAAAGTGAATACGGAAACCGTGCGTGAGTTTATGTCGGAGCAAAGACACAATATCCTGGTATACCTGCCTACTGATCTTAAACTGGGAAAGCTGTTGAACGACAGTGTGTGGGATGACCAGACCAATCATATGGAAGGGCCTGTATCGAGTATGATGCATAAAATAGAAAATCTTTTTTCATAAATGAAACTCTGCGATATGGATAAGAAAATAGTGCAGGAATGGCCCGATAACCCCGCCGATAACAATGTTTTTTAAATTATAAAAGCTCCCTTATGAAAATCCTCGGCATCATCCTCATTATTGTGGGTATTTTAATGTGTGTATTTACGTCTTTTTCGTTTACAGAAAAGAAAACCGTTGTGGACCTTGGTCCGCTGGAGATCAATAAGAAAGAAGATCGCAGGTTGGGATGGCCCGTGTATGCCGGTATCGGTGTGGGCCTGTTCGGGATCGCTTTAGTGGCACTGGATAAAAAAGGTAAATAAATCAGCACCCATGGAAAAGAATCTGCAAAGCGCACAGGCTATTGACAAACTGAAGGCGTTAATCAATGATGTGAAAACCTGCATGCTCATAACATCGGGCAAATGTAGCAAGAATGCTACCCGTCCCATGGCAGTGATAGATACAGATGCGGATGGTAATTTATGGTTCTTCGCAAACAATGGCTCAAACAAAGTAAAAGATATTGAGCTGGACAGCCAGGTACAGGTAGTCTTTGCTCACCCGGGTAAGGATATTTTTATTGATGTGCATGGAAGGGCCAGCATAGAAACTGACCCGCGTTATATTGCCGATAAATGGAACCCGGTAATCAAAGCCTGGTTTCCCGAAGGTATCAATGATCCGGGTTTGTGCCTGATAAAAGTTAAGGCTGATGAGGCCCATTACTGGGATACGGAAGGGTCTAAGGTAGGGGCAATGGTAAAGATTGCATTGTCAGCGGTTACCGGTAAAAAGCTGGAAGAAGGTGTACACGGCGAACTGCATTTCTAGGAGAGCATTGCTTCTGAATGTCAGAGATAGCGTTCAATGTCGTTTAGTGAGATGGGCTTTTCAAGAACGGTTACAAGATCGCCCATATTGGCAGTAAAATCTTTCGGTGTCTGGTAAGCGCTGATCAGCGTGAGTTTGAGATCGGGAAATTTTTTATGTATGGTTTCTGCTTCTTTCCAACCCATGCCATCCGGCAGGTTATTGTCGAGCAGGAGTACATCCGGACTCAGCAGTTCGAGCTTACGGAAGCCGTCAGAAAGGGTATGAGCGGTATATACCTCGTAGTTCTTTTTGCTCAGGTAGTTTTTGATCA
This sequence comes from Chitinophagaceae bacterium, assembly GCA_031424835.1. Taxonomy (GTDB): domain Bacteria; phylum Bacteroidota; class Bacteroidia; order Chitinophagales; family Chitinophagaceae; genus Sediminibacterium. The sequence goes on from JANPIE010000073.1 coordinate 9,256, forward strand.
GCAGGCACAGGTCCACTTCATCGTCTACAATTAAAACACGTTTCATTGGTGGTGGGGTTCTAATTTTATACCATTATAATAACGGCATTCGCCGGGGTTTATTGTAGAATAAATTCCTCTAAATAATCCCTTGATCTTGATAGGATATAGGAATGGTTTTTTTAAAGGTATATGAAAATATTAATAAACTTAAAAATTGTGTTATGGAAAATTCAAGTAAAATCATTCTCGGTTTGTTAGGCGCAGCAGCTGCGGGTATTGCTATCGGAATGTTAATGGCACCTGAAAAAGGTTCTGAAATCCGTAAGAAAATAGGCGAGAAAGCTTCTGATTGGGCAAGCCGTGCAGGTGACCTGGTTACCTACGGAAAAGAGAAATTTGACGAAGTAGCAAGCAGCGTTTCAAGCAAAGCCGAAGGCGTAGCCAATGAAACTGTTAAACGTGCAGACCGTGTTAAAGAGAGCCTGGCTTAACCACTAAAAAAAATTCAACAAAGGCGGGCCAATATGGTTCGCCTTTTTACCCAAACTTTTTTATGGAAACCACCCTTAATACCAATGAGCCCGCCAACGAACGCAATATTGCTGAACTGGCGTCAGATTACGTTGAAACCTATGTAAAGCTTGCGGTGGTCAACATTAACCAAAAGACCGCCGATATATCTGCCGCAGCTTCTTTCAGTATGCTTGCGGGGCTTATCTGTTTTTTTGTAATTATGTTCCTTGGTATTGCAGCTTCTTTCTGGCTGGGTGGTATATTGGACAGTAATGCCGCAGGTTTCCTTTTGGTAGCGGGCTTTTATCTTGTGCTTTTTGTGGTCCTGTTTGTAAGTCGTAAAAAATTTTTCTATCCGTTTGTAAAGAACCTCATTGTTAAAAGTATTTATGAATAATAGTATCGCAACATATGATGACCTGGTAACAGAAAAGAAAAGACTTACGCTGCTGCTGCAGGATAGAAAAATGGAATTGAAGGCCGAATACGAGGACCTGAAAGCCAAACTGAAGCCCCTGGGTACCATGGCAGAATTTGCGCAGAAGATCACTACAAAGGACCGTAGCAATCCTTTGGTGAGCACGGGTATTGAAATAGGTGTGAACTTCCTTTTACGCAATCTGGTATTCCGTAAAGCCGGTTGGGCAGTTAAGATCCTCGCTCCTTTATTCGTGAGGAATTACCTTTCCCATGAAGCCAATGAAAATGGTGGCTGGCTGGATAAGGTGGGCAGATTTATTAAAAAGAAAATCGGTTAGGCGCAGGGAGGTTGCAGTCTGCACCAGTAAGTGCAGAATAGAAAACTTGCCGGCTATACTGAATAAGGGGCATCGACAGCATCATAAATATGTTTTACTTCCCTTTACGGGATCAATTAGCTCTCATTTATTTTCAGGTAACGGCTCAAGACAAATCCCGGCACCATTCCGTTTCAATCAAGCAGCTCTTTCTACAACAGCGCGGAAGATTAATTTTTGCCGGCATCTGCATGGGTAATGTTGATATGTCATCGCAATGAGGATAAACCCGGGCATTTGTTGCTGCTCTTACAGACAGCGCGTTCCTGCAGGCTGCTACATTCAAAAGATTCACATTTTATGAAACTCAGTGGGGGTTATCCGTTAGGACTTATTCAAAACGGCATTCCCTATAACTATCCTAAATTATTGAAAGACATCCGTACGGATGTTGCCGTTATCGGCGGCGGCATTTCCGGTGCCTTAATGGCCTACTATCTCAATAAAGAGAATGTGGAGACCATAGTGGTAGACGGCAGAACGGTGGGCCTGGGCAGTACCTGTGCAAGTACTTCACTGCTTCAATACGAAATCGACACACGGCTATCAGAATTGCGTGAAAGGATTGGCAACGCCGCCGCGGATCGCGCATACAGGTTGTGCGGGGATGCCATACATACGCTGCATGGCATTACGAAAAAGCTCAGGTTTGCGGATTTTTCATTTGCAAAAAGTATTTATTACGCAGCATCCGCCAAACATATTCCTATGCTGTTGTCAGAGCTGGAAGCAAGAAAACAGGCAGGCTTTTCGGTAAAATGGATGGATGGGGAGCAGTTGCTGCAAAACTATGGGGTTCATGCGCCTGCAGCCTTACAGTCTGAACTCGCTGCACAGACAGACGCTTATGCACTCTGCCATTCACTGCACCAGCATAATATCCGCAAAGGTGTATCGGTATATGACAGGAGTTTTGTATCGCGCATAGAAACAAAAAAAAGAAGTGTGGTACTTCATACAGAAGAAGGGTATCGCATCCATTGTAAAAAAATCGTGTTTGCCAATGGGTACGAGGTGGTGAAATACATTGATAAACCTATTGTAAAGCTTAGTTCCACCTTTGCGGTGGCTAGCGAACAGTTTGACCGCAAAGAAATGATGCCTGATCAGGATGTCTTGCTTTGGAGTACCGGTGATCCCTACCTCTATGCAAAATGCACCAGAGATCAGCGACTGGTAATCGGTGGGCGGGATGAGGATTTTTTTTCGCCTGCCAAAAGAGATGCGATGATTGAGCGAAAGGCAGGGCTGCTTGTAAAGGATATTAACCAGCTGTTGACACGCAGCACATTTAAACCAGAGTTCAGGTGGGCCGGTACTTTTGGATCTACCAAAGATGGACTGCCCTTTATAGGCTCCTATACCGGGCGCCCACATGCTTATTTTGCTTTGGGCTTTGGGGGCAATGGAATCACTTTTAGTGTAATTGCGGCCAGGATAGTAAGTGGCCTGATCTCAGGCAGAATTAAGAGAGAACCCCGATTTTTTTCATTTGATCGTGTATAGCAGGGCATTACCTATTTTCATAATTCACATTTACTCAGTTCCCGCCTCGCTCTGGGGAATAATTTCTACAAATACCTGCTTTTTTAAAAGGCATGTTTTTTTAACAAAATGAACTGATAAACTACATAACCACAACATGAGGAAAACAATCATATTATTCGTTCTGACGGCAATGATGGCTACAGGATGTAAGAATCTCAACAAAGCGCAAAAAGGTGTTTTAATAGGGGCAGGTGCCGGCGGAGCAGTAGGTGCAGGTGTTGGAAAAGCAGTGAACAATACTGCTCTCGGTGCGATCATCGGAGCAACCGTGGGTGGTGTGGCAGGGGGCCTGATCGGAAAGAGAATGGATGAGCAGGCAAAAGAGATCGCGAAAATTCCCGGCGCAGAAGTGCAAAGGGTAGGAGAAGGGATCAACATAACATTTGAATCAGGTGTGTTGTTTGCAACGAACAGTGCGGATCTGAATACAACCGCTAAAGACAATCTCGCTAAACTGACCGAAGTTCTGAATAAGTATCCCGATACTTATGTGCGTGTGGAAGGTCATACCGATAATACCGGCGCTACCGATTATAATCTCGGTCTTTCCGAAAAAAGAGCCAAAGAGGTTACGGATTACCTGGCATTAAAAGGTGTGGCCACAGACAGGATTAAAACGGCGTGGTATGGAGAGTCGCAACCCAAAGCCTCCAACGATACTGAGTCCGGAAAATCCCTGAACAGGAGAGTGGAGTTCTCAATCTATGCCAACGAGGCTATGAAGGAAAAAGCGAAAAAAGAATCTTCAAATACAAAATGAACAACCATGAAACAACAGCATCCGAAAACGAAAATCAATATTATTAAAAATTAAATTAACTGTTATGAACATTAGAAAGCTAGTACATTTTGCAGTTTGCATACTGATGGCCACCTCCATCAATGCGCAAACCACAACCACGGATTGGGGATGGGATTGGGCCGATACATCTAAAGTGTCCGCATCCTGGATGCCTCAACACGTTGAATTTTTGAATAACCAGTACCCTTACCCTTCCAAACCAAGAAATATGTGGGAACTGGGTTTGCAGGTTGGTCGTTCTCAGATCTTTGGTGACGTAGTCAACCATGGCTGGAACACCGGCGGTGCGATCACTTTCCGCAAAGCACTGGGTCACCTGGTATCTATCCGTTTTGGTCTCCAGTACCATAAGGCGGAAGGTATTGATACCAAACTGTGGACAACAGACCGTGTTGACGGCTATATGAGTCCTACTTTGGGCTACAGGGGTTTCACTTCATACGGTGTGTATACAGCGTATAACCCTGCCAATCCAAACGCGGCACTGCGTGCGTTTGTTCCCAACTACCGCACCCGCACCGCGGCCGGAACCGTTGACTTCGTATTTTCTTTAAACGCGCTTGATTTCTACCGTGGCAATCCAAAATGGGATTGGTACTTATTCGGTGGTTACTCAATGGTGAACTCAGATGTGGATACACGCCTGGCCCTCGGTGGCAACGGTGCAACTCCCTTTAATTTTACTACTGTAAACTTTAACCAGCCCCGTCATGATATCCAGGGCGCAGTAGATAACATCATCAGCGCACCCAATACAGGTGGATCAAAAGAAAACTACACCAATGCACCGGTTAGAAGGAAAAGAGATGACCTCACAACAGGTAATTTCCTTTTGAAC
>JANPIE010000074.1:0-11197 GCA_031424835.1 Chitinophagaceae bacterium
ACAATATTCCACCGAGCCTGCACCAACCGACCTGGACATCAGGGTTTCCATCAATTCCATTAACCCATTCAACTGGTGGAAAATCGGCAATGAAATAGGGAAGATGAACCCCGATGTTCTCATCGTTCGCTATTGGATCCCTTTCATGGGTCCATGCCTGGGAACCATTCTGCGCCGGGTGAAAAAAAACCGGCATACCCGTATTGTTTGTATTGCTGACAATGCAGTTCCGCATGAACACCGGCCCGGTGATAAACCCTTTACCCGGTACTTTGTAAAACCGGTGGATGCGTTTGTTACAATGAGCGCTCAGGTTACCCATGACCTTTCACAATTCACGTCAAAACCCGTTCAACAGGTATCGCACCCGTTGTATGATAATTTTGGCGCACCCGTTGCGCAGGCCGAAGCCCGGGCGAGGCTCGAATTGCCGGTTAGTGAAAAAATTGTCCTGTTCTTTGGTTTCATCCGAAAATACAAAGGACTTGACCTGCTGCTGGAAGCAATGGCTGATGAGCGTATACGCCGGTCGGGCATTAAGTTACTGGTAGCTGGTGAATTTTATGAAGACCGGAAAGACTATGACGAGTTGATCTCCCGGCTCGCCATTTCTTCCCAACTGATCCTGAAAACGGACTTTATTGCAGACAGCGATGTGCGCTACTATATGAGCGCCGCTGATTTTGTAATACAGCCATACCGCAGTGCTACGCAAAGTGGTGTTACCCCACTCGCCTACCATTTTGAGAAACCCATGCTGGTAACGAATGTAGGCGGCCTGCCAGACCTGGTACCTAACCGGAAGGTGGGCATTGTTACCCCGCCCGACCCAACCTCCATTGCCACAGGCATTTTGACCCTGTATGAATTAGGTGCAAACTTTTTTTTATCCCATCTTCGCGAGGAAAAGACGAAATATAGCTGGGAAAAACTCTCGGGGGTTATAGTAGCCCTTGCGGGGATTCCCAATCGATAAACCAAAATACACAAATGATCTATCGCAGTAAGGCGCCATTACGCATTGGTTTGGCTGGTGGCGGAACGGATGTGAGCCCGTATAGCGATGAATACGGGGGTGCCATACTGAATGCTACGCTCTCACTACACGCCCATGCTGCAATTGAACCTTTGGATGATCAAAGGATCGCGATTCGTTCGCTGGATAAAAAAGAAGAACAGGTATTCGACTGGAGCGGTCAGTTACCCATTAATGGCGGTCTTGATCTGGCGAAGGGCGTCTACAACCGCATACAAAGGGACCACCCGTTTCAGATGAAGGGTTTTCAGTTGACTACCTATGTAGATGCGCCGGCCGGCAGTGGTTTAGGCACATCTTCAACGCTGGTAGTGGCCATCATCGGCGCATTTGTGGAAATGCTTAAACTTCCCCTGGGCGATTACGACATCGCTCACTATGCATATGAAATAGAAAGGGTTGATCTTCAACTGGCAGGCGGCAGACAGGACCAGTATGCCGCAACGTTTGGCGGATTCAATTTTATGGAGTTTTCGGCCAATGACAAGGTGATCGTGAATCCGCTTCGTATAAGGCAGGATTACCTTAATGAATTGGAGAATAACCTGGTGTTGTACTTTACCTCTACCACGCGCGAATCTGCGCGCATCATAACCGAACAGCAGCGAAATGTACGGGAGAATAACGCGCGGAGCATCGATGCTATGCACCAGTTAAAAGAGCAGGCCAAGATGATGAAAGAAGCCTTACTTGTGGGCAAACTGGACCAAATCGGCGAAATACTGGATTACGGCTTTCGCCAGAAAAAAAACATGGCGCATAATATTTCTAATGACCAGATGGAGAAAATCTATGAATCGGCAAAAATAGCCGGGGCTACAGGTGGTAAAATCAGCGGTGCAGGTGGTGGAGGTTTCATGATATTTTATTGTCCCGGCAATACGCGCTACCCTGTAATCGAAACCTTAACTACTTTTGGAGGATGGGTTAACCCCTTCCAGTTTACCAAGCACGGACTCACAACCTGGACAATTCAATCATAACAACAACCATTATATGAATCCAAAAATAGCGGCCAACATTTCCGCATCGATTGCGGTTAAGCAAAAGATACTGGGCGATACAGCCTTCCTGGAGAAAATTGAGGCGGTAGTTGACGCAGTTACCCAAGCCTTTCAAAATGGCAATAAAGTTTTATTCTGCGGCAATGGCGGCAGCGCGGCAGATGCACAGCATTTGTCCGCCGAGTTTTCCGGTAGGTTTTACAAGGACAGGAAGGCACTACCGTCAGAGGCCTTGCATTGCAATACCTCCTACCTCACAGCCGTTGCCAATGATTACAGTTATGATGTAATCTATGCCCGGATTGTAGAGGGCACCTGTGTGCAGGGAGATGTATTGATCGGTCTCAGCACTTCAGGCAATTCTAAAAACATACTGAATGCATTTGCCGCAGCAAGGGAAAAAGGGGTCACCACCATTGCCCTTACCGGCGCAACCGGTGGCGCTATGAAAGATGCCTGTGATTACCTGTTCAATGTACCTTCGACGGATACTCCGCGGATACAGGAGAGTCACATCCTGATCGGGCATATTATCTGTGAACTTGTGGAAGCAAAAATCTTCCCCTAATGCAAATAACTGAAGCGATCATTCTTGCGGGTGGATTGGGTACCCGGCTCAAGAGTGCAGTTCCCGACGTTCCAAAATGTATGGCCCCTGTTAATGGAAGGCCATTTATTGCCTATGTAATCGAACTGCTGCACCAGCAAGGCATTAAAGAATTTATTTTTTCACTGGGTTATCGTTCTGATGCATTTACAGACTTTCTGGGCGGCATGCTTCCGGCAGAAAACTACCAGCTTGTTGTTGAGAAAGAACCCCTCGGGACAGGCGGGGCCATACAACTGGCCTGCAGGAATGTAAACGGGGATCACATGATCACTTTGAACGGCGACAGCATCTTCAAGGTGGATCTGGCTTCACAGTGTGATTTTCATGTAGCTAACGGTGCGGATTGTACGCTTTCGCTCAAATACCTTGAGCATTTTGACCGTTATGGCGCCGTAACGCTGAATCCTGACCGGTCAATTGCGGCTTTCGAAGAAAAAAAATATTATGAGCGGGGGTTGATTAATGGCGGTGTATACATAATCAACAAAAATTCCTTTTTAGCAGAAGGGCTACCTGAAAAATTTTCCTTTGAAACTGACTACCTGCAGTCCCTGTATGCAAAAAGGAAAATGTATGGATTTGAACAAAAGGGGTATTTTATTGACATTGGCATACCGGAAGATTACCAACGCGCGCAAAAAGAATTAACAGACTAACTATGCTGGATCTGCAATCAATAAACAAAAGCTGGACATTATTTCTCGACAGGGATGGTGTGATTAACCACGACAAGGACAACGACTATATCCGCAACTGGCAGGAGTTTCGTTTCTATGATCATACCCTGGAAGCACTTTCTGTACTGAATGCGCTATTTGGCAGGATCGTGATTGTGACCAACCAGAAAGGTGTAGGCAGGGGTTTAATGACCCTGGACGATCTCAATGATATTCACGCAAATATGCTTTCCCAGATAGAGCAGGCCGATGGCAGGATTGACAAAGCCTATTACTGCGCCGATCTTTCTGATGATTCGCCCGACCGCAAGCCGAATGCCGGCATGGCACAACAGGCAAAATCAGATTTCCCCGAAATCGACTACAACAAAAGTATCATTGTGGGCAACCGCACTAGTGATATGGAATTTGGGCGGAATGCAGGTATGTACACCGTTTTTGTAGCTACCACACACCCCGATACCCCGTTTCCGGATGAAAGGATTGACCTCCGTTTTAACAACCTGCTGGAATTTGCGCAGGCCTGTGCATCACTAAGGAAACCTTAAATATTTGCAGCACACCGTTTTAATGCGCCCGGTAAAGGATATTTGTACTATTCAACTGAATCGTTTTGCCATGCGTCGTGTTTTTTTTATTTGCATGCTGTGTATTGCGAGCGTTACACTCCAGGCGCAGCGAAAGCCTTCCGCTACCATACAGTTACTGATGCAATTGGAGGAAAATATGCGGAATTATTCTAACGAAATTGCCAACTCAGTTGAAGTGGTGGACCGTTTTCGTGCAGATAGTTTTTTTACGCGGGCACTGGTACAGGCATTGCGGGTGCCCTACTCTTTTTCCTATGCGTTTGATTCGTTACAGACTATATCGGTGCTGTATGCTCCCGACAGCAGTTTTCGGATCATTACCTGGCAGGTGATGAAGGATTTTACCTTTTACCGGAAAAAAGGCGCTATCCAGATGCGGACAAAAGATGGTTCATTGAAACTGGTGCCGCTGTTTGATTATTCTTCTTTCGCGGAAAATCCTGTTGATTCGGTGCGCGATAACCAGCACTGGATTGGGGCGGTCTATTATAATATCATTCAGAAGACCCATAACAACAGGAATTATTATACCCTCCTCGGATATGATGAGAATGATGCCCGCAGTACCAAGAAATGGATTGAAGTGCTCACTTTCGACGAGAATAACAAACCGCAGTTTGGTGGACGCTATTTCAGCTATGCAAATGATGATACCAAGCCCCCCCAGCCCGCCTACCGCTTCTGCCTGGAATTTAAAAAACAGGCAAATGCCAAGCTGAATTATGATCCCGAACTGGATATGATCACGCTGGCCCATCTTACCAGTGAAGTAGGCGATAACAAAAGCAAATACACTTTGATACCCGAGGGTACTTTTGAAGGGTTCAGGTGGGTAAGCGGTAAATGGGTACATGTACCGCTGATTAAAGAAATGGACCCAAGACCCAATATCAATCCGCAGCAGGGGATTGCACCCAAAGAAAACCCGGTTACCATTCCCCGAAAAAAGGGTAAAGGATAGCGTGAAATGATTAGTAAATAAAAAAACAGGGCACATTAGTAGTGAACTATTGTGCCCTGTGTATTATTTACGATTATCCGTTATACCGGACAAAACCTAATCAAGCTTTAAAACGGCAAGGAAAGCTTCCTGCGGCACTTCCACGTTGCCTATCTGGCGCATACGCTTCTTACCCTCTTTCTGTTTCTCCAGGAGTTTACGCTTACGGCTGATATCACCACCATAACATTTGGCGGTAACATCTTTGCGCATGGCGCTGATGGTTTCCCGCGCGATAATCTTTGCGCCGATGGCGGCCTGTATTGCAATCTGGAACTGTTGCTTGGGCAGGAGCTCTTTTAATTTTTCGCATAGTTTCCTTCCAAATTCCTGTGCGCGGCTGCGGTGGATGAGCGCACTCAGCGCATCTACTTTTTCATTTTTCAACAGGATATCCATTTTCACAATATCCGCATCACGCGAACCAATGGGAGAATAATCGAAAGATGCATAACCCCGCGTGCTGCTTTTCAGCTTATCATAAAAATCAAATACAATTTCCGTAAGCGGCATTTCGAATACCAGTTCCACCCTGGTAGGGGTAAGATAACTTTGGTTGATAAGGATACCACGCTTTCCCAGGCAGAGGGTCATGATGTTTCCAATATAATCCGGCAGGGTAATGATTTGCGCCTTTATAAAGGGTTCTTCTATCCTGTCCACTTTAACCGGGTCAGGCATTTCAGCAGGGTTGTTTACGATAATCTTTTCGCCCCTTGTTGTATAGGCATTGAAACTTACGTTCGGAACCGTAGTAATAACAGTCTGGTTGAATTCCCTTTCAAGTCGTTCCTGCACAATTTCCATATGCAGCAACCCAAGGAACCCGCAACGGAAACCAAAGCCAAGCGCCTGCGACGTTTCCAGTTCAAAAGTGAGAGACGCATCGTTCAACTGCAGTTTGTCCATACAGTCGCGCAACTCTTCAAATTCATCTGTATTAACGGGAAAAATACCTGCAAAAACCATGGGCTTCACTTCCTCAAAACCATGGATCATTTCACCCGGGTTATTCGCGAGGGTAATCGTATCTCCTACTTTAACTTCTTTTGCATTCTTGATTCCCGTGATGATATAGCCCACATCGCCCGCACGTACCTCCGTCTTGGGTGTCATCGTAAGTTTCAACACTCCCACTTCATCTGCAAAATAGTCCTGTCCCGAAGCAACAAAACGAATCTTGTCACCTTTTTTCAATGTACCGTTCAATATGCGGTAATACACAATAATGCCGCGGAAGCTATTGAAAACGCTGTCAAATATCAATGCCTGCAAAGGCGCATCCACACTTCCTTTTGGGGCCGGTACCCGCTCAATAATTGCCGTAAGTATCTCCTCGATACCAATACCGGATTTACCACTGGCCAGCAGGATGTCTTCTTCTTTACAACCGATCAGGTCAATGATCTGGTCAGTTACTTCGGGGATCTTTGCCCCATCCATATCAATCTTATTGATCACGGGGATGATCTCTAAATTATTGTCAATAGCGAGGTATAAGTTACTGATGGTCTGTGCTTGAATGCCCTGGGAAGCATCAACCAATAACAGCGCACCCTCACAGGCAGCAAGCGCCCGGCTCACTTCATAGCTAAAATCCACATGTCCGGGTGTATCAATCAGGTTCAGAATGTATTCTTCGCCTTTATAAGGATAGTTTATCTGTATTGCATGACTCTTGATGGTAATGCCTTTCTCCCGCTCCAGGTCCATATCATCCAATACCTGGTTCATCATATCCCTGTCGCCTATGGTGTTGGTATGCTCTAACAATCGATCCGCCAGCGTGCTCTTCCCATGATCAATATGCGCAATGATGCAGAAATTCCTGATATTCTTCATAAGGCGCAAAGATAAGACGGAAATAGCAAGTAAGAGTTTGAAGTACGAAATACGAAGTACGCTGTACGAAATACGAAGTACGAAATACAAAGTACGAATGTGGATAATTCATTCTAACCTGAGTCCGCCCGGGCGCAATTTGACAATTACAACCCTTCAAGCTCGTACTTCGTACTTCGTATTTCGTACTTTTATTTCATGTTGTTAAAAAATCTTAACAGGAAAGCGCAGGTCAACAACGAGACGGGCCTTGGCACAAACACCGCATTAAGCGGGGGCGGCCGGTTTTTTAACAAGAGCGGTCATCCAAATATGGAAGTAACCGGAATGCCTTTCTGGAGACGCCTGAATATTTATCACTCACTGCTTTCCATGCCGGCCTTAAAATTCATTGCGGTGATCCTGTTGTTTTTTATCCTGGTCAATATTTTTTTTGCGGGTATCTACCTGTTAATCGGCATTGACCACCTGGGAGGCCTGGTAGCCAGTAATGGCAAATGGGAACAATTTGGTGAGGCTTTTTTCTTTAGCGCCCAAACCTTTACAACGGTAGGCTATGGAAGGATCAACCCAATTGGATTTGGCGCCAGCGCAGTTGCTTCACTGGAAGCCTTAACCGGTCTAATGTCATTTGCGTTAGTTACGGGCCTGCTGTATGGCCGTTTTGCCAGACCGCGCGCATACATTCGCTACAGTAAAAATGCATTGTTTGTTCCGTTCAGAGATGGTGTGGCCCTCATGTTCCGCATGGTTCCCTATACAAAGAATTACTTGCTAAATGTAGAAGTTAAGGTAACGCTTGCACTAAAAACAGAGGAAGAGGGAACATTGAAAAACCGTTTTTTTAATGTCCCACTGGATATTTCAAAAGCCAATACCCTTACTGCCAACTGGACGCTGGTACATATTTTGAATGAAGACAGTCCTTTGTTTGGCTTAACAAAACCTGACATGGCCACTGCCCAGGCAGAATTGCTTGTTTTTGTGCAGGGATTTGATGAAAGTTTTTCAAATACCGTGGTATCCCGTACATCGTATGCTTACACTGAATTCGTGTTCGGCGCCAGGTTCCTGCCAATGTACCACCCCAATGCCACGAATACCAGCACGGTGTTGCATTTGGATCAGCTGGATGACTATATTGAAGCCGAGCTACCCATTGCGTTTTGACAAGCGGCAGCCGCTAAGAACCCGCCATAGTAGGTTAATCGTCCGCAGAAAAAATTACTTCAACGCATTTATGATTGCTACGAATTCATCAACGATCAGCGAAGCACCCCCTACCAATCCGCCATCTACATCCGCCTGACCAAATATTTCAGCAGCATTGGCCGCCTTTACACTGCCACCATACAAAATGGAAATGCTGTCAGCCACGTTTGCTCCATATTGCGCTGCCAGTTGGCCGCGGATAAAAGCGTGCATCTCCTGCGCCTGTGCACTGGAAGCAGTTTTACCCGTACCGATGGCCCAGATAGGCTCATAGGCGATTACAATTTTTTGCAATTGCGCAGGGGAAAGATGATAAAGCGATTCAGTTAGCTGCCGACCAACGTATTCATTTTGGGTACCTGCTTCGCGAATGGCCAGAGGTTCACCGCAACAGAATATCGGGCTTAAGTCATTTGCGAGGCAGATATCAAGTTTTGCAGCGAGTAACTGGTTGCTCTCAGCAAAATATTCCCTTCGCTCTGAATGGCCGAGGACAACATATCCAACACCCAGGGAGTGGATCATTTCAACTGATACTTCTCCGGTATATGCACCACTTTTTTTATCGGAACAGTTTTGCGCAGCAGCATAAATACCCTGCCGCCCGGCGATCTTCTGCTGGGCCATTGGCAAATAGGGAAACGGCACGGCAAATACCACCTGCTGGTAGTCTTTGATGATATCCGTTCTTACGAGAATTTCATCCAGTAATTGTACACCCTGGTGAATAGTCAGGTTCATTTTCCAGTTTGCCGCGGCAATTTGTTTTCTCATGAGTGGGTTCTGTTTGATAACTGTTCAAAGATATAGGTGAGTACGGAGGTTTCCGCTTCAGAAATTGCTTGCCCCTTTAATTTTTTCCAATTGTCAATATCACGAAGCGCATTTGACAATGTATACTCCGTTCCTGTTACACCCCAGCTGAAACTTTCAATAAACCGGGGCAGTAGCCCCGCACCAAAAACATTCGCACTGACTCCTATCATACTGCCGGTATTGATTGAGGAATTAATGGCAACGCGCGAATAGTCGCCCATTACCAGTCCGCATTTTTGTCCAACAGCAACGTATTCCCCTTCCCCCATCGCCCATATTTTTATTTCGCCAGCAGTGTTCTTGAGATTGCTGTTTGAACTACCTGCTCCAAAATTGCACCACGCTCCTATTACTGAATCGCCCAGATAGCCATCGTGCGCTTTATTGCTGTACCCCATCAACACAGAATTCTTTATTTCACCTGCGCCCATACAATAGGGTCCGAGCGTTGTTGCGCCATAAACGCGGCTGTTCATTTTCAGTACCGCATTTTCACAAATAGCAAATGGCCCGCGGATAACGGAACCTTCCATTATCTCTGCATTTTTTCCAATATAAACCGGACCGGTGCCGGCATTGATGGTACAAAAATTAAGTTTTGCACCTTCCTCAATAAAAATGGATCCCGGTGCTATGCCGTGAACTGTTTCAGGTATCGGTTGTGATGTTCTGTTTTGTGTAAGGGTTAAAAAATCCTTTCGAAGCTGGCCGTCATTCCATAACATCATTTGCCAGGGATAAGTGAGACGATTAACGCCTGCATGATCGCGTATAGTCTCAAAAAAAGAAAGCGCGTTCAGCGCATCAAAATCACTGAACTGAACTGTGGCTTTACCAGCTATCAGGCCCTTTTCGTCTGCAAGGCAATCACCACGCTGCAAGGAAAGAATTGAATCCAGCAGTTCATCATCGGGTAAGACAGACGCATCGATCCATAAATGTTCGTCCATCGGTGCGGTCTTATACAAGGCCCGCAGGTATTTTTCCGTGTGCACATACACCTCTGTTTTTGTCAATTTCTCCCATCTTTCCTGCACCGTCAATATTCCAAAACGCAATCCCGCTACCGCCCTGGTTAATGTAAGCGGATACAAATGATTACGAAGCGAATTATCAAACAGGATAATAGCCATGGGCGCAAACCTACGGAATTAGTTAAGAGTTAGGAATTATGAGTTATGAGTTGAAGTGCTGCCGCTTTAGTCCATGGTCTATAGTCCATGGTCCATGGACTATTTTACCCCCCAACTCTACACTTCTAACTCTAAACTCTTAACTCTTCTCCCTACCTTTGCCCACTCAAAACAAAAAATATGAGCCTTGGTTATTTCTCCTACCCAATGCCGGCCAACGAACCGGTACTTTCCTATGCCCCCGGATCACCGGAAAGGGCTGCGCTGAAAAAAGCATTGGCAGACTTAAAGAAAAAGCCCATCGATATACCCATGTATATTGGGGGTAAGGCTGTAAAAACAGGTAAAAAAGTAGCTATACATCCACCACATGAGATCGCGCATACCCTGGGCCATTTTCATGCCGGCGAAGAAAAGCACGCGAAACAGGCCATCGCGGCCGCATTAGATGCTCGCGAATCATGGGCAGCCATGAGTTGGGAGAACAGGGCACATATATTCCTGAAAGCGGCCGACCTCCTCGCCACCAAATACCGTTTTGTGATGAATGGTGCCACCATGCTCGGACAAAGCAAGAATGCCTACCAGGCAGAAATAGACAGCGCCTGTGAACTGATCGATTTTCTCCGTTTCAATGTGCATTTTTTAAGCGAGATCTATAAACAGCAACCTATCTCGTCACCCGGCATTCATAACCGGATGGAGTGGCGTCCATTGGAAGGATTTGTACTAGCAGTTACACCTTTCAATTTTACCGCCATTGGTGGCAACCTGCCCAGCTCTGCAGCGATGTGTGGTAACGTTGTTGTCTGGAAACCCGCAAATACACAGATCTATTCAGCGCAGGTATTCATGCGTATCCTGGAAGAAGCGGGATTGCCCGCAGGCGTGATCAACCTGGTGTATGTTGACGGTCCTACCATCGGCAAGGTATGTTTTGCCCACCGCGATTTTGCAGGCGTCCACTTTACCGGTTCAACCGGCGTATTTAACAATATGTGGAAGACCATCGGTGATAACGTTTCGAAGTACCGTTCTTACCCAAGGATCGTTGGGGAAACGGGCGGCAAAGATTTCGTGATCGCCCATAAAACTGCCGATCCCGATGTGGTGGTTACCGCACTGGCGCGTGGCGCATTTGAGTTCCAGGGACAGAAATGCTCCGCCGCATCAAGGGCGTATATCCCCAGCAACATGGCGGAGGAAGTTAAACGTAAGCTCGTTGCTGCCCTGCAGACCATGAAAATGGGAACTGTTGAGGATTTCAGCAATTTCAT
>JANPIE010000075.1:0-3048 GCA_031424835.1 Chitinophagaceae bacterium
GTCTTCATCATCGTCTACAAGCAATACTTTATTGTATTTCATCGGGGGTAGTTAAACGGTAAATGTAAGTTTCCATATACAAAGGAAACGTGAAGATGCGGGATGTTAAGCTGTTTTTAAGGTTTTTGAATTGCAAAAAAATTTCTTTTTCATTGCCGCAGCCTTCAGGCCGTGGATAAAGAAACTCCACTTTTATCCAGGGCTTTAGCCCGTTGGCATCACAGTGGGCTTCAAGCCGGAAGTTGAATTCTTAAATACTGAGGATCCAGGAACTGAAGGCCGCGGCAAGTGGTGATGGGTGTTAACATTTTTTGTGGGCCCGGCGGATCTTAAGAACTTGGTGGTGAAGCCTACGATTTGCTCTTAGTGCTAAGGCTTTACCACTGAGACTCGGGGCGCACGAAGGTATACCTCCATCATTTTGTAATCATTGGTACATTTCATTTTGTAAAAAGAACTGTATTTCATCTTTGTCCTTGGCATCGTTGATGGCCCCGGCAAAAAACAGGGATGAACAGGTGCCATTAATAATTATTTTTTTCCATTGCCGCGGCCTTCAGGCCGTGGATAAAGAAACTCCACTTTTATCCAGGGCTTTAGCCCGTTGGCATCGCAGCGGGCTTCAAGCCGGAAGTTGAATTCTTAAATACTGAGGCCCAGGAACTGAAGGCCGCGGCAAGTGGGACTGGTGCTAACATTTTTCTGTCGGCTCCATGAAATTAAGGGACTGTGGACCCCGGGAACCTAAATGTCAACAGGGTTCCATAACATTTCCCGCTTATCAACAAGACACAAAATAACCCAGGAGTAAGAATCAAATAAAAAGTCTTGTTAAAGCGCTGGGGTCATAGCGAAATTTTGTGAGTCCCTTATGGGCCATTAACCGGCCCGCGGGGATGCATGAACTAATTTCGCGGGATGCGCCGTGCCCATGTAATCGTTATCCTATTGAGCAGTATTTTTTCAGCCTGGCAGGGCGCATCCGCTCAATCAGTAACCCGTATCCACGGAGTTGTAACAGATTCCCTATCGCAACAACCACTCGCTTCCGCTACCATCACCATCAAAGAAAACAATAAGCGCACCCTTACAGATGCGGACGGGCACTTTACAGTATTGATACCATCGCCTTCTGTTACGCTTATCATTGGGTATACGGGGTATCTCACTAAAAAGATCTTACTCACCGGCAAAGCAGACACACTGCGTATTGCATTGTTACGAAACAATGATGCATTGAAAGAAGTCATGGTTAAGTCAGACCTCAATCCCGCTCACCGTATCATACTATTGATGCAGCAACACCGCAAAGAACATGATCCCCTGAATATTCCCGCTTACGAATACAACGCTTACACGATTGCCGAGGCAGAGGGCACACCATATCTCTGGCAGCTTATGGATAAAATGATGGGCTCCGACAGCACGCCGGTCAAAAAAAGCCAGCGTAAAATCAGCACAAAAGATTCCATACTGAATGCTACTGATGATGCTACCATAGAGGCACTTAAAAACAATTACCTTTTTGTTTCGGAATCTTATACCAATAAAAAATACCGGCGACCCAGGCAGGTAAAAGAAACGGTTCTGGCCACCAAAGTATCCGGCATAAAGAATCCACTCCTGGCGATTACTACCGCCAATTTTGATTTTTTTGGATTCTATTTTGATTACCCGCAGGTAGCCGAGAGGGTCTATACCAGTCCGCTGGTTGCCGGTAGTACTGGACTCTATAAATTTTCACTGAGGGAAGTGATACCGAATGAAAATGACAGCACCTATGTGATCAGCTATGAACCACGTGCCGGGAAAAATTTCTTTGGATTGAAAGGGATACTGCATATCAACTCCGACCGTTACGCCATTGAAAAAGTAACGGCCATGCCTTCCGACGATCGCGCCAGGGCGCTTAGCTTCCGAATGGAACAGCATTATCAGCGTGTGGGCACACAATGGTTTCCAAAACAGCTCGATCTGCGTACCGTGCAGAAAGACATGAAAAAAGACACCGCGCTTTTTTTCTGGAACACGCGAACCACCTTGTCGAATATAGAACTCAATAAGTCATTTGCACCCTCGGAATTCTCTGACGTTGCCATTGAAACGCCGCGTGGTACGGGAAAATTATCTGAGGAGGATTGGAAAAAGCTTCGTCCCGATACATTGCCCGCGCGTGATCGCGCAACATACAAGGCGTATGAATCCATGCCAAAAGAGATACTCGGATTTTTGAACACCATGAACGGAATTACCGAAGCACTGGCGCTACAGGCTATCCCGATTGGTAAAATAGATATCCCGTTCCAATACCTGTTTGCCGGCGTTACACCCTATGAAAAATTCAGACCCGGAATTGGCGCGCAAACCAACCAACTGTTCAGCAATTGGTTTTCAACAGGCGGCTATGTTGGCTACGGTCTCGGAGATCATGCCTGGAAATATGGCGCTAATGTTTTATTTACATTCAACAGGCGGAGTCATACGGAACTGCGGCTCTCCCTTTCTCAGGACCTGCGTGAGCCCGGCACCGTTCCTTATTTTACGGATAATGAAACGCTTTATTCACCCAATACCTTGCGCGGCTTATTTACCTCGAGACTGGATAGTGTCCGCGAATGGAAGATCGGATTCAACACAAAGCTCAGGCCCAACCTGCAATTGAATGCGTGGCTGTTGCAGGAAAAAAGAGGTCCGGCGGGTTTCAATTATGGTTTTGATAAATCGGGCAACAATTATTTTGCACATCGCTTTCAAAATACAGAAGCCGGTATTGGTTTCCGTTTCACCACCCGTGAAACATTCGAGCGCATCGGAAGGGCCATTGTACCCAATGGTTTTCCAAGAACAAAAATATTGGTGCAGTTATCAAAAGGGCTGCCGTCTTTAGCGGAAGGACAACTCGATTACACCAAGTTCGCGCTCGACTGGTCGCAGCAGATCAATACAAAATATTTTGGCCAAACATCGTTCCGCCTTTCCCTTGGTAAGATCTGGGGTAACCTTCCTTATTCTTACTTATTTAATTTACCCGCCACCGGCCAGCAGGAT
>JANPIE010000076.1:0-4483 GCA_031424835.1 Chitinophagaceae bacterium
GTTGCATACGAGTGGAATAATCCATCAAGTGACTGGAGTATTTCCTGCTCATCGATATTTTCTTTATAGATTTTATTAAGACGTTCCCCTATCCTATCACCGCCCAGGTGCATGTTGTAGCGTCCGGGAGCTGTGCCAACAAATCCGATTTCCGCTGCATAGGATCTTGCGCAGCCATTGGGACAACCCGTCATCCGGATAATAATCTCCTCGCCTTTCAAAGCATGTTTGTTTAACAGCAGTTCAATCTTATCAATCAGTGAAGGCATATAACGTTGCGCCTCTGCCAGTGCAAGAGGGCAGGTGGGTAATGCCACACAGGCCATTGAATTTCTACGCACAAGAGAAACACTCTCTGTTTGTGAGGAGATACCAAATCGCTCCAGTATTTCCTGGACCAGTTTTTTGTCTTTCTCCACCACGTCGCTGATGATTACATTCTGGTTACAGGTGAACCGAAAATTGGCTTTACCGGTTTTGGCAATTTCAAGCAGTGCGGAACGCAACGGTAACTTTTCATCATCCAGTATGCGCCCATTTTCAACGAACACAGTGTAGTACCAGTCACCCGCAGCATTAGCCTGCCACCCAAAATAATCCTTTCGCTGTGTGAATACATATTCACGCGCCGGTTCCAGGGCAAAGCCCGTCCGCCTTTCGAGTTCATCCTTATACCAATCTAGTCCATATTTATCTACCGTATATTTTAAACGTGCCAGTTTCCGATCAGTGCGGTTGCCGTAGTCACGTTGAATGGTCGCTATCTCATATACTGCTTTCAATACTTTCTCTTCACTATCCACAAAACCGATCATGCTGGCCAGTCTTGGATAGGTTTCCGGGTTGCCATGCGTACTCGATAAGCCTCCACCTATGGCGATATTGAACCCTTTCAACTGGTTTTGCTCTATGATGGCGATCAATCCTATATCATTGGCAAACACATCTACATCATTATTCGGCGGAATGGCAATAGCGATCTTGAATTTGCGGGGTAAATACCTGTCCTGGTACAACGGGTCCTCTTCTTCTTTTTTATCCACCAGTATTTCTTCACCAAGCCATATCTCATAATATGCTTTTGTTTTTGGCATGAGCAGCTGGCTGATCTTATCAGCATAAGCAAACACCTGGTCATGTATTGGCGATTGTTTGGGATGAGAACTGCACAGTACATTCCTGTTAATATCACCACAGGTGGCAATAGAATCGAGCTGGGCCTCGTTGAACGCTTTAATGGTGGGTTTGATCTTCGATTTCAGTATACCATGTAGTTGAAGCGTTTGCCTCGACGTAATTTTGATTACCCCCGTAGAATTCTCTCCGGCTACGTTATTCACCGCGATCCATTTTTCAGGACTAAGCAAACCGCCTGGCAACCGCAACCGGATCATAAAGGAATACAGCCTGTCCAGTTTTTTCTCAGCCCTCTCCTCCCGCCTGTCGCGGTCATCCTGCTGGTACATTCCGTGAAACTTGATCACCGCCTGGTCATCCTCACGTATGGCACCCGTCAACTCATCCCGCAGGCTCTCCTTTAAAGTACCCCGGAGTCCGTCGCTCCCGGTCTTTACTTTCTCAATGTGTGATAGGTTGTTCTCGTCTGACATGTGTTTGTGTTTATGATGTTCTGCGGCGGGAAGAGGGAGGAGAAATGTGAGAAGTGAGAAGTGAGACGTGAGACGTGAAACGTGAGACGTGAGACGTGAGGCTTGAGACGTGAGGCGTGAGACGTGAGTGATATTTTGAAGGGTAAGTATCAACTTCCCTTCCTTCCCTTCCTTCTCTACTATGCCCACTCACGTCTCACGTCTCACGCCTGACGACACCCTTCTCACTTCTCACTTCCTAATACACTTCCTTCAAATACCTCCCCTCTTCCTTCAGCCGGTCAAAATATTCCATGGTTTCCTTTGCTGGTAAACCACTGTATCTTTCAATGATAGTAATTAATGCATTTTCTACTTCTACGCTCATGGGTGCTTTCTGGCCGCTTACGTATAGATACGCGCCGGATTGCATCCAGTTAAACACTTCTTTTCCGTGCTGCAGCAACTTATGGTGAACACCAATACCACCGGGATAGTCTTTTGCAAATGCGAGGTTCACTTTTGTAAGGACGCCGGTTTCATACCAGTTTTGTATTTCGGTCTGGTATAAGAAATCGGAAACAAAATGATCCTCTCCAAAGAACAGCCAGTTCTTTCCTGCGGCGCCTGTTGCATCGCGTTCAGCAAGAAAAGAGCGGAATGGTGCGATACCGGTACCCGGACCGATCATCAGCACATCTTTATCAGCAGCTGGCAATTTGAACCGCTTATTTTTCTGAACAAAAAATTCAACGCTATCGCCGGGTCCCAGTGATCCCAGGTAATCTGTACACAAACCCGTTTTTTCGGTGCCTTCGATGGTGAACACATCCTTCTCTACTGTCAGATGAACTTCACCGCTATGGGCGGAATTGGCCGACGCGATGGTATAGATCCGTGGAGACTGTAAAGGAAGTACCCGGATGACCTCTTCCATCTGTTCGGCGTCTTTCACTGGATAGATCCGTAAAAGATCAACAAGTTCCATTTTTGTTTCCGGAATTTCCTGCTGTACAATAGCCGCATATTTCTTTACAATCCGCTCATGCAGGAATCCGATATTTAACTTATTCGTAAGCAGATCAATTACCGTATGATCCGCGTCTTTGTGCGTTAGTATTTTACCGGGATCAATGCCCGTGCTATGGATTACGGTATTAACTACTGCGGTTGCATTCTTTGGCACGATACCAACGGAGTCGCCGGGCAGGTAATCCACTTCCTCACCTGTTTCGAGCTCTATATGCCAGGTTTTTTTAGCAGAGCCACGGTCATGGAGATTGACATGCGTAAGGATGGAACCTGTATAAATTTTCTTATTGGATTTGAGTGCGGGTTCCGGTGCAGGTTTTACCACCGCCGGTGCCCCGGCAACTGGTGCATCCCCGATGGATTGCAATACTTCCTCAAACCAGGCGGCTGCGTCCGCTTCATAATCAAGATCGCATTTGCGGATGGGAATGATGCGATTGCCCCCCAGGTTCTGCAGCTGCAGGTCAACATCTTCACCTGTCTTACAGAATAGCGGGTAAGAAGTATCACCCAGTGCGAGCACACTGTATTTAAGCCGGTCTAGCCGGAAACCATTTCGATGTATATGATCATAAAATTTCACCGCAGCCGCCGGCGGCTCGCCATCCCCCTGGGTACTGATGACAACAAAAAGATTTTCTTCTTTGGTGATGTCGGTGAGGCGGTATTGATCCAGGCTGGCAAGCTTCACTGATAAACTTCTTTTCTTCGCTTTATTCGCAAGCTCAGTAGCCAGTTTTTTCGCGTTCCCGGTCTCTGTGCCGTACACAACGGTCATCTTCCTGGAACCATTCGACGCCAACAAAGCAGAAGTTTGAGTGATCGTCACTTCCTCATTTACCGGTACTTGCTTCGCAGCGTTTGCCAAAAGACCCGCAATAAATCCATTGATCCATACCAGTTCTTCCTGGGTGGAAGACCCCGCCAGTTGCTCTAATATTTTTAGTTTAGGCCCTGTCAGCATATCTTTTCTTTGATTCCGTTACAATGGATTCCACTGCGCCGGTTAAGGGTTTGAAATAATAATCGCGATCAGGATTTGAAGAGTTAAACCATCTAAATGATGCTTCCAGTGACACCACTTTACCGATTATGATCAGCGAAGGTGAGAGGAAGCTGGTATCCTTCCAGTTTTCTATGCAATCATGCAAATCACTTACATATACCTGCTGCAATGGTGTAGAGGCCTGCTCGATGACGGCTATTTTTTTCGCGGCACTAATACCATTCTTAATCAGTTGCTCCACCAGGCCATTGACCGTCTCGGACGACATATAAAACACCAATGTATCATCGGTGGAAGCAAGTTCCTTCCAGTACGCATCTTTGATCACGGATGATTTATAATAGGTAAGAAAACGCACCGCAGTTGCCTGATCCCTGGCGGTCAATGGAATGCCCGTGTAGGAGGCGGCGGCTGATGCCGCGGTTACGCCCGGTATAACCTCATAAGGAATCTCATTCTCCACAAGCGTTTTCAGTTCATCCAATACATTGGAGAAAAAAGAAATGTCGCCCCCTTTCAACCGCACTACCTGTTTGCCCTGTGCGGCATATTTCACTAACAATTCGTTGATGGTCTGCTGTGGCGTTGATATTCCCCTCCTGCACTGTTTACCCACTTCAATAACAACAGCCGAAGCAGGCACATAGGCATCGATGATGTCACGACTCACCAACCTGTCAACAAGCACCACATCAGCATGCCGCAACCGGTCTGCAGCCTTCACAGTGATCAGTCCAGGGTCACCCGGACCAGCTCCTGCCAGCGTTACCTTACCCGCTTTAATTTCCTGCTCCATGTGTTGAATTGAATACTATTAACCTCATTTATAATACAGCCCTAAAAAAAAACCAACTAC
>JANPIE010000077.1:0-7496 GCA_031424835.1 Chitinophagaceae bacterium
GGCGTGGGAGTACCCGCACCGCGGCAGAAGAACACAACAGATGATCAATGATTATCCTGTGCTGAAAAGGGATTATCCTCTGAATGAAACCAACCTTGATTACTGGGTGAATGAAAAGGAAAGTCCTTATACAGAAGTAAAACGATACGACTGGTTCCGAGGTTACCATGTGGGTGGCCGTTCATTGATGTGGGGCAGGCAAAGCTATCGCTGGAGCGATCTTGACTTTGAGGCCAATGCCAAAGATGGTATCGCTATTGACTGGCCTGTCCGTTATAAAGAGATTGCGCCCTGGTATGATTATGTTGAAAAATTTGCGGGCATTAGTGGTAACCGCGATGGTCTGCCGCAATTACCCGACGGCCAGTTCCTGCCCCCAATGGAGTTGAACTGTGTAGAGAAAGATGTGGCTGTAAGACTGAAAGAATATTATAAGGGCCTGCGCGCTTTGATCATTGGCCGTACCGCCAATATCACGGTAGCACACGAAGGAAGAACTGCCTGCCAGTTCCGAAACAAATGCTGGTTGGGTTGCCCGTTTGGTGCGTATTTCAGTACGCAGTCCTCTACCCTGCCTGCCGCCATGAAAACCGGTAACCTCACACTGCGCCCATGGGCCATTGTTACCAAAATATTATACGATAAGGATAAGAAAAGGGCAACAGGTGTTGAAATAGTAGATGCCGAAACAAATAAGACGCAGGTATATAATGCCAAAATCATTTTCCTGAATGCGTCTACTTTCAACTCTGCCTGGATATTGATGAACTCAGCAACTGATGTATGGCCCGATGGTTTGGGTAGCAGCAGCGGTGAGTTGGGACACAACATCATGGACCACCATTTAGGCGTAGGTGCAGGTGGTAAGATTGAAGGGTATGAAGACAAATATTATTTCGGTCGCAGGGCCAATGGCTTCTATATTCCGCGTTACCAGAACATAATGGGCGACAAGCGCGATTACCTGCGCGGATTTGGTTATCAGGGTGGAGCAAGCCGCCAGGGATGGAGCCGTGACATTGCCGAACTGAGTATTGGTGGTGATTTCAAAGATGCACTCACAGAACCGGGTAGCTGGACAATTGGCATGGGTGGATTTGGCGAGATATTACCCGATCATTCCAATAAAGTAACGCTCGATAAAACCGTAAAAGATAAATGGGGACTGAATGTTCTCTCTTTCGATGCGGAACTGAAAGACAACGAGATCAAGATGCGTAAGGATATGCAGAATGATGCGGTGGAAATGCTTACCAATATCGGTGCAAAAAATGTAACAGGTTATGAGGGTAACGGCATCCCGGGCCGCGGTATCCATGAAATGGGCGCTGCACGTATGGGAGCCGATCCAAAAACATCTGTGGTAAATAAATTCAATCAGGTATGGGATGCCCCCAATGTGTATGTAACAGACGGATCGTTCATGACATCTGCCGCCTGTGTGAACCCATCATTAACCTATATGGCATTTACTGCGAGAGCGGTGGATCATGCGGTTAGTGAACTTAAAAAACAAAATTTATAGTGTGGCAGCAGTGAGTACCGGGTGTACCATACGCACTGCCCATTTATCAGAACTTACTTTTTAAAATCTAAAAACACAAACCATGAATAGAAGAGAAGCCTTATCCAGTGTAGCCCTGCTCCTGGGAGGAACTATTTTAGGTGCCGAAGCTTTCCTGTCGGGTTGTAAATCGAAGACAGATGCCGGCGTAAACTTTGTCGCATCGGATGTTGCTTTCCTCGATGAAGTGGCAGAAACCATTTTACCCGCCACCGGCACACCGGGCGCAAAAGCCGCGCAGGTGGGTCAGTTCATGACAGTGATCGTTCGCGATTGTTATGAAGAGAAGGACCAGAAGATCTTTATGGACGGCATGAAAAAACTGGATGAAGCCAGCAAAAAACTAAATGGTAAAACATTTATGGATGCAACGCCAACCCAGCGTCATGACCTGCTGGTTTCACTGGATGCCGAGCAGAAAGATTACCAGAAAAATAAAAAGAAAGACGACCCCAATCATTATTTCCGGATGATCAAAGAATTAACCCTCTGGGGCTATTTCACATCTGAAGTAGGTGCCACACAGGCCCTGCGTTATGTGGCCGTGCCTGGAAAATATGAGGGATGTATTCCTTATAAGAAAGGGGATAAGGCATGGGCTACGTAGCAGTCTGTAGTCTTTAGTCTGGGGTCTGTAGTTGTCGGTGGTTAACTATTAACAGTCAACTGATAACAACTACAGACCAAAGACCATGGACCAAGGACACGTCATGAGAAAATTAATTTCCAATTCAAGAAGATCCTAAAAACAAAAACCATGAATCACAGAAGAGATTTTTTAAAGACCGGGGCCATTGCTGCGTTGGGGTTGAGTTTGCCCTTCAGGGGAAAATCTTCATGGTTAACGGAGGCCGAAGATTTTAAAAGGGTATCTGATTTTGGTATCCAGCTATGGACCGTTAAGGAAGATATGAGCAAGGATGCCAAAGCCACTTTGCGTGCGCTGTCTACCTACGGGTATGAGCAGATAGAAAGTTTCGAGGGACAGAAAGGTATGTTCTGGGGCATGACTAATAAAGAGTTCAAACAATACATGAAAGAACTCGATATGAAAATCATTTCATCGCATTGTAATATCGCCCAGAACTTTGAGAAGAAAGCGGCAGAAGCTGCAGAGATCGGAATGAAATACCTGATCTGTCCATATAAAGGCCCGCAGAAATCGATCGACGATTACAAAAAATTCGCCGATGAATTCAATGCCTGCGGTGAGATCTGTAAAAAGAACGGCATTCGTTTCGCCTACCATAACCACGACTATTCTTTTAAACCCATGGGTGGCCAGGTGCCGCAGGACGTAATGATGCAGAATACCGACAAAGAGCTGGTAGATTTTGAAATGGACATTTATTGGGTGGTGGCAGCCGGGGAAGACCCCCATGCCTGGTTTAAAAAATATCCCGGTCGTTTCCGTGCATGCCATGTAAAAGATTTGGGCAAAACGGCCAAGGGTCATGAGTCAGTTCACCTGGGTAAAGGCACCATTGATTTTGCTGCGGTGCTGAATACCGGAAGAAAGAACGGCTTAAAATATTATATCGTTGAGCAGGAAGCCTTCACCGGAACCAATCCGCTGGAGAGTGCGCAGGTTGATGCGCAGTATATGAAAGCAATCCGGATCTGAGACTGATTTCCTCTCTTGCCAAATAATAAGCAAAGAACTCAAAAAAGAAAAGCTGTTCGTGTTGAACAGCTTTTCTTTTTTATTAATGCATTTCTTTCTGCCAAGTGGCAGGGAGAATGTTTACACACCCAAACTCCAGCCTTCCCTGTACTCCCTTTTCACAAACTGATTGGCTTCATCAAAATTGGTGATGCGCATATTCGGGCCATCCCATAATAGTTTAATGTTGCGGCCTGGATATACATTGATCTCCCTGCCGTTCCTGTCTTTGCCTTTGCGTGTTACATGGTAACTGCGGATAGCGAGGTTACCCATTAATACGCTTTCGGTGAGTGGACCGGCAATATCGAAATTAGAACTCAGGTTCTTAGCTTTCTCTGATCCATAACCTGCGATTGCGCCTTCTACCCATGCTGCGTAGTGGCCGGCATCACCTTTAGGAACACGGGCTACCGTTTGCGGCACCACAGTTTCCTTGCTGCGTGAAGTAGGTAAGAGGTTAGGATACATACCATAGGTTCCGCAGATCATCTTTCCTTTGGTTCCCAGGAATATGGCACCATTTCCGCCATCACCCATGGTCTCGTTGGGTCCGAGTTCTTCCGGGCGATCGGGTTGAATACCGCCATCCATCCAATGTAACTTCACATCGGGCTTACCATTCATGCCTTTAAAGGTGAGGGTAATAGAAGAAGATACGGGGCCGGAATCAGGGTAAGTGCCGCGTGTCCAGTTCTCAATATAAGGTGTGGCCACGCTGGCTTCTGCAGAAGTAGGGTAGCCCAGTCCCAATACCGCAAATGCGGGTGCCATAATATGACAAGCCATATCACCCAGGGCGCCGGTACCATAATCCCACCAGCCACGCCAGTTAAAGGGAACCAGTTTTTCAACATAATCGCGGTAAGGGGCGGTACCTAACCAAAGGTTCCAGTCAAGTCCTTCGGGAACCGGTGGCTTATTGGCTGACCATGGCACACCCTGTGGCCACACGGGCCTGTCGGTATAACAATAGATGGTGTGCACGTCGCCGATAATGCCCGCGTTGTACCAATCCTGTAATTGGCGCACACCATCACCGGATGCGCCCTGGTTACCCATTTGGGTAACTACTTTATAGCGATGGGCCGCTTCTGTGAGTTTGCGTGCTTCGTAGATATCGTGTGTTAATGGTTTTTGAATGTAAACGTGTTTACCCAGTTGCATTGCTGCCATGCCAATAACGGCGTGCATATGATCTGGTGTGGAAACAGAGACGGCATCAAAATTCTTGCTTTCCTTATCCATCATTTCGCGGTAATCTTTGTAGCGTTTTGCTTTGGGATAGCGCTCCACGCTTTTCTTGATCTGGCGGTCATCTACATCACAGAGAAAAGCGATGTCCGCTTTACCACTGTTGTGGAATGCCCAAAGATCGCTTTCACCTTTACCACCGGCGCCCACACCGGCAACGATGAGTTTATCACTGGGTGCGGTAAACCCGCGACCGAGAACATGTCGCGGTACGATGTAAAAACCGGCGGCTGCCAGCGCGGCGTTCCGTATAAAGGAACGCCTGGTGTTACCGGTTTCAGGGGTAACAGGTACTGATCTTTTTTTCATGGCTGAATGGTTAGATTACGGTTTTGGAACTGAGGTATGAATTTATTGCATTTTGATGAAATCTTCACCGCTTTGACTGTTTGATTAAAAAATAGGCACTCAAATGTGAAATGGCACAACGTTTAACAGTTGATATTACACGTTTGAATTCGTTCAACCGAAATAAGACGTGTTTTTATTAATGTGTAGAGGCAAGGAAGCTGATGTAGATTTGGTAAACACACCGCTCTAATCTATTCTTTTAAACTTTTGTGCCGCTAAAACCTTTCAATACTAAAAATTCAAAGCCGAAGGCTCACTGGCGACTAAACCTCCAGATTTCAGTGAAGATTAACAGACCCCCGGACAATCCTTCATCCTTATGCACAAAATGTTAGTATTTTTTTGCTAATTTTGTTAGTGTTTAGATTTTTTCAACATTTAAAATAATGCGCCTAAAAGTTAAATTTTTTAAACTTAGTTTGTATGGAATTACATCAAGATCTCAGGTACGAGTCCCTAACGTTAATGGGAATTTCCCAACAATTGAATTTATTTGAAAAGGATAAAGAAATGAATGAATCTGCGCTTAAATATCCGCGAAGAAAGTCAAGAGTGATAGCGAATAAAAAGTATGTTATAAGTGCGCCGACCGATATGGTTTCTAATACCATGAAAAGTATTCCAAGTACAGGTACAAAAATTGAGCAAATTTTTGAAGCAGAATTAATAGCGAGCAAAATTAATTACACCACCCCTGAGTATCTAATAGAGCCTATCGAAGGGAAGCCTGATTTTGTTATTCCTAAGTATAGGATAGCAATCTTTTGTGATGGAGATTTTTGGCATGGTCGCAATTTCGAGAAAGGAAAAATTAAAAGCAACTCTGATTTCTGGGATGCAAAAATTGAAAGAAATATTCTAAGGGATTCAGAAGTAACATATGAGCTGAAAAAAAAGGATTGGGTGGTGTTTAGATTTTGGGAGGCGGACATTAAGAAGAATGCCTCAAAATGCGTAAAAAAAATCACTGATTATATAAGTAAGAATTTCAAGGCCATTCATCAATTTACTTTTGTTGATTTATTTTCTGGGATCGGCGGGTTCAGAATCCCGTTGGAACAACTAGGAGGAAAATGCTTAGGGTTTTCAGAAATAAATAAACAGTCATCTGAGGTATACAAAAGAAATTTTTATGGATTTAAGGACGAAAATGAGATTGAGTTGGGAGATATTACAAAATTAGGTAGACTTCCCTTCACCGATATTGACTTGATTGTAGGAGGGGTTCCGTGCCAAGCTTGGTCCGTTGCAGGTAAGATGAAAGGTTTTGACGATCCTAGAGGACAATTATGGTTGGACACTATAAGGGTGGTCTCGTTAAACCAGCCCAAGGCTTTTATATTTGAAAACGTAAAGGGACTAATTGACCCTCGTAATAAAGCTAATCTTGATTTAATAAAATCTCAATTTGAAGACATAGGGTATAGTTTGAAAGAACCACGCCTTCTCAATTCATATGATTTTGGTCTTCCGCAAAATCGCGATAGAATTTTTATTGTTGGTGTAAGGAAGGATTTAAAAAAGTATATTCAAAAATTTGAGTATCCTACGGCAATAAATAAGCATTCTTTCCTCGCAGAATTTGTTGGCGACAATAAAAACGTGGCATTGCTGAAGAAAAAGAAATTTGACCCACAGGCTATTTTCGGCGATAAAGTACCGATGGGTAGAAACAGGTTTCAGCAAATTAATGAATTAAACGATTTTTTTATTTTCTGCGACACGAGAAATGGTCATACTACAATTCATTCTTGGGACATAGTAAAAACAAGTAAAAGAGAAAAAGAGATTTGCATGTCTATTCTTCGTAATCGAAGAAAAAAAATTTACGGAGATGCAGACGGCAATCCTATAAGCTTCAAAGCGCTGACTTCCTTAAATGAAAATCTGAAGGAATCTGAACTTAAGGCACTTGTAAAGAAGAAAATTCTTAAGTTCGTAGATAACAAGGGATACGATTTTATAAATTCTAAAAATTCATCAGGAATTAATGGTATTTACAGAATTTATTTGCCAAATTCAAAAGTTTTTTCGACTCTAACCGCTACTGGGACAAGGGATATGGTAGCAATGACTAATATTGAAGGCGGTAGCCCTGAAGAGTACAAGGAACAATTTATAAATCAAGTCGTTAAGAAAAAATTGTACAGAGAAATAACAGCTAGAGAGGCGGCGAAATTGCAGGGATTTCCCGATTGGTTTTCAATACATAAAGATCCCAACGTCGCAAAAAAGCAGTTTGGTAATGCAGTTTCTACGTCTGTTATCTTACATTTATCTAAGAATCTGATATGTACAGGCGTTTTTAAATGAAAATGATGACAAAGCAGGAAAAAGACTTAATCTTATTGCGGTTTAGGAATTGGTTTAAGGGGTCTCTTGTCGAAAGTCACAGAAAAAACACAGAAAAGCTTACAAAAATCGAAGAATTTCAAATCAATCCCTTTTTGCTTTATTATTTAGCCAATTACTTAGAAGGCAATTCTGATCCGGAAAGTTTGGCGAAGGCGTTAGTTTATCCTCGAGTACTTTCTACTTCTATAACGACTTCTTTTGGTGCTGGAATGCAAAAGTTTGTTTCCCAAATTCTTGGTGCTTATGGTTCTCTTACATCCGGTATTGACATTGAGTTCATAGATGCATTAGATGGGAGGAAGAAGTATT
>JANPIE010000078.1:0-5916 GCA_031424835.1 Chitinophagaceae bacterium
AAAAAGTAACGGCTACCATTGATAAGATTAATGCTGCTCTTCAGGATAAGCCGGTAAGCAAGCAGGTGACGCAGAAGCTCAACTATGCTAAAAAACACTGGCCTGCGGCACTGGACAAGTATGAACAACAGGAAAAGGTAATGGGCAATCAGAGAAACAGTTACAGTAAAACCGATCCCGATGCCACCTTTATGCGGATGAAAGAGGACCATATGAAAAATGGGCAGCTAAAACCGGCCTACAATGTGCAGATCAGCACGAACAACCAATATATTGCTTCCTATACCATCCATCAAAATACTACAGACACCAATACCCTTATTACACATCTTACGAGCCATATAAAAAACTACAAACAACACCCAGCTAATCTTACCGCAGATGCAGGTTATGGCAGTGAACAGAACTACCAGTGGCTGGAAGACAAAAAAATTACAGCTTATGTAAAACACAACCAGTTTGACAGGATGCAGAATGAGACGTTGCGCGGCAAAAATCCATTTACAACAGACAAGCTTCAGTATGATGAGGTGAAAAACCAGTACCAGTGCCCTATTGGTGAACCGATGAAGCACATAGGGCGGCAGATCAAGGAAACAAAAGGCGGATATGCCCAGACCATTGACAGATATCAGGCAAAGAACTGTGACGGTTGTTTTTTAAGAGAAGTGTGTCATCAGCAGCAGGGTAATCGAGTCATAGAAGTAGCCAATAATTACAAACGGCTAAGAGAACAGGCGGAAAAACGGCTAAAAAGCAAAAAAGGTGTGCAAAAAAGAAAGCAGAGATGCTTCGACACTGAACCGGTGTTCGCCAATATTAAACATAATCATCACTTCAAGCGCTTTATGCTTCGGGGAATCAATAAAGTCAACGTTGAAACCGGCTTACTGGCCCTGGCACACAACCTCAGAAAGAAAGCAGCCTGAAAATTGCTGCCCTTTTATCAAATTATCAAATAACTCAAAAATCCACCCTTAAAAAAGAAACCGCCTCAACTTATTAGATCGAGACGGCCTCTTTTCTGTTGTTATATTTTCATCCCTGCATTTACAGGTCAAATTTAATGCCCTGTGCCAGCGGCAGGCTGTCGCTCCAGTTGATGGTATTGGTTTGCCTGCGCATATAAGCTTTCCATGCATCGCTGCCACTTTCCCTTCCGCCACCGGTTTCTTTCTCGCCACCAAATGCACCACCGATTTCTGCACCGCTGGTGCCAATATTCACGTTGGCTATACCGCAATCACTCCCTCCCTGCGACAGGAACAGTTCTGCTTCCCGCATGTTCAGTGTCATGATAGCGGAGGAGAGTCCCTGAGGTACCCCGTTCTGGAGATTGAGGGCCTCCTGCAGGGTTTTGTATTTCATCAGGTATAGAATCGGTGCAAATGTTTCATGCTGTACGATCTGCATGTTGTTTTCCGCTTCCGCGATACAGGGCCGTACATAACAGCCGCTTGCATGTTCTGTTCCTTCCAGTACACCGCCTTCTACTATGAACTTTCCGCCCTGCTGTTTGCATTGTTCAATGGCAGTTAGGTACATCTGCACAGCGTCTTTATCAATCAGCGGGCCCACATGGTTATTTGTATCCAGGGGATTGCCTATTCGTAACTGGCCGTAGGCTTTCACCAGTTTGTCCCTGAATGTGTCATAAACGGCTTCATGTATGATCAGCCTGCGCGTAGTGGTACACCGTTGCCCGGCGGTACCAACCGCACCGAATACACAGCCGATCAATGCCATGTCCAGGTCCGCGTGCTGTGAGATGATGATGGCATTGTTGCCGCCTAATTCCAGCAGGCTCTTTCCCATGCGTGCAGCAACGGCCGCGCCCAGTGCTTTACCCATACGGGTAGAACCTGTGGCCGATACCAGCGCAATGCGCGTATCGTGGCTGATCCATTCACCCACTTCTCTTCCTCCCTGTACCAGTCCGTTTACCCCTTCCGGAACATGGTTGCGCGCAAATACTTCCGCAACAATGTTCTGCACTGCAATACCACAGAGGGGTGTTTTTTCGCTGGGTTTCCAGATGGTTACGTTGCCACATACCCATGCCAGTGCGCTGTTCCAGCTCCACACGGCAACGGGAAAATTAAATGCCGATATGATACCGACGATACCCAGGGGGTGCCATTGTTCATACATGCGATGTGCGGGTCGTTCACTGTGCATGGTGAGGCCGTATAACTGCCTTGAAAGTCCCACTGCAAAATCGCAGATATCGATCATTTCCTGAACTTCGCCATAACCTTCCTGCAGGCTTTTGCCCATTTCATAACTTACCAGCTTACCCAGGGCCTCTTTATTTAGGCGCAGCGCATCGCCAACCTGCCTCACTATTTCACCACGTTTGGGTGCGGGCCATAAACGCCATTCTGCATAGGCTGCCTGTGCTTTGGTTACGAGTTGCTCATAGGTTTGTTTATCTGCGGAGGTTACGGATCCTATTTTTTTTCCGTCAACGGGGGAAAAGGAATCTATCACAGCGCCTCCGCTGCTGATCCAGTGGGATCCGGTGGATGTGCCTTCATTTTCTGCCTTGATACCAAGTTGGGCTAATACTTCCATTGCAAATTAATTTTGAGGTGCAAAGGTAATTGTTTCATCTGACAGCCACTGTAAGGACGAGAGGAACCGTAAAGCAGGCCAGGAGGGGTGATGCAGCAATGCGGAGCGTAAACAAAAAAAGTATGACCTACGCTGGAAACAGCCGGTCATACTTTTTCAAATTGCAATGCTCGAAACGAATAACAATATCTGTGTAAAGGTATTCCGGCTGTTTACTGGTTACCGTAAAATTAGGTGTAGGCGCGCCTGTAATCGGGGAACTAACGGGTTTTGGAAAGCGCCAGCAACTGGTCATATACCTGGCTGTAGCTGCTGCCAATGGGAATTTCTTTGCCCGCGATCCATAACTTGGTTTTGCTGAATTTTTCAATCCTTGCCAGGGGTACAATAAACGAACGGTGTACCCTCACAAAATCACGGGAGGGTAATTTTTCCTGGATACTTTTCAGCGTCATCAGCGTTAAAACAGGATTGGGTTTGATATAGATCTTAATATAGTCATCCAATGCCTCTATCAGTTCAATCTCTTTCAGGTTGATCTTCATGATCTCGTAATTCACCTTAACAAAGATGGAATTGAGCTGCATTTCCTGGGTGCTTAAAAACTCTATGTACTCCTTGGCCTTGTAACAGGCTTTCAGGAAGCGGTCGTATTCAAAAGGTTTGAGAAGGTAATCCACCGCATCTACCGTGAATCCCTCCACTGCAAAATCTTTGTAAGCTGTGGTAAATATCACGGGTGGTTTTTCCGCCAGGTTTTTGTAGAACTGCATACCGTTGATATCGGGCATCTGTATATCAAGGAACAGAAGGTCAATTTTATGGTCCTGCAGGTATGCTTTGGCCTCATCCGTATTCGTAAATACTTTTTCAAGTTTGAGAAATGAGATTTTGCCACAATACTCGTTCACCAATTGCAGCGCCAGGGGTTCATCGTCAATAGCTATACAATGTATCATATCAGGTTTCGATCTCTAGGTGAACGGTATAATAATTATCTTTTTGCGTAGTATGCAGTTTGTGTTTATCAGGATACATCAGTTCCAGCCTTCGTTTCACGTTGTTGATACCGATACCCGTATTTTCCATCAGGTTATTTTCTGAAGGAACAATATAGTTAACCGCAGAAAATAATATGGTGTTTTTTTCGGTTCGGATGGAGATCGTGATGGTGGATGACTCCTTGGTACTTACGCCATACTTAAATGCGTTTTCCACAAAAGGAATGAAAAGGAGCGGGGCCACCACCAGGGTATCCACGTCTCCCTGCGCCGAAAAATTCACGATAACTTTATCCGTTAATCTCACCTGCTGCAGGTCAATAAAATTATGAATAAAATCTACCTCGTTCCGTAGCGGTACCATATCACGCTGCGTTTCCGTAAGTATATAACGCATGATGGCAGATAATTTCATAACTGCCGGCGCTGTTTTTTCACTGCGCACAATGGCCAGCGAATAAATATTGTTCAGGGTATTAAAGAAGAAATGGGGGTTGACCTGTGATTTCAGAAAGGAAAGTTCTGTATTCAGTTTTTCGTTTTCTGTTTCTTTCCTGGTTTGTTCTGTCCTTAACCAGCGTTGTATTACCGATAAACAGGTACCTACTGTAAAGACCAATAAAAACAACACGGTGTTATAGGGGTCAGCTACAGGACGGATGCGCCTTGTCATCATTCCCGGGAACCTTGGCTTGCCCTGGAATGCCGGGTTGCGGATAAATTCGCGGTTATTGGGGTTAAACACCTCCGGTTCTGCAATAGAAGTAGCGATCATTTTAGGTACATACAAAAAGAACAGCAGGGACGCAGCAATGGATAGCGTGTACCATAGCCATTTTTCCTTTACAAGAAAACGCGGGATCAGCACCAGGGTATTCAGGTAAAAGAAAAATATGAGGAAAACATTGTTGCAGATAATGGAAGCGAGCATATGATCGCTCATATAAAATTCCCTTAGCCTCGGAAAAAATACAAGATAGGGCAGGGTGAAAAAACATACCCACGCGGCAAAATGGGCGATGATGGTTACTATTTTCTTATTGTGGTTACGCAAATCTTTGGTTATTGATAGTTTAAAGTCAGTTGTTTCTATTGATTTTCAAATCCAAAACCGGCAGTTTCGCTTGTCCTGTATTTGCATCTTTTCCCAGTTCAGCCCCTTCCATTTTCTATTCATTACGACGCAGCAAGGGTGTTTTACGCATGCCTTTATCAGTAGGGTCCCCGTTGTTTAATCTTCGTTTGTGCCCTATTTGCACCAAATCTATTCCGCCTGTTCCAACCTGCTGCAGATTATGGGTGAATGCTGTTAGGCTATCGGTGAACTTTAATATGATTCCCCGGTGGAGGGGAAATCCTGCGACTTAACATCCTGGATATATTGTTTTACGGCGCCGGTTACCTGCTCCTGCAGGTTGAGGTACTGCCTGAGGAAGCGGGGTTTGAATTCATTGTTAATCCCCAGCATATCATGCATGACCAGTACCTGCCCATCGCAATCCCTGCCCGCACCTATGCCGATGGTTGGGATGGAAAGGCTTTCGCTCACTTCTTTGGCCAGCGCGGCCGGTATCTTTTCCAGTACGAGGGCATAGCATCCGGCCTGCTGCAGTAAAATGGCATCTTCCCGTAGTTTCTGCGCCTCATCTTCCTCTTTGGCCCTTACCGTATAGGTGCCGAATTTATAAATGGATTGTGGTGTGAGCCCCAGGTGCCCCATTACCGGTATGCCTGCTGAAACAATACGCCTGATGCTATCCACTACTTCAGAGCCGCCCTCAAGTTTAATGGAGTGACCGCCGGTTTCTTTCATGATCCGTATAGCTGAGGCCACGGCGTTATCCGCATTGGACTGGTAGGAGCCAAAAGGAAGGTCCACCACCACCAATGAGCGGTCAACACCCCTCACCACGCACTGCGCGTGATAGATCATCTGGTCCAGTGTAATGGGCAATGTGGTCTCATGCCCGGCCATCACATTGCTGGCGCTGTCGCCAACAAGTAAAACATCAATGCCGGCCGCATCAAAAAGTTTGGCAAATGAAAAATCATAAGCCGTTATCATGGAGATCTTTTCTCCACGTGATTTCATTTTCAATAGACTATTGGTGGTGACTTTCTTGATTTCAGTGTGAGGGGACATGTACGGGGCTAGTTTTGAATTTTGAAATTGGGAAATTGGGAGATTGGGAGATTGGGAAATTGTATTTTATTTAATTCTGTTCGATTTAGCGGTTTTACTTGACGCAGTAAAAATAGCGGTCAGCTCCCTGGCTTCCGACAGCAAAGGTTCAATTTTTTCCCGTAATGCATTTTTTGTTTCGGGTATGATGTCAAGCCA
>JANPIE010000079.1:0-15308 GCA_031424835.1 Chitinophagaceae bacterium
TTTTTGATAGTAAGGTGCATTTAGATAAATCCGATTTATGTCAACTCTAGTAATTGAAAGTCAATATTTTGGCGTGATTGATTGGTATAAAATGTTGTTTGCATTTTCAGATGTTAAAATAGAACAATGTGATAACTACCAAAAAATGAGTTTTCGAAACAGGTGCGTGGTAGCGGGTGCTGGTGGACCGGTGAGTTTGTCGGTACCATTGGAAAACGGGCGGGACCAGCAGCGCATGATGAAAGATACCAGGATCAGTTATGCGGGTCGCTGGCAGGCGGAGCATAGGCGTACGCTCGAATCCTGTTATAGCCGTTCGCCCTTTTATGAATATTACCGGGATGATGTTGAGCGGCTGATTGACCGCCGGGACATATTTTTGCTCGACAAGAACATAGCCATCTTCCAATGGCTGCAGAAAGCGCTGAACCTGCCGGCCAATTGGACTATGACAGATACCTACCTGAAATCTTACCCGCCGGAAGTTTTGGATAAGCGGGATGCCATCGTTCCCAAGAATTACCAACACGGTTTTTCATCAATGCGGTATACCCAGGTCTTTGAAGACAGGATCGGTTTTCAACCCAACCTAAGTATCCTGGACCTTTTGTTCTGTACAGGTTCTGCCGCCCAAAAATTATTGAGTGGAAGTAGTTGAGTCCTGCAAACTGGGTACTGATATGTTTTGGTGTTACGAGTATGGGATTGAACCTTGAAGAAAAGCGTTCTATTCAGCCTAAATTAGCCGTTCAAGATATGCCTGGGGAAGCAGCCCGGGCTAATCCCAACGCAAACGGCAAGTTTTGATCATGTTGGTGAAATATTATGACATTTTAAGGCAACATTTTAACTATTTACTGCCTCTATAAATCGGCTGCTATGCTGATATGCCTTAATTTTAAACTTTGGCATTACTGGTTAAACTTACTGCTAAACCCCCGCCGGACCCCAATGAAGCGTACCCGATTTGTGTTGTTATGTATATTGCTTTTCTCGCAGTATTTGGTTAAAGCACAGGACTTCTCTAATAAAGGAAAGGATTTTTGGCTGGGGTATGGATTCCATGTTAATATGGGCAATGGAGTCACGACAAATCAGCGGGATTTACAGGACATGGTGCTTTATTTTACCTCAGATAAAAATGCCAATGTCACAGTCGAGATCCCAGGTATTAATTACTCGAAAACATATACTGTAGTCGCTAACCAGGTAACTACTTCGGATCCCATCCCAAAAGTGGGCGCGCAGGATGCAAGAATCTCAGGGCCGGGAACATTCAATCGCGGTATACATGTAACCAGCGATTTTCCGGTAGTCGCCTATGCCCATATTTACAATGCCAGCGTATCCGGTGCGTCACTGCTATTCCCAACGAATACATTGGGTAAGGACTATTATGCGGTTATTTATACGCAATCTTCCAATGCAAATTTTGCAAATTCCTTTTTCTTCGTTGTGGCAACGGAAGACAATACAACTGTTGAAATAACGCCCTCCGCTGCAAACTTAAACGGGCTGGCGGTTAACCAACCTTTTACTGTTTCACTAAATGCAGGCCAGATATACAGCGTAATGGGAACCACAAATGGCGCGCAGGGAACCGACCTTACCGGCTCGCGGATAAGATCCATTAGTGCCGGGGGGAGTTCCGGATGTAAAAAAATTGCCGTTTTTTCAGGATCGGGTAAAATAAGTATTGGTGGTAGCGCAGTAGCAGGTGGTAGCGCCGATAATTTCTTTGCCCAGGCTTTTCCTTCGGTTGCATGGGGCAAAAAATACCTGACAGCGCCAACAGGGTCACAGCCTAATAACTTTTACCGGGTGTGTGTTTCTGACCCAACTACTGTGGTGAAACTTAATGGTACCGTACTCCCGACTTCGTTACTTCAAAATAATTTTTACTACCAGTTCAAAAATGGCAATGCCTCGGGTACCAATGCACCGGTGCCTAACCTGATAGAATCTGATAAACCCATCCTTGTTGCCCAGTATTGTACTACGCAGGGGGTTGAAGGCAATCCTAATGTTAATCCCGGCGGAGACCCCGAAATGATTTATTTAAGTCCGGTTGAGCAAACGATCAATAACATCACCCTCTATTCAGCATCAAAGTTTAATATTCTTCAGAGCTATATCAATGTGATTGTGAAAAATGGAGGTGTCTCGAGTTTCACCATTGATGGTGTTTCAAAGGCTGCAAATTTCCAACCTCATCCGCAGGATAATAATTTTTCTTATGCCCAATTGCCTGTTACGGCTGGGTCGCATACCCTCTATTCAGATACTGGCTTTAATGCTATCGCCTATGGCTTTGGCGGCGCTGAGAGCTATGGGTACAACGCAGGTACCAATATCCGCGACTTTTCACCTGTAGCTACTTTTCAAAATCCTTTTGGGAGAATAGATTCTGCGGTTACATGTGTGAATACGCCCTTTCAGTTTTCTGTACCATTAAGCTTTGTGCCAAGCACTATACGGTGGGATTTTACCTCCGCACCCGGCATAACGCCCAACGCGGGCATCGGCCCCTCAGGCAATGTGGCGCGTGATAGCGTAAAAACCGTAAATGGCCAGACATTGAACTATTACAGCCCCGGTTCTTCCTATTCTTTCACCCGGGCGAATACGGCGACACTCCGGGATACTATCAAGATGTACACAACCTCGTCAACCCCTGATGGTTGCGGAAGCACCGACCAGGTTTATAATATTCCGGTTAAAGTTGTAGAACGTCCAGTCGCTAAATTTAGCTTTGTACATTCGGGATGTGTGGGCGATTCCGTCAGGTTGACTGATCAGAGTACCAATGCAACCGGCGCATTAAACCGTTGGATATGGGATTTCGGAGATGGCAGTACTATTACAAGGCTCACAGGAACGGAATTTGCCAGGCAATATGCAGCCGGGGGCAGCTATAACATCAAACTTAAAACTACCTCCGAAGTGGGTTGTGCTTCGGACGAAACCTTGCAGGTACTTACGATTTCCGCGAAGCCAACAGCCAAATTTAATACCCCCACTCTGGCATGTGAGGGTGGCGAAATCAGCTACACGGATGCATCAACAACTTCCGTGGGTACGCTTAGTAAATGGCTATGGGACCTTGGTGATGGCGGTGCCGCCCTGAATAATTCTACCAACGCTTCCGTTAAAACAACCTATTCTGTGTTCGGCGATAAGCGTGTAAGCCTTGTGGTAGAAACCAATACAGGCTGTAAAAGCGATCCCTATATTCAATCATTTAAAATAAATCCCCTGCCCGAAGTGGGTTTTATTCTGCCCGAAGTTTGCCTCAATGATGCCAGTGCGCAATTTACCGATACCACGAAAATTGCCGAAGGCTCATTGGCTTCCTATGCCTGGAACTTTAATGCAGGCACGCCGGCCATCACTCCCGGGCCCTCTGTAACAACCAGTACACAAAAAAATCCGCAGGTCAAATACAATAAATCGGATAACTACAAGGTATCCCTTACCGTAACTTCTGCATTGGGATGTGTGGCTACAAGGGTACAGGATTTTGTCGTAAACGGCACCACGCCCAAAGCAGCGTTTGAAATAGTGAATGCTACCCCGTACTGTGGCATCAAGCCTGTAAATCTGAAGAACAATTCGACACTCGATTTCGGAAACCTTACCAAACTGGAGATTTACTGGAATTTTGCCAACCAGCCCACCGTAAAACAGGTGGATGATGATCCCACACCGGGTAAAGTGTACCCGCATGTATATCCCGCTCAGTCTTCGCCCAGGCAATACACCATTAAACTCGTTGCCTATTCTGGCGGAAGTACCTGTGTCAGCGAGACCACAAAAACCATTACTGTGTACCCGCAACCTGTGGCCGCATTTTCAGTTTCTGCCACGCAGCTCTGTTATGGCGAAACAGTCAATTTTACTGATCAATCCAGCAGTGCTTCCTCAGGCATTGCCTCATGGGTATGGAACCTGGGCAAGGGAAATGGTTCCACCGTTCAGAACCCATCACGTCAATATAACGATTCAGGACTTTTTGCGGTGAGTATGTATTTCTATAACGCAGACGGTTGCATTAGCGATACGGCCAGTAAGACGTTAACGGTATATCCCAACCCGCAGGTGGTGCTGCCGCATAAAATACAGGTACTGATCGGAGGGGTTGTCACGCTAAAGCCTACGCTTGTCTATGGCAATAACCTGCAATATCTGTGGACACCGTCTACCTACCTGAGCAGCGATACCGCCTTTACTCCCAAAGCCATCCCGGAGGAAGACATCACCTATAAGTTAATTGTTACGGCAGAAGGCGGATGTACCGCTTCAGATACTATTTTTATAAAAGTTTTGAAAGGTCCGGAAGTACCCAATGTATTTTCTCCAAACAGGGATGGTATCAATGATACGTGGAGAATTAAGTATCTTGAAGGTTACCCGGGTGCTTCGGTAGATGTTTACAACCGGTACGGACAGGTTGTGTACCGCTCCATTGGCTATGACAAAGACTGGGACGGTACCTACCAGGGCAATCCCTTACCGGTGGGTACCTATTATTATATTATCAATCCCAAAAACGGGCGACAGATTATTACAGGCGCAGTAACCATTATAAAGTAGTTATGAACCGGAAGCGAATTGTTATGATGTTAGGGATCCTGGGTTGCCTGCAGCTATCTGCACAACAGCGGCCGTATTATACCCAGTATATCATGAACAACTATATCATTAACCCCGCGGTTGCTGGTATTGAGAATTACTGGGATGTAAAAGCAAGTCACAGGTTACAGTGGGTAGGATTGCAGGACGCACCGGTTACTACCTATATCACTGTACACGGACCCTTGCGCAAAAGTGATTATGCAAGGGAGTCTGCTACCAGTTTTCATGCCAGCGGATCCAACCCAAGAGGAGAAGCTTACTGGCGTGATTATGTGTCGCCGGAGCCGCACCATGGAGTTGGCTTTACCATGCTGAACGATAAGACTGGTCCGCTCAACCGTTTTGCCGCCTATGGAACCTATGCTTACCATTTGGGCATCTCTCCGCGTACCAGTTTATCGGGTGGGATTTCTGTGGGTATCACCAACATGAGCCTCGATGCTACCAAACTCAATTTTGGTAACACAACGGTGGATCCTGCCGTAGCGGGTAGTGGTGTGATCAACCGGATAAAGCCTGATATCAGCGCGGGATTATGGTTGTACTCAGGTGATTATTTTGTGGGATTGGCGGCACAGCAGATCATTCCACAACAACTCACATTTGCCGACAATACCGTGCAGTTGCAGGATGGTAAATTGTTGCCGCATCTTTTTTTAAGTGCAGGCTACCGCATGTCGCTTTCAGAAAATATCACCTTTCTTCCCTCTGCATTGATAAGGTATGTAAATCCATTGCCTGTGGGGTATGATTTCAATGCCAAGTTCCAGTACCAGGACCTGTTATGGGTGGGTGGGTCTTATCGTTACAAAGATGGTTTTGCCGCGATGGTGGGATTGAACATCAATAATTCCATCAACGTGGGTTATTCCTACGACATGCAAACATCAAATTTGAATACCGTAAGCAAGGGAACGCATGAAATACTGATTGGATTTTTGCTGGGAAATAAGTTTGGCGATTGGTGCCCGAGGAATTTGTGGTAGGGGGGAAGTCAAAAATTTAAAAGTCAAAAGTCAAAAGTAAGAAGTGAGGGGCGGTTTTGTTGGCGGGGGTTATTGGGTAGTGGTTATGAGGGAATCGGGTTCGGGGAGATATTCTTTTTTTAGGGCGGGTAATATTTTTATTTTATTGCGGAAGGCTTTCTCAAGTAAGCTAAGTTTCAGGCGCAATATTTTTTCGGCTTCAGGTGTGAGTTTATGCATAGCTGCGAGTCTCGCCATTTGGGTCAGTTCTTTTACCAGGGCAGGTGTGATCACGAATTCGGGGTTGAGTTCCAAGCTGGCTTCTTCTTCTTCTCTAACCGCAAATACTTCAAAGGCATTATCCTGTTCTGTTGCAGCGGTGATTTTGGGCATTTGAGGTTCCCCGGCTTTTGCCTTCATTGCGGGGCGCTTTATTTTCAAAGGTTTTTGTTTCTCATTGAATAACATAGCCGGTATCTGCAGTGCATCCAGTACCGTTTTATCCAAACCTATCCGGGTTACTTCTGCCATGGCAGATTCGATTTCTTTTTTCATTCTGTCCTGGTCAAACCCCATGTTTCTTTTCATCAACCGGGTTTTGTCAATTTCGGTTTTGGCTCTGGCAATATCGGTTTTGATGTTCTCAAGTGATCGGGCAAATTCTTCTTTCAGGGGTGTGCGGAACATTTGGGCAACGGGCAATGAATCCCGCATCAGCTTTTCCATGTTTTGTTTTGCCAATTCCATTTGCGCAAGCGCTTTTTCTTCCTCTGTATTTTTTTGTCCCAGTTCAGCAGCCGCGAGTTCCAGTGCCCCGGCGATCATCGGCGGCAGCGCCTCAATAAAGCCGGGGTGGCCAGAACTGCTCTGAGGCAATTCATCCAGTTCTTTTTGTGCGGTTGCAATGCTCTTTTTCATTTCCGCTTTTAACGGCTCTGAAAAGAAGATCATCGGGTTGAACAATGGGTTGCTCACTTTCATAGCCATGGGTTCAACGGCAATGGGTTGTGTTTTCTTTTCGGGTAATGCTGCCTGTTTTGCAGACATTGTTTTTTGCGTGGTAGGTACTGCCGGGTTCAGCCAGGCAATGCAACCCAGCATGCCAGTTACCATCAGAAAGGCCAGCAACTGCCTGCGGTAATTAAACCGGTTCTCTTTCTCGCCAATCATTCTTTTTACACGCACCAGCAGGTCATTTTTCCCGGCAGCGGCCATGGCAAAGGCGGGACCGGATTGCAAATAAGCGATACGCAAAAGTGCTTCCGCATAATCTGCAGCCTGGTACTGGTACTGTAATACCCAGTCGTCGCAGCTATTCTCGCGTTCGTTGTGTATACGCTTACTTAACAACTGTGTAAATGGATTAAAGAACAAACTGATTTCAACAACTGATAAAATTATGTTGGCGAGGTAATCATATCGCTTGATATGTGCCAGTTCATGCAACAACACCGCTTCCAATTGGGCCGTACTGAGGTGGTTGATGCTTGCTACGGGTATTAATATAATCGGCTTTAAAAATCCGATGGTCAAAGGGGTTGTAATGGTTTCTGACAAATACAGGCGTATCTGTTTTTTGATACCGAGTTGTGTGGCAATCCTTTTTACAAACAGTCGCCAGTCAACCGGTATTTTTTGCAAGCCTCTGTTGCGCACCTCCTGCGTTTGCCGGTATCCGCGCATCCACCTTGCGCACAGGAACAACATGAGTAATATATAGGCGAGCGAAATATAAGGCAATATCTGCTCGGCTCTTACCATATAGCGAATGATGCGGGATGCAAAACCCGTGTCGCCGGAGACGATTGCCTGCACACTTTGGGAACCGGGCAACCAGCCCGACGCCTGCCGAAGC
This sequence comes from Chitinophagaceae bacterium, assembly GCA_031424835.1. GTDB lineage: Bacteria > Bacteroidota > Bacteroidia > Chitinophagales > Chitinophagaceae > Sediminibacterium. The sequence goes on from JANPIE010000079.1 coordinate 7,456, forward strand.
GCTTCACTGTACTGCGAATAATAAAATTGAATGGTAATGATGAACCAGGCAAAGCTGATGAATTGCGCCGCCACAGCCATCCGGTATTTTGCAGCAGCGGACATGCTAAAAATGTGACTTACCAAAATATAAACCAGCCAAACCAATGCGGTTTGCCACAAACTATTGGCAATGGCAAAACCAAGTGCCTGCAGGAATGTGGAATGAAACAATGGTTGCATACCGCTATTGTTTTTTCAGGTTGTCCAGCATTTTTTGTATTTCCTCCAATTCGTCTTTATTGGGTGCGTGGTTGCCAAGTGCCTGCATCACCAGTTGGGTTGATGATCCTCCGAATAAGGAATTGATCATCTTACCAACAATCTGCTGCTGCGTATTCTCACGGGTAATGTTCGCGCGGTAAATATGGGTTTTGCTGCTGTCGTCGCGTTTTACAATGCCCTTTTCAAACATGATCTGCATCAGCTTGAGGGTAGTGGTGTAACCCGCATCCTTGTGCTCGGCCAGAATCTCATGCACGTCTCTTACGGTAGCGGTGCCCTTGTCCCATAAAACACGCAGTATTTCAAGTTCACTCTCGGTTGGTTTGATATGCTTAGCCGCCATTGATACGATTTTATTCGTAAGCAATTTACGACTGAGTTCGTATGAGAAAAAATAAAATTTAGTTAAACGGTTATAAAACGGGATAAGCTCTCTGCGTCCTCCATGAACCTCTACGCCCTTTGGGTTGAAACAATCGCTACGATGGGAGGGGGCAGATACATGGTATTTTCAACGCAGAGGACAGGCGGGCCACGGTGATTACGGAGTTTTTGGGGTACGGTAGGAGCCCACGTAGTAGCTGTTCAGCGTTGTGTACTTGAGTTGGTCGTTTTTAATGCTTACCTTTTTATAGTCCTTGAACTGCCCTTTTTTATCAAGGAAGCCAATGATGCAGGAGAGGGGTTCAGGGCCTTTTTTTATCTCCACAACCGGGCGGATTCCAAAATTGGGAATATGTAAAGAATCGGTGACCCTTAGCTCTTTGTACTGCATACGCAAAACAAAATGAAATGTTCTTTTGGTCTCGTAAGCGGTAACCGCCAGTTTCCAGTTGTTCAGTTCATCTTTTACAGGTTCACTGTAACTGGCAATGGGTGTGGTATTTACCGAGGCCCTGGTTTCCGGAATGGTATCGTTAGTGATTACCACCGCTGGTTCCGGGGAACCGCTTTTATTTGCCTGACAGGAACCCATACCGATGAGCAAGCCAAGAACCAGTTTTTTCATATATTGAAAATATATAATGATCTGCATGCGGCCAACAGGTAAGGGCAAAAAAAAATCCCGGTCAGCAATGACCGGGACCTAACCAGCTATATTCGCAATTAATTTTTGCCTTTGATCTTAATCTCGAAATTTTTCTGCCCGTCGAAATAAGGCTCGTATTTGTTCTTAACTGCTTCAGGCTGTGCCACACCGTTTATGGTAAGAACGCCGTTCTTCAATTCAATACTGAGTTTATTTTCTGTATCAAAGCCATCTTTTTTTATAGCGTTGATCAATGATCCGAAACCGGGCGACGTCGGGGTACCTGCAGGACCCGGATCGTTTTCCGTTGCTTCGATGTTCACGTCTTCCACAGTTATGGTTTTACCGTTAACGGTGTCATTGGACAAAATTTTTATCTCGGTGAGTTGTTCCTGTCCACGAATACCTGCATCTGTTTGGTGAAGCTGCGCAAGGGTAGGAGCGATCACCAATGACACGATTGACATCAGTTTGATGAGGATGTTCATTGACGGCCCTGAGGTATCTTTAAAAGGATCCCCCACCGTATCACCCGTTACCGAAGCTTTGTGCGGTTCTGATTTTTTATAGTAAGTCTGGCCATTGATTTCAACGCCTTTTTCAAATGATTTTTTCGCATTGTCCCATGCACCGCCCGCATTGTTCTGGAACATGCCCATCAGTACGCCACTTACCGTTGCACCGGCAAGAAATCCGCCCAATGCTTCAGGTCCGAGTAAGAAACCAATGATCAAGGGAGACACGATCGCGATAGCGCCCGGCAGCATCATTTTTTTGATGGATGCTTCCGTAGAGATGGCCACACATTTATCATACTCCGGTTTACCGGTTCCTTCCATGATACCGGGAATGGTACGGAACTGCCTGCGCACTTCTTCTACCATTGCCATGGCTGCTTCTCCTACTGCGCGGATGGCGAGTGATGAGAAGATAAAAGGGATCATCGCACCCACAAATAAGGAGGCCAGTACTTTGGCTTTATAAATATCAATTCCTGATATACCGGCTACACCTACAAAAGCAGCAAACAATGCCAGGGCGGTGAGGGCCGCGGAAGCAATGGCGAAACCTTTGCCACTTGCGGCGGTTGTGTTACCCACTGCATCCAGTACATCTGTTTTTTCACGAACTTCTTTAGGCAATTCACTCATTTCGGCAATACCACCGGCATTATCCGCTATCGGTCCAAAAGCGTCAATGGCCAACTGCATAGCCGTGGTGGCCATCATACCTGCCGCAGCTATCGCCACCCCATACAAGCCAGCACATTCATACGAGCCCCAAATACCGCCAGCAAGTACCAGTATGGGAAGGAAAGTAGATTCCATACCCACAGCCAATCCCCCGATCACGTTTGTAGCGTGCCCGGTAGAAGATTGTTTGATAATAGACATTACGGGGCGTTTCCCCATGGCCGTATAATATTCTGTAATAATGCTCATTAATGTACCTACCACCAGTCCTACCAGTATGGCACCAAAAACGCCATTGCGGCTGAATGCCAGGCCACGCAGGGTCATGGTTTCGGGTAATATGTAATATACAAGGCCCGCACAGGCAATAGCGGTCATAACGATAGAGCCCCAGTTACCCATATTCAACGCTTTCTGTACCGTATGCGTATTGATTCCTGCGGTTTCACTGATGCGTACAAAAAAGGTGGCTACTATAGAAAAGATAATTCCTGCTCCTGCTATCAGCATGGGCAACAGGATGGGCCCGTAGCCGCCAAAATTATCCAGTGATACGGTTTCCTGTCCCAGCACCATTGTTGCCAGTACAGTAGCTACATAAGACCCGAAAAGATCGGCACCCATGCCTGCCACATCGCCCACATTATCACCTACATTGTCGGCAATGGTTGCAGGGTTACGGGGATCATCTTCCGGTATACCCGCTTCTACTTTACCTACCAGGTCGGCGCCCACATCTGCCGCCTTTGTATAGATACCGCCACCCACACGCGCAAACAACGCAATGGATTCAGCACCCAGTGAAAAACCGGTCAGGATTTCTATGGTACGGAGCATCTCGGCTGAATTGGCCGGTTGCCCGTCGGCAAACAATTGGTGAAGGATAAGGTATACAGACCCCAATCCCAATACGGCAAGGCCGGCTACGCCCAATCCCATAACGGCTCCGCCGGTAAAAGATACTTTGAGGGCTTTAGCAAGACTGGTTCTGGCGGCCTGTGCAGTACGCACATTGGCTTTGGTAGCGGCTTTCATACCAATATAACCCGCTACTGCGCTGCAAACGGCACCCAGTACAAAGGCCAGCGCAATTGACCAGTGTGAATGAGGATTACTCCTGGTCATGACAGCCAATAAAATGGCCACAATCACTACGAAATAGAATAAGATCTTCCATTCGGCACGTAAAAAAGCCATGGCACCTTCTGCGATATAGGTACTGATCTCTTTCATCCGGTCATTTCCGGCATCCTGTTTTTCAACCCATTTATACTTGATCAGCGTATACAAAAGGCCTAAAACGCCCATCGCCGGAACGGCATAAAACAACATTTTGTCCATAAGTAGTTTCTATCTGGTATTTTGTTTTGAAAGTCTGCAAAAATAGGGGGAAAAGAGGTTACCACGGTTAAAATGGTGAAACAGGCTGAAATGGTCTCAGCGGTGAAAATAGGTAAAGGGCTTAAACAGGTTAAAAGGATAGGAATGTATCCTTGCGGAAGCCTTATTCGCCACCATCAATTTCTTCTATCTGCGAGGTATCGGGACGACCCGTGAATACCGAGCTCATTTTGCCCGCGCTCCAGATATTGCGGTTGAATTTATTGCCGAGTATGATTACTGTAGCAGTATCGGCTATCAGGCGCCGGAACACCGCATTGTTGCCATGCCACCAGCCATTATGGTATACAATGGTGGGGTCCGGTGGTTTAACCAGCAGGTGCCAGCCCAGGCCATAGTTGCGGGTGCCGCGTGTTTCATTGCTGTATGGCTGGTAGGCTAGCTCGAGCGACTCATTGCTTACAAAACTGCCTTCATACAGTGCCCTGTCCCATATCAGCAGGTCGCGCACTGTGGTGTACACATTTTTATCTCCATATACACAATCCAGCTTCTCAAGCCGGAACGGAGATCTGTTGGCATAATAGGATGGCACATAGTTGGCGGTGTCTTTCTTGCTGAAAACATAGGTATTTTTCATGCCCAGCGGTTTAAACACGTTAGCCATCATGTATTCGGGGAAAGGTGTTTGCGTTATTTTTTCAATAACCAGCGCCAGCATGGCATAATTGGTATTGCAGTAATTGTATCTGCGATCGGGTGAACCGCTGGGTGCGGGCCGGTACCTGATCATATAATTGAGCACATCCTGGTTGGAGGCAAGACCGGTGAGCTGTATGGGTGATTTCACGGTTCGGTAGCTGGTAACCCATTTGCCCCTCCTGTTCTTGCGGCGGGTGGCAACGGTAGTGGTACCATCCATGAAATGATCGTATTTGGGTAGACCGCTTCTGTGTGTAAGCAGGTCGCGGATCTTGATATTGGGGTAAGGAAAGTTGGGCAGGTATTTTTCTATGGGGTCATCCAACTGCAGTTTTCCTTCTTCCATCAATTTCAGGATAACGGTTGCCGTAAAAGTTTTTGAGATGGACGCTACATGTATGGGTGTATTGGCGGTAATAGGTTCTTTGGTCTGGAAATTGATCATCCCGCGGTAGTCTTCAAAAACAATCTCGCCATTCTTTGCCAGCAGGATAGCTCCGTTAAAGCCGGTCCGCAACAACATAGACTGGTACAGCGGCTCAATGGCGTTAGCATAGTAATTCTTTACCGCCGGAGAAAGCCCCGAGAATGATACCGGCTGCATAACCGGGCCCGCGGTGGAAGCTGTATCCTTTGGCTCCTGTGTTCCGGCAGACCCGCAGGCCATGATCAGTAATGTAAGTATGGGAATTATCATTGTTCTGAACATCAGGCTTTTTGAGTATGATAACAAATATAAGACCCACCCTGTCCCGTAGTGACTACGTGGAAAACTATCCACATTGCGCTACAGTAAATAACATTTATTTTGCTTTATATGAGTAAACAGGCAACCACAAGCTATCCCAAGGAACGTATAAACATCCTTTTCCTTGAAAATATCAGCGATAAGGCGGTACTCCAGTTCAGGCAAAACGGCTATATCAGTGTTAAGAAACTCAATGGCGCGCTAAGCGAAGAGGAACTGATGAGGGAGATCAAGGACGTGCATTTGCTGGGCATTCGCTCCAAAACACATATTTCGGCAAAAGTACTGGCCGCAGCGCCCAAACTGCAGGCTATTGGCTGCTTCTGTATTGGGGTAAACCAGGTTGACCTGAGCGCCGCCACCAAAGCCGGCGTTGTTGTGTTCAATGCCCCCTACAGCAATACCCGCAGTGTAGCCGAACTGGTTATCGGCGCCAGTATTATGCTCATCAGGCGTATCCCCGATAAAAACCGCGCGGCGCATGAAGGTGTGTGGATGAAAGAGGCCAAAGGCAGCTATGAACTGCGTGGCAAAACGCTGGGCATCATCGGGTATGGCAACATTGGTTCACAGGTAAGTGTTTTGGCGGAAGGGTTGGGAATGAAGGTGTTGTTCTATGATACTGAAACTAAACTTCCATTGGGCAATGCAGTTAAGGCAAGGAATATGAAAGAACTGGTATCGCAATCGGATATCATAACGCTGCATGTACCGGAAACGGCGCAGACAAAAAACCTAATCACCAGGTCCGTAATCAGGTCATGTAAAAAAGGATCGATACTCATCAACTTTGCCAGGGGTGAAGTGGTAGACCTGAAAGCGCTAGCAGCGGCAATCAACGAGGGAGAGATGAGCGGGGCGGCGATAGATGTGTACCCTGTTGAACCCGAAAAGAACGGCGACCTTTTTGAAACGCCACTGCAGGGTGTGCCCAACGTAATCTTAACCCCTCATATCGGGGGTTCTACTGAAGAGGCGCAGCAGAATATAGGGGAAGATGTGAGTATCAAACTATTTCAATACCTGGAGCGCGGAATTACCAATGGTTCGCATACAGTGCCCGCTATTGGGTTGCCACCCGTGGAGAATGCGCATCGCATTTTGCATATACACCACAATGTTCCCGGCGTTTTGAGTGCGATCAATACGGCATTGTCAAAACATAACATCAATATTCTTGGACAGTACCTGAAAACCAATGATGAGATCGGTTATGTGGTACTTGATGTGGACAAAAAATTATCCAGGCAGGCCGTGTCTTTGTTGCGGGAAGTAAAAGCGACGATCAAGGTAAGGGTGTTATATTGAATAGCGAATATCGAACATGGAATATCGAATGTCGAATTGCCCACTTCTCTGCTAAATCTCTGCCGCTCTGCGTCTCCGCGGTTGGGAAAAGGTTCCGGAATGGATGCTGTAAGCATTGCTAAGCCCTTACCAACCGCAGAGCCGCAGAGAAGCAGAGGTTACGCGGAGTTATTGGGGACATGCGGAAGTAATTTTTTTTCCCCGGCTTCAGAAATGGAGTCTTCTCTGCGAAATCTCTGCCGCTCCGCGTCTCCGCGGTTGGGAAAAGGTTCCGGAATGGATACTGTAAGCATTGCTAAGCCCTTACCAGCCGCAGAGCCGCAGAGAAGCAGAGGTTACGCGGAGTTATTGGGGAAATGCGGAGAGAATTTTTTTTCCCCGGCTTCGGAACGCCGCGGTTTCTGAGTCCCATCTTTCCTCGATGATGAGTTTCAATTCCGGTCTTATTTCAGGGTAGTGTTTTGAGAGGTTGAACAGTGTTGTTAACGAAAATGCTTTGATGGCCGCGGCTGTTGAGGGGTCTTCAATAAATCCAAAACAGGCATTCATTACCGCTCCATGTAACTTCTCCGGTATCTCTACGTCTTCAAGAACGCGAACGGCATTTCGTTTCACTGAATCGTGTACACCTTTCTTACCGAGTTGCGCTACAATTTCTTCCAGATGCGGCATCACCATCGCCGGTTTTTTCTTGGCCGCCCAACTCACACTCCATGCCGCGCGTTGGGAGAGACGGTATCCATCGTCCATGAAACAACGCATCAGTTCCTTAAAATTCTTTGGGGAGGTACAGGCGTATGCAGCGATCTTCAGCGCGTGTGCCCTGGAATGTTCCTTTAATATTTCTTCGCGTATGTTCATGCTCCTGATATTCCGATAAAAGAAAGACAGAAGATAAAAGAGTGTAAAAAGCTTCTTTATTCTACTTTTTCTTTGTTCTTCTTCTATTGAAATGCCTGCTTCATTTTTTTGATCTCATCAATATCAACGAAAGTATTTTCCATTTGTTCTTGCATACCCGCCTGGGAAAACTGCATGGCTGACGCGATCGGTCTTCGGGCAGAAGAATGCATCTCTTTTGCGCCCGTATACGCTGCCAATTCTTTAATGTTGTTACTACGCACGCCACTTCCAGGCATAATGATGATCCTGTCGCCGGACCGTTCTACCAATTGTTTGATCAGTTCTTTTCCATTAAATGCATCTGGCACCTGGCCGCTGGTGAGGATACGTGTGCAGCCGCAATCTATAATGTCTTCCAACCCCTG
>JANPIE010000080.1:0-15625 GCA_031424835.1 Chitinophagaceae bacterium
AGCGTTGCCACATTTTCTGCAACCATGGGCGTAAGGGCAACCCCCATGCCGTTGCAGGCAATGGCTGCGAATACACCGGTGCTAATTTCTCTGACGATGGGTTTTTTATCTTCCGTAAAACCCATGATACCGCTCCAATGGTAATCTATGGTGTAACTAAAGTTTTCAGCGAGATGTTTCGCAAGAAAAGATTCCAGCGCTTTTTTTACCTGGTTGGAGCCTGCAAGATCCGTTGTAGTTTCTTCGTCAAATGCCATATTACGGCCGCCGCCAATCAATACGCGTTCCCCTACATCCCGCCAGTAATAGAAACCTTCATCAAAATGAAAACTTCCTTTTAAACCTAACCCTTTTATGGGTGAGGTAACAATGATCTGTCCGCGTGCCGGCGTTACTTTCAGTTCCGGAACCAATGATCTAGAAAAGCCGTTGGTGCAGAATAATAATTGGCGTGTTGAAAGAGTAATTTTTTGATGCGTCCTAAGCTGGATGCTATCTATGTTTTTTTCCCAATGAAGCAGCTCCATTCCATACAAAATGGTTACACCTGCTGCCCGAACTTTTTGCGTTAATGCCAAAACAAGTTTGCCGCTGTGCAGCGTGGCTTCAGTCACATTTTCGATCAGTGCATCAAAATTACGCAGACCCAGTGTCGTTAATTTCTCATCACATCGCTGAAAGATTTGCCTGCTGCCTGTAATGTTATAAAGCAATTCATTGAGCCACGCAATTTTTTCTCCAAGCAAATGCCAGTGCGGATAATCCATGTTGATACATTCATATCCGCCGCAATGTTCAAACCCGATTTCTGCCTCCGTAAAATGTTGCCTGATCTTTTGAATGCCTTTGTACCGCATTTCAGCTACAGCCAGCATGGCATCGGTGCCAATGGTGGCAGCATCATGCAATAATTCAGTAGGGCTTCCAAAGCAGGCAAATCCTGCATTACGGGTGGAGGCTCCCAGCGGTGCGGGGGCCCTTTCCAGAATGGTGATGCGTAAGCGATTATTTTTTTGCAATAACTCCCAGGCAGCCCAAAGACCCATTAACCCCGCGCCCACAATGACAACATCCTGCGCAGGATAGAAACTTTCTTTTTCCCAAATGGATAGGGTGGGGGACATTAATTAATAATTGGTAATTAATAATTAGTAATTAATCATCGATCTGGCAAAGGTCACTAAAGATCAGACATTGAAACGGAAATGCATGACGTCGCCGTCCTGTACAATGTATTCTTTTCCTTCTATGCGTAAACGGCCGTTTTCGCGGCAGGCTGCTTCGCTGCCGTATTTGATAAAATCATCGTAGGCGATCACTTCCGCTTTGATGAAGCCTTTTTCAAAATCCGTGTGTATCACGCTGGCGGCCTGCGGCGCTCTCCAGCCTTTGTGAATGGTCCATGCCCTAACTTCCTGCACGCCTGCCGTAAAATAGGTATCCAGGTTCAATAGCTTATAGGCCGAGGTGATCAGGCGGTTGAGGGCAGGTTCTTTCATATGGTATTCTTCCATGAACATCTGCTTGTCTTCTTCTGCATCCATCTCTGCAATCTGCGCTTCGATGTTGTTGCACATAACAATCATTTCTGCGCCCTCCGCTTTGGCAGCCGCGCCCAGCGCTTCGGAATATTTATTGCCGGTATGCATACTGGCTTCGTCAACATTGGCAACATACAGTACCGGTTTGTCTGTTAGCAGGAAGAGGTCGGCCAGAACCGCTTTGTCATCCTTGCCCAGGCCCAATGTATGAATGTTCTTTCCTTTTTCAAGGTGCTCTTTACATTGGGTAAGTATCTCCAGTTCTGCCTTTGATTTGGTATCTGTGCCCACGCGCGCCATCTTTTCAACACGGCTCCATTTTTTTTCTACGCTCTCGAGATCTTTTAACTGGAGCTCGGTTTCAATGATCTCTTTGTCACTGATCGGATTGATGGCACCTTCTTCACGCAATACATTCTCATCTTCAAAACAGCGGATCACATGAATGATGGCGTCCACTTCACGGATATTTCCCAGGAATTTATTACCTAGCCCTTCACCTTTACTTGCGCCTCTAACCAGTCCCGCTATGTCAACGATCTCCATTTGCGTGGGAACCACCCGGTTGGGTACTACCAGTTCAGCCAGTTTATTCAGCCGGTGGTCTGGCACATCCACCAGGCCCACATTGGGTTCTATGGTACAGAAACGGTAATTACTTGCCTGCGCCTTGGCGCTATTGCTAACCGCATTAAATAATGTTGATTTACCCACATTCGGTAACCCCACAATCCCTGCTTGTAAAGCCATATGATACGTTTGAGGGCGCAAATATACGGCAAATACAGTCTGGGTCTATGCTCTTGAATGGGTGGTTATTTCAGGTTATCCATTGCAGCCTGTACCACCCCAACCACCCATCACAGCAAACCCCAAACCCCAAACCACAAACTCCAGACTAGCACCCCCTCGTCCTTCTGCCGATAAAACCAAATGTTTCAGTATTTTCAATCCTTAATTATTATTTATGGCATTGAATTATGTGTGGATACTATTTTTTGTGATCGGGCTGGTAATCGCGCTGGTGAAACTGATTGTTTTCCAGGATTACGAGATATTTAAGAAACTGGTGGAGGGTATTTTTGAGGCGTCCAAATCATCCGTAATGGATATAGGTCTGCCACTGGCGGGGGTGATGATATTTTTTATGGGACTGATGAATATCGGGGAGAAAGCGGGGGCCATCAATTTCCTGGCACGTATACTTGCACCGTTTATGAAAAGGCTTTTTCCGGGTGTGCCTGAAAAACATCCTGCCATGGGGCAGATGGTCATGAATTTCAGTGCCAATATGCTGGGCCTGGACAATGCAGCTACGCCTTTTGGTTTAAAAGCTATGGGCAGTTTGCAGGAGCTCAATCCTTCAAAAGACACTGCCAGTAATTCCCAGATTATGTTTCTTGTTTTGCATACAAGCGGATTAACGTTGATCCCGCTATCCATCATTGCCTACCGGGCCGGTGCAGGAAGCACGAATCCTACCAGTGTTTTTGTTCCGTTGATGATTGCTACAACGATTGCCACTGTGGCCAGTATTCTTATTACAGGAATTTACCAGCGTCTGCGTTTTGATAAGATACTGGTGATCTGGCTGGGAAGTATTATCGTAGCCATTTTGTTGTTTGCTATGTTTATTAATGGCCTTCCCTCGCAAAAAGATGTTCCTTATCCAAGCCTGTTCACAAAGGAAACGTTCAGTAATGTATTGGGAAATGTGATCCTCTTCTTTATCATCTGCGCTTTTATTATCGGCGGATTTCTGAAAAAAGTGGATGTATTTGATGCCTTCATCGAGGGGGCAAAACAGGGCTGGGAGGTGATTATTAAAGTATTGCCTTACCTGGTGGGTTTACTGGTAGGTATCCGTGTGTTTCGCGACAGCGGGGCACTCGAATCGATCATCAGTGGAATCACCTGGTGTTTTACCACTTTGGGCGTGAACGGTGAATTTGTGCCCGCATTGCCCGTGGCCCTTATGCGGCCGTTCAGTGGCGGAGGCGCCCGGGGGTTGATGCTGGATATCTTTAAAACACATGGTGCCGATAGTTTTATCGGCCAGCTCGCTTCCACTTTCCAGGGAAGCGCGGATACTACTTTTTATATAGTAGCTCTATATTTTGGCAGCGTGGGTATCAGGAAAGTGCGTTATGCTATCTGGGCAGGAATGCTGGCAGACCTGATAGGGGTGATCTCTGCTGTGGTTATCGCTTATATATTTTTTAAGTAGCGACCAGCTTAGCAGAATTTTAGCCGCAGATTCGCAGATTATTCTTTTTTTAGAAATCTGCGAGTCTGCGGCTTTACTTTATCTCCCTTAAGCCGCTGCTCACTTGAGTATTTCCAATTTTTGCCTCAGTATTTCCACGCCCTGGGAAGCGGTTGATTCTATCTGCGTGAGATTGGCAATGGATGTGGTAGCGGGTATGTTTTTATCGATGATGAATTTAGGGATCGAACCTGGCGCATAGTTGAGTAGTCCTGCAGCAGGATATACCACCAACGATGTTCCGATCACCACAAATATATCTGCAGAAGAGGTGATAGCAGCTGCGTCTTCGATAAGCGGCACGGGTTCTTCAAACCAAACTATGTGTGGCCTTAACTGGTACCCGTCGGGCGCAAGATCGCCGGGTTTGATATCATCGCGTATCGGATAAGAAATAAAAGGGTTGTTCACGCTACGCATCTTAAATATTTCGCCATGCAGGTGCAACACATTCGTGCTGCCTGCGCGCTCGTGAAGGTCATCTATGTTCTGCGTGATGATCTGTACATGAAAATCTTTTTCCAATTCGGCCAGAACAAAATGTGCATTGTTGGGTTTTGCTTCGGCAACATTTCTCCTCCGCATATTGTAAAAATCCAAAACCAGCGCGGGATTTTTATTCCAACCACGGGGTGTGGCTACTTCATATACATCATACCCTTCCCACAGCCCATCGCTGTCGCGAAATGTTTTCAAACCGCTTTCTGCGCTGATACCGGCGCCGGTAAGAATTACCAATTTCTTTTTTTCATCACGCATAATGCATCAAAAATCCAAAATGGATTGTCATTTTAGTAAGTGAACTTTTGTTAAATCGTGGCTTCGAATTTCATCTTTATTATTCACGCTTCGGTAGGCAAATTTCACGCTTCACTCCTTTTTAGGAAAACAGGGTGAAGATACTAACTGTAAAAAAAACTCAATCAATGAAAAAAAATTTTCTCCTGTTGGTAGTAAGTTGCTTGCTACTTGGGTTTGCAAATGCGCAAACAAAAACTGTTACGGGAAAGGTAACGGATGTTAAAGATGCCTCGGGGGTATCCGGTGCCACCATTTTAGTAAATGGCAAATCAGCCGGTATTACTAACAATGAGGGTGTTTTTTCGATACGGGTACCGTCAGCAGCTTCCAGTCTTACCATTTCGGCGTTGGGTTATACTGACCAGACGGTTAGTATTCCTGCGGGCAATGTGGTAAATGTTAGCCTGGCAACATCCGAATCAAGGGTACTGGATGAAGTGATCATTACCGGCTATGCTACCAAGCAGAAGCGGTCAAACGTAGGATCCGCTTCCACCATTAATGCGCCGGCTCTCAGCCAGCAAACGATGGCCACCTTTGATCAGTTGCTGCAGGGACAAGCTCCCGGTATCAATGTGAAATCGGGATCGGGTCAGCCCGGCCGAAGTGCCGACGTGGTGATCCGCGGTAAAGGATCGATCAATGGTTCAAACGCACCTTTGTATATAGTAGATGGTATTGAAGTACGGGCGGGCGATTTCAGCGCGATGAACGTGGCTGATTTTGAAAATTTCACCATCCTGCGCGATGCGGCCTCTACCGCTATCTATGGTTCACGCGGCGCCAATGGTGTTATTGTTGTTACAACCAAAAAAGGGAAAAGTGGCAAAGTGAAATATGCCTATGATGGCCAGTTTGGCTCATCACTGCTCCCCGAAAATCAGTTGAAGCTGATGAACACCCAGGAAAAACTTGATTTCGAAATGAACATGGCGGGCAATCCATGGGGCTGGACGCCAGCAGAAGTTGCCGAGTTTAGAAAGGTTAATGTTAACTGGGATGACTTTGTTTTCCGAAAGGGCAGTACGTCTTCACATCAGTTGTCTGCTTCAGGTGGTAATGAGAAAACCACTTTCTACACCTCTGTATCCAGTTTTAACCAGGAAGGTGTGGTGATAGGTACAAGCCTGAAAAGGGTAACCGGCCGTCTCAACCTAACCCATACAGAATCACGTGTGAAATTTGGCGTAAACATTTCGGGTGGTACCTCTAATTTCATCGGTACCAATGAGGGTAACCAGAGTATTGGTGCTCCCTTAAACACCGTTATATGGGCACTGCCTTATGAGGCGCCTTATACTGCGAGCGGGGCGTATACCAATTCCGTGCAGTTTCCGTTTTGGTTAAATCCCATAGAACAATTACTGGAGAACCAGGGCCAGACAACAGAACTGAAAGGTACCGGCAATGTATTCATGGAATACAAAATGCCCTGGATTGATAACCTTACTTACCGAATCAATGCAGGCGGTGACTATTCACAGAACGAAGGATTTGCCATTGCCAACAGGGGTACACAGGCAGCATTGCAGCAGGGTGCGCTCGGTAATCCTACGGCTAATGAAGGTAGTGTAGCCAGGAGCTATGACCGTCGTTTTCGCTATACCATCACCAATAGTTTAAACTACCGCACCAGTTTTGGTGCAGCGAATGATCATACATTGTCTGCATCGGTGTTCAATGAATTTGTAAGGGTACAGGGGCGAAACTTTAACTACACCGGATTTGGTTTGTTACTTCCTTTCCGTAGTGAAGCGGGCCTGGTGGCAGGAACGGCTGCTAACGGATACATCCCTGTAGTAGGTGGTGGCTTCCCTGATAACAGTTCACTTCTTTCATATTTTGCTACTGCTGATTACGGTTATAAGAATCGATATTTTCTGTCAGTTACCGGGCGTACAGACGGATCATCCAGGCTGAGTGCAGCCAACAGGTGGACCCAGTACGGATCTGTAGCAGCCGGATGGATTGTTTCGGACGAAGCGTTTTTTGGAGATTCCAAAACCATCAACTTCCTGAAATTGAAAGCCAGTTATGGAACAGTAGGTAACCAGAATGGCATAGGGGATTTCCCTTACCTGCAACAGTACGGACGTGGAACCTATGGCGGACAAGGTACATTGCAGGTTAACAGCCTTGCCAATAAAGGCCTTACCTGGGAAACCAGGAGAACCATCAACCTTGGTGTTGATTTTGAATTGTTCAGCAGCCGCATTCGCGGTACTGTGGAAGTGTATAATGGAAAAACAAATGGACTGTATATACAACCGTTCGTTCCTTCAACCAGTGGTGGTGGTGGAAATGTATTGGTTAACAGCGGATCGATGGAGAACAAAGGCATAGAAGTAAGCCTTGGTTTGAAAGTGGTGAACGGCAGGGATTTCCGCTGGAACATCGACATGAATTATGCCTACAATAAGAATACGATCACTTCATTACCCGATAACCAGGACCTGCAATTGTATGGATCAGGACTGGCATTGAAGCAGGGTAAACCATTCAACAGTTTTTACCTGGTACAATATGCAGGTGTAAACCCGGCCAATGGTAATTCGCAATACCTGAAAGCGGATGGCAAAACCACCACTGAAATTTATGATGCCAATGACCTGACTGTACTGGGTACCAGTGATGCGCCGCATAATGCGGGTGTCACCAGTAGTTTCAGTTACAAAGGACTTGAGTTGTCTGCACTGGTGGTGGCTTCCTGGGGCAATTACCTCTATAACAATGCGCGATTTAACGTAGAATTTTACCAGTATACCACTTCTGGTTTTGCGCGCAGCGGGCTTAGTGCGTGGACCACACCGGGCCAGGTAACCAATTTTCCAAGAATTGATGAAGCGACAGTATCTACTACAACACGCTTCCTGGAAAAAGGAGATTTCTGGAGATTGCGCAATGTAACCCTTGCCTATACACTTCCACAAACATTGGCAGCCAAAATGAAGATACAGGGACTTCGGTTTTTTGTTCAGGGACAGAACCTGTTTACCAAGTTCAGTTTCGAAGGATGGGATCCTGAAGCGTCTTCCATTACAGGCGGAACGGGTGAAACCATAGGTGGTGCCCAATACCCTGCGTTGAAGACAATCAGTGTGGGAGCGAACCTTACTTTTTAATAACGTAATAACAGAATGAAATGAAAAATAAATTTATTGCCACGCTCACCATTCTATCTGCCGCTGTTCTCATGAACGGATGCAAGAAAGAACTGGACACTACGCCGCAGGCGCAATTAACGGAATTGAAAACCTTTGATGACATACAAAATGCGCTTAGGGGTGCATACGATGGCTTTCAGAGTGCCAACTATTACAACAATACTTCCAATTCAGGATCACCCAGTGGCTGGAGTGGCCTTCCCGATATTATGGGAGACGATATGGTAGAATCGCTGGAGAGCCTGGGTAACTGGAACTCAATGTCTGAGATGATTTTTGCAGCCGACAATGGCATTGTGCAGGGACTTTTCAGGCAGCCATACGAGATCATATCCCGCGTAAACAACCTTTTGAATTTTCTGCCGCCTTATGAAACAGGAGCGAATGCTTCAGCGGCCAAACGCATACGCGCGCAGGCGCTTGCCATCAGGGCGCATGCACATTTTGACCTGATGCGTTATTTCGCTGTTGATTTTGGTCGCAATTCAACATCCCTGGGTGTGCCTTACGTAACCGAGTTTGACCCTGTAACAGCGCTCACCACTTTCCCCGCCAGGAAAACTGTGAAAGAGAATTATGACCTCATACTCCAGGACCTTGCCAGTTCTCTGGTATCGTTCCGTGCAGGTGGTAATACAACGGACAATACAGCCCGTTCATTGATAGACAGCACCGTAGTTTATGCGATCCGTACCAGGGTCAACTATTATGCGTCGCAGTGGGCGGAGGTAATTGCTGATGCCACAGTTGCGTTGAATAACAGACCGCTTACCAATTCTGCCGGCTTCAGTGCCATGTTTACGGTAGCAGCGGAAGCTACACCTACCTCTGAAGTTTACTGGGCAATTCCATCCGATAACCTAATGCGACCAGGCGGTGCTACCAGCGGCGCTTCTGCATCTTATCGGGTAACGGGTGCTACTTCAAGCCTGATACAGTCATTTGGAGGCGCCTATGTTAGCACAAATGTTACCAGGTTTAACCAGACAGGTATTGGCGGCGTTGCCAAAACCATAAGCTGGAAATATCCGGGCATACGTAGTTTCAAAGTATACCGGGCCGGTGAAATGATGTTAATGCGTGCGGAAGCCAAGCAACGCACCGGTGACCTTACTGCACTTGCCGACCTCAATAACCTGCGCACCAACAGGGGTGTGTTGATAGGTGCCGAAACAGGCGCTGGCCTGCTTACTGCTATTCAGCAATTGAGAAGGGTAGAGTTGCTGGGAGAGGGCCATCGCTGGTTCGATCTTCGCAGAAGCACAAAATCAATTGTCAGAGCGGAGTGTGGATCTTCCAGTACTACTTCACGAGCCAGTAAATGCACCATCGCGCCGTCTGAAAGAGGCTGGACATTGCCCATCCCTTTTAATGACGTAAAAGTAAATACGAACCTGGCGCAGAACCCAGGTTATTGAGTAACGTTGGGTTAAATTAGTTAAAGGGGGAAAAAATGGTGGAGGTGGTAATTTGCCACTCGCTATTTTAACCCCCTTTTCTATTTGGCGCCTGCTGGATACAATACAATGGCGTGGACTAATTGACGGGTGAGCGGTTTTCTTTTTTGCGGAACAGCAGCCAAACAATTACGGCAATCAGCAGCAGCGGCCAGATCGTTACAGCCAGCACAAGCACATTGCCTACCAGGCGTACACCGGTGTTGAACCCGTTCTCAAGTTTTACAAAAAAACCATTGTTCTCTACAGGTGCTGTAATACCCGTTACCTGAAAATATTGCAGGTGAATGGTGCTGTAGGCAGATTGATGCCCGAGATAATTAACGCGGCCAGCGGCTGCCTCAATTTCTTCCTGTACAGAATTGACTTCCTGTTGCACCTGCAATATTTCTTTCATATTCCCTGCCTTGTTCAGTAAATGCAGGTAACGGTCGCGCACTTGTTTTTTGGATTCTATTCTGGTACGTGTATCAATAACCTCAGTTGTTACATCATTTGTGCTTATTTTTTTCTGCAACACATTTACACCTTCACCACCAAATGAGTTTACAAGGTTCTCGAACTGCTCTACGGGCACTTTGATGGTAATATCATTCATAATTTTATCGGCACCCCGGCTCTGTTCTTCATTAGCGATAAAAGCACCAAAAGATTTCAGGCCATCATGTAACTTCCTGTCATACGCCTGGTAATTGGTAAGTTCCAGTTTGATCTCCGCTGTTTTAATGATCTTTTTGTTCCAGTCAAGATACGGGATGGCATTATTTTTCCTTGCGTATCCGTTGAGCTGGTAATTACCGGAAGTTGTGGTGTCCGGTTCTGTACCGTGTTCCCGTTCCAGTTGGGTAGTCTCAAGATCTTTTGCCAGCCCGTCCGCGGCGACTGTCGTTTTTTGAGGTTGGTTGTCTTTTCCGGGACTGCATGCGTGTAGCAGCATGACCATAGAGGCCATGAACAGCAAGATGTGTTTCATAAGATTGATTTTAGGTAAGATGCAAAAAAGAAGAAATTTCACAGGGAAGCAATCGCTGAAACTATTGCTTCTTTAATAGGTAGACAATGTTTTCATTGGTCACAAAGGAGACCAGTGTATCATTTTTATCACGCAGAGCATAACTCTGAAAGCCCCGGCCATCATGGATGTGCAGCAAAGAATCTGCTACGTAATATTTTTCTATGCTTGTGTCCTTCGTGGATAATCGCGTCAGGGTACTATCAGCAGCAAAGCGATACACCCAACGCTCTTTTGTCAGTGCAGTATTCTGAACATCGATTCGCTGTTGTATACTGTCATCAACAGGTTTTGCCGCATAAATGGAATCGATTTGCCAACTGCCGGTGATGCTGAAAAGGGGTGAGGCTTTTGCGGGGAAAAATCTAAGGAAAGCCATAATGGTTACTACTGCGATAATGATCACAGTAACGATGATACGTTTCATGGTACAGGTTTTTTAATTGTGAAAAATTAAAATGGCAGGCCTGCAACTATGAATACCATGAACTGTCAAATAGTAACCTAAGTGTAATCGTTAAAATTTAGAAAACGAAATTATTGAGAATAGGATTTAGGAGCTTTTAATGCAGGAGAGGTTTCCCAAAGAGAAGGACAAGAGAAAAAGAGCTAACAGTATCTTCTTTGTGCTCCTTTCCTCTTGTCCTGCTCCTGCGGAAACGTTTGGGTTCAATAAAAAAATCAAAGTCCAAAAAAGTTGGCGTGATCTTCTTTCTACTTCTTACCCTTTGTTCTTCTTCTATTGAAAACCACCGCGAGTCATGTCATTTTACAGGCTCACCGGCCATTTCCAATACAATCTTCCATTCTGCCTCTTTAACGGCTTGAACGGAAAGCCTTCCCAGGCGAACAAGATCCATATCAGCAAGACGTTTGTCGGCCTTGATCTGTGCCAGGGTTACCGGCTTTTTTATTTTCTTTACCGGTTTGAAATCAACCACCAGCCAGGCTGGATCGGCGGTAGTGGGGTCCTGGTATGCTTCTTTTGCTACTTTAGCGATGCCCACTATTTCAGTACCCTCATTGCTATGGTACCAGAAAGCGAGGTCTCCTTTTTTCATGCTACGGAGGTTATTGCGTGCAGCATAATTACGCACGCCATCCCATATAGTTTGTCCTTCTTTCTCAAATTTTTCCCAACTGTAGGTGGAGGGTTCGGATTTTATTAACCAATAATTCATGGGGGGAAAATTAATAATTAGCAATTAATAATTAATAATTAATAATTAATAATTAATAATTGAAAAATTGGGCAGGAGACCTGTATAAAATTTTGAAAAATTATAATCAATTATTTTGCCAGTGTGAATAGTGGCAGAGCACACAACTAATCATTAATTGTTAAGTGCTAATTACTAATTAATCTGCCATCCGCTTGCCAGCACATCCGCCAGGTGCATTACTTTCAATCCTGCGCCTTTGTGTTTATTGCATCCGTCAATATGCATGAGGCAACTCATGTCGGTGCTGATGAGAAATTCTGCACCTGTGGCTGATGCATTCGTTATTTTCTGATCGCCCATTGCGATACTGATGGGTTCAAATTTTACGGCAAATGTGCCGCCAAATCCGCAGCAGGTTTCCACATCGTTCATTTCAATGATCTCCAGGCCTTTTACATTAGCCAGAAGGGTTCTGGGTTCTTCCTTTATATGACATTCGCGTAAGGCGGCACAACTGTCGTGGTAAGTAGCTTTTCCCGGCAGGCTGGCGCCGAGATCGGTAACCTTCAGTACTTTCACAAGGAACTCAGAAAATTCGAATATCCTTTCGGTGGTCTTTTTATAGGGAACGGTTTCGGAACCATTCGCGAATATTTTTTCATAATAATTGCGGACAAACCCAACGCAACTGGCGCTTGGCGCCACGATGTAATCCGCACCGGAAAAATCCTTTAGAAATTTTGTGCACACATCTTTTGATTCACCCCAGAACCCGGCGTTGAAAGCAGGTTGGCCGCAGCAGGTTTGGTTGGCGTTGTATGAAACGGTGCAGCCAGCTTTTTCGAGCACTTTCACCATATTAAATGCTACCTGGGGATAGAGTTGGTCAACAAAACAGGGGATAAAGATCTGTACATTCATAAGGCCGGAGGCATTGAAATGCTATTTTAATTTGCGGTTTAAAGCTATCATTTTTATTGCGGTCACCGCTGCTTCCTCCCCTTTATTGCCATGCTTTCCGCCTGTGCGTTCTTTAGCCTGCTGTTCATTGTCCACCGTTAGTACACCAAATATTACGGGCACATCAAGTGCCAGGTTTAGCTGGAGAACACCATCTGTTACGGCTTTGCACACATAATCAAAATGGGGTGTATCTCCCCTGATTACGGCACCGAGGGTAATATAGGCATCAGGCAGCCTGTTGCAATACGCGTAATGATTTTTAACTGTGAAGGGAATCTCAAATGCGCCGGGAACGGTTAATGTGAGTACTTTGATGCCCTGTGCCTTAAGCAGCTTTTTTGCAGCGGCTTCAAGTTTATTGATGATATCTGCGTTCCATTCCGTTTTTACAATAACAATAAAGGCATCCTTTATTGAAGGGATGCCTTTATTGACAGATGTATTGCCTTTTGTAGCCATTGGTTACATTTTGCTAGTTCTTTTCAAGACTTAATCGATTGATGTACTTATCCGCCTGGAAACCTTTATCTGTGCGGGGAAACTTGTCCTTCAGGTCTTTGTACAATTCCAGGGCCTGCCTGGTATTACCGGTGGTTTCTGCCAATAGCGCGGCACGGAACAGGTATTCTGAAGAATTGCTCTCATCGTTCTCGAAGGCGCCCGCTGCTTTTTTGTAGCTATCGATGGCTTCGTCCTTTTTATTCAGTTCAGAATAGGCATCACCCAAAGCACCATAAGCCATTAGCTGGATCTGCTTTGCATCGGTTGAAAAATCTTTCAGGTGCTTTACTGCATTGTTGAAATCGCCGAGTTTAAGATAGCTGATGCCTGCATAGTAATGCGCCAGGTTGCCCGCTTTGGTACTACCGTAATTATTGATCACGTAAAGAACACCACGGCTTTGTCCATCGCCATTTAATACGAGGTTAGACGAATCCATTCCAAAATATTGCTCCGCCTTAAACATGGCTTCGGCGGCTTTGTCTTCTTTTGGTTTTTGAATATATTCCTTGTAGGCATACCAGCCACCGCCACCAATAACGATTACGGCTAACAGGATTAATAAAGGCTTTTGAAATCTTTCCCAGAAACCCTGCATTTTTGCCAGGGCCTCATTCGATTCTACATGCTTCTCGCTCATACGATTATTTTATAAAAAATGGTTTGAAAATTTCTGTTGCAGCTACTGCATAGGGGCTAATCCACCTCAAACTGGTAGTCCTGGTCCATATACACATCCTTCAGCAATTCGCTGTCATCAGGCCATGGACTTTCCTCGGCAAACTTTACGCTTTCATCCACCACCGAACCGATACGGTCATCTATTGCTTTCAGTTCTTCTTCCGTGGCAAATTTGTTCTGAAGGATCGTGTTTCTTACTTTGCTGATCGGGTCCTGGTCCTTGTATTCATCCACTTCTTCCTTCGAACGGTATTTCTGCGGATCGGATATGGAATGTCCCTTATAGCGGTAGGTCTTTAATTCCAGGAGGGTAGGACCGCCGCCTTCGCGCGCTCTTTTAACCGCACGGGCAACACTCTCGTGCACATTTTCGGGTATCATGCCGTCTACTTTATCGGCAGGCATTTCGTAGGCATCGGCCAGTTTGTAAATATCTACCACATTGCTGGTGCGTTCCACTGAGGTACCCATTGCGTAATTGTTATTCTCGCAGATGAATATTACCGGCAGCTTCCAAAGCATGGCCAGGTTAAAGGTCTCATGCAGGATACCCTGGCGGGCGGCACCATCTCCGAAAAAGCAGAGGCACACATTGCTGGTACCCTTGTATTTTTCTGCAAAAGCAAGTCCGGCACCGGTACCGATCTGCGCGCCCACAATACCATGGCCGCCATAGAATTTGTGTTCCACACTGAAAAAGTGCATGCTGCCACCTTTTCCTTTGGAACAGCCGGTCGCTTTTCCATACAGTTCCGCCATACAGGCGTTGGGCGACATACCTTTTGCCAAACCCAGGCCATGGTCGCGGTAAGCAGTGATGAACGGGTCATCCGCGCCTGTGGCGGTCATACAACCGGCGGCAATCGCTTCCTGGCCCACATAGGCATGGAAAAAGCCACGGATCTTACCTGCCATTTTATACATTTCTTCGGCCTTCAATTCGAACTGGCGGATGAGTTGCATCAGTTCGTACCAATACAGATAGGTTTCTTTTGAAAATTTAGTGGGCACTCAGCTTGAATTTAGAGGGGCAAATATAGGGGAAGAATATCGAATATCGAACAGGGAATAGCGAACGCAGAAGTGGTAAAACCTTCAATATTCGTCATAGGATTAGGTAGAATGCACGCAAAGCGGCATCCAGATTAGCATGTAGATCACTCTGTTTAACTCCGTGCGCTCCGTGGCTGTGGTGAAGCCTTCGCTTTACTATTGGTGGGAAGGCTGCGCCACCGAGCCACAGAATACACAGAGCTACACGGAGGCATTAAGACCTTTGGGGCTGCCAATAATGGTTCTGAGCGGGTATACAAAAAATCGGTATCGAATATTGCAGATGTAATTGAGACTATGCTACCTAAACTTTTATTAGTCATTCCCTGTTCGATATTCGATATTTGTCAGACTTCCTTCAAAAACGGGTATTCATAGCTTGCCGGCGGGTTGAAGGTCTCTTTTATCGTGCGGGCGCTGAGCCAGCGGTAGAGGTTGATCATGCTGCCGGCTTTATCATTGGTTCCGGACCCTCTTGCACCCCCAAATGGCTGCTGGCCCACTACGGCGCCCGTTGGCTTGTCATTAATATAGAAGTTACCCGCTGCATGACGCAGAATATCAGTGGCGAGTTCCACGGCGGCCCGGTCGCGGGAGAGGATTGATCCGGTTAGCGCATAGGGTGATGTTTCGTCGAGCAGATAAAGGGTTTCTTCAAATTTATTGGCGTCATACACGTAAAGCGTAAGTACGGGGCCAAAGATCTCTTCGCACATCGTCACATACTTGGGATCTTTAGTTTCGATGACGGTAGGCTCTATAAAATATCCTTTTCTCTTATCATAATTTCCGCCGGCCAGTATGCTGGCTTTCCGGTCTTTCTTAACATTATCGATATACCGGGTAATGCTGTTGAACGATTTTTCGTCGATGACAGCGTTGATGAAATTGCTGAAATCCTCAACAGTTCCCATTTTCATGGTCTGCAGGGCAGCAACGAGCTTACGTTTAACTTCCTCCGCCATGTTGCTGGGGATATACGCCCTTGATGCGGCGGAGCATTTCTGTCCCTGGAACTCAAAT
>JANPIE010000081.1:0-2924 GCA_031424835.1 Chitinophagaceae bacterium
GGGGGCTACCCTGGGATTTGATGCTGGTATGGAACAAAAAATGAAAGGAAGCAGTAGCATGAATTTTTGGTACAGTCCGGTACTCATCATGAAATTCCAAACTTCCGTGAAAACAGCGTTGGCTGTGCGTGCAGAATATTATCGCGACAAAAACGGCGTGATTATTTCAACGGGAACACCGCACGGGTTTCGTACCTGGGGTTTTTCGGCCAATTTCGACTACCGTATTGCGGAAGCTGCTACCTGGAGAATAGAAATGAGATCATTAAACAGTAAAGATGCCATATTCCATGCCCCGCGGGGTATGCGTAATAACAACCTTTTCTTCTCAACGGCAGTTGCCATCAGTTTGTAAATCAGCGAAAAGAAATTTGTTGATCATTGGCCTGATGAGCAGGGTTTCGGGTAACCGGTACCGAAAGAACCGGTACAGGGCCTGGCCTGCAATCAGTAAGGAATTTATTGATGCCATGGGCGGCACGATAGGTGTTGAGAGCGGGTTGGGAAAAGGCAGCCGGTTTTATTTTACACTTCCCGTAACTGATCCTTCGAAAATAGTAGCAGGGTAAAGAATTTAGGCAGATTTGGCTGCGCAATGGCTTTTTCCCTGAACTTTGGCTGCGCGTTAGATAGTTTTGGATTCATAAAATTGGGTTTTTCCATGTCTTCACATAATAAAGTTTCCTTTGCCGGACTGCTTATTGCCCTAGGAATTATTTATGGCGATATCGGTACCTCACCGCTATATGTTTTAAATGCAATTACCAACGGTAAGACCATCACCGAGGAACTGGTGGTAGGAGCGTTATCCCTCATCATCTGGACACTCACGCTACAGACAACCATTAAATATGTAATTCTTACCCTTAACGCAGACAACCGTGGTGAGGGAGGCATTTTTTCCTTGTTTGCTTTGGTAAGACGCCGGAGAAAATGGCTGGTGGTACCCGCGATGATAGGGGGTGCCGCATTGCTGGCAGATGGTATGATCACACCGCCCATTTCTGTAACTTCTGCAGTTGAGGGATTGAAACAACTTCCCCCATTATCGGATATCACACAAAAGACCATCGTATACATTGTGCTGGGTATACTTTGCCTGCTGTTTTTTATCCAGCAATTTGGTACTGCATTTATCGGTAAATTTTTTGGTCCGGTGATGGCCTGCTGGTTTATTATGCTGGCCATTCTGGGCAGTATCCACCTGTCAGACGATCTTAGTATACTCAAGTCCTTCAATCCGTATTATGGGATACAGTTATTGCTCCGTTATCCCAGTGGTTTCTATATTCTTGGCGGTGTTTTTCTTTGTACCACGGGGGCGGAGGCGCTTTATTCTGACCTGGGACATTGTGGTAAATGGAATATCAGGCATTCCTGGGTATTTGTAAAAAGCTGTTTGATCCTGAATTACCTGGGGCAGGGCGCGTGGCTGTTAAGCCATCATGGGGGTAAGGCCATTACTGCCGAAATGATCAATGCGGGGTTTAATCCTTTTTACGGGGTGATGCCACAATGGTTCCTGTATTTTGGTATTGCGATTGCTACTGCCGCTGCCATTATTGCGAGCCAGGCACTGATCTCCGGTTCCTTTACGCTGATAAGTGAAGCGATCCGTTTGAATTTGTGGCCCAAGCTGCGTATAAATTATCCAACGGAGGCAAGGGGCCAGTTGTTTATCCCTGCCATCAACTCCCTGTTGTTTGTAGGCTGTATAGGTGTAGTGCTTTACTTCCAGAAAGCATCCAATATGGAAGCGGCATATGGCCTTGCCATCACTTTGTGTATGATCGCAACGTCTTTGCTGTTTGCCAATTACCTTGTGCTCAAACGAACAAAGCCCGTTTTCATCTATCTATACCTGATTGTTTTCCTGGCCATTGAACTGAGTTTTTTAATGGCCAACATTCAAAAATTCCCACATGGCGGTTATGTGGCGCTGGTTATGGGCGGGCTGTTGTTCCTGGTCATGTTCACCTGGTTTAAGGCAAGGAAAATTAAGAACCGCTATATAGAATTTGTAAGGCTGGAACACTATATACCCAAGATACAGGAACTGAGTAATGACCGTACCGTTTCCAAATACGCTACGCACCTGGTATATCTCACCAGCGCAAACAATACTACGGAGATAGAACATAAGATCATTTATTCCATTCTCAATAAAAAACCAAAGCGCGCGGATATTTATTGGTTTGTGCACGTGGATACGCTTGATGTGCCCTATACAAGTGAATACAGTGTTGACCACATCATTCCCAATGACATCATCCGGATAGATTTCCGGTTGGGTTTTCGTGTAGAGCCGAGGATCAACCTGATGTTCCGTAAAGTGGTGCAGGACCTGGTGGCCAATAATGAAGTAAACGTGGTAAGCCGGTATGAAAGCCTGGCCAATACGAATACGGTTGGTGATTTCCAGTTTATGGTGATGGAGAAATACATCAGCGAGGATAATGAACTTCCGTTTTTTGAAAGACTCATCATGAAACTCCATTTCTGGTTGAAAGACATCAGTCTTTCCGAGGAAAGAGGTTTTGGGCTCGATCCAAGCAATGTTACCGTTGAAAAATTCCCGCTGATGGTAGGCAATGTGCCTGATCTCAAACTTAAGCGGGTAGGGGACTAGCCGAGCAGTACAATAGCTACAGCTTTAATCGAATGAAAGTATAAGGAATTCATCAGGGTACCACAGGTGTTCGGAAGATTTCGTGCTGCATTTGTATATCTAGCTCCCAATACGTTTTGCTTCCAATAGCTCAGGCCGCATGGCCTCGTCTTTGCGCTCCCGACTAAGTCGGGACAACTTTGGCCTCTATAAAAATGTGCTGCGCATTATTTTGATTGACAGCGCTTCGCTTGTCACCGCACCCAATGAGGCGTCTCTGCAAAGACGGGTGTTGGGGTTTCCGAATAGGGGCCGT
>JANPIE010000082.1:0-44697 GCA_031424835.1 Chitinophagaceae bacterium
GAGACAGTTTGTCGTCTGTGGTCTCTGGTCTGTAGTTGTTTGTAGTTTAGGGTTAATGGTTAACAGGTTACAATTAACAATCATAGACCAAAGACTACTGACCACAGACCATTCTCAGGGTTGCAATATTACTCTATCAGGCCAAATCAGCCAAAAAAACTACTGTTTTAGTCCTTCTGTAATCCGGTCAAGGTATTTTTTGCGGTAGTAGTATTCCTTTACCTGGAGCAATTCATTTTCGGTAGTAATGCCATCCTGGTAAGTGTCTACAATTTTGGCCACGGGCGAATAGATTTCTTTTTGAACAGTTTCAATTGTTTGCGCCAATTGGGCTTTTTGTTCGGGGGTGGAACTGTCCATCGCCTGGTCGTTCAGGTCAAGCATTTCCATTAAAAATTCGGGGGATAGCTGGTATTTTTCTTCGTCTTCCAGTAACCCTTTCAACTGCAGCACATATTTGATAGTGGCATCCGGATCCCTGAATACTTTGTAAGCCATATTCACCTGCGATGACCGCTCCAGCATATCCGCCTGGTCATCCTGAGAAGACTGGCTATGAAAATCCGGGTGATAGGCGCGGCTGAGTTCGTAGAACTTCTGCTTTACCAACACCGGATCAGGACGGAGGGTTATGGGGAGGTTATAAAGTTCGAAAAATGTCATCATTGTCTGTGGTCTGGGGTCTGTTGTCTGTGGTTGTGATTGGTTTGTAGTTGATCGTTGTTTTTCGTTACTAATAACAATAAACAACGATAGACCACAGACCATAGACTACAGACCTGAGTTTTCCTATCTTGCGCATAAAAGTACACAATGCTGGTTATAGGACTCATCAGGGAGGGAAAAGTTCCGGCGGATAACCGGGTGGCACTGGTGCCGGGGCAGTGTAAATGGTTGGAGAAACATATTCCCGGGGCGCGCGTGTTGGTGCAGCATTCCCCAGACCGCTGTTTCAGCGATGAGGAATACAGGGAGGCGGGGATTGAAGTAACAGAGGACCTTTCGGGCTGCGACCTTTTACTGGGCATTAAAGAAGTTCCGGTGGACCAGTTGCTGCCGGGTAAAAAATACATGTTCTTCTCGCATACACGCAAAAAGCAAGCCTATAACCAGCGCCTTATGCATGCAATGATGGATAAGCGCATCACGCTGGTGGATTATGACTGCCTGGAACATGCAGACGGACAGCGAATCATCGGTTTTGGTTTTTTTGCAGGGATCGTGGGCGCGCATAATGGGATCATGGCGCATGGTACACGTACAGGCGATTTTCATTTGGGAAGAGTAGGTGAGGTGCATGATTACCGCGAACTGATCCATACCTATTTCGGGCTGCGTTTGCCTAATCTTAAAATTGCTGTTACCGGTAGCGGACGTGTGGCCCATGGCATTCTGGAAATCATGAACCTGATGGATGTGCAGGAAGTAGAGCCGGAGGAATATACCAGCCGCGACTTCGATTATCCCGTGTATGTACATCTAAAAGGGAACGACTTGTATCGCCACAAAAAAACCGGTCACTATCACCGCGATGATTTTCATGCGCATGCCGATCAATACCAGTGTTTGTTTGAGACGTTTTGTCCGCATACCGATATCCTCATGAACGGTATTTACTGGGACCAAAGTATTCCGCGCCTGTTTTCGATGGACACCATGCAGCGCGATGATTTCCGGATACAGACGATCGCAGATATTACGGATGATAAGGGTGGGAGCGTGCCATGCAATCTTGGCGACGCAACAATCGATGATCCCGTTTACGGAGTGGATAGAATGACGGGTTTACAAACGCGGCCATACCTGCCGGGCAGTGTGGATGTAATGGCCGTAGGCAATTTGCCCAATGAACTTCCGCGCGATGCGAGCATGTATTTTGGAGAGCAGTTGATGAAGTATGTGCTGGATGATATACGGAAAGGGAAGATGGGTACGATAGAGAAAGCGACAATACTTCTTGAAGGAAAGCTTACGCCTGAGTTCAGTTACCTTGCCGATTATGCAGCACACTGATTTTGAGCCGCAGATTCGCAGATTGGTTTCTAATCTGCGAATCTGCGGCTAAAATTACGGTCATTTTTTCGCCATAGACTGCACAGGTCTACAGAGATCAAAACTTCAGATAATAGTCTTTTAAAAGCGTAGTAAAAACTTCACTGTAAGCTTCATCATCACGCATGGCTATGCTGTTGCGTTGAACTGGTGAAGGCGACGTAGAGAACAGCAACATCACCCTGAAGAATGTATGTTTATTGCTTTGTTTTACAGTTGTTTCCTCAACTAAATGTAAACCCCTCGCGTTCGCTAATGCAATACAGGCATCCTTCCTTACATAGGGTAACAGTATCGCAAACAGGCCGATATCAGCAATATGTATCTGAACAACGTTCAGCAATTCTTCCAGTCCCAGCATTTCACTATGCAATGCGAGGTTCCTTTTTCCATTAGGGCTCTTAAGTACATTTTCAAAAAATGGGGGATTGGAAATGACGAGGTCGTATTTTCTGCCTAAATGGATCTTGCGGATATCTCCCTGCAATACCTGCAGCCTTTCTTTCCAGGGCGACAGTTCAAAATTATCCGCGGCCTGTTCCGCTGCTGCTTCATCAAGTTCCACCGCATCAATGATAAGACCGGTACCCTGCGCCAACATCAAACTCAACAATCCGGTACCCGTACCGATATCCAAACAATTTTTGACATTTTTCCCGGCAAAGCCGGGATGACTTTTGACTTTTCCCCCCACCCATGCCCCAAACAAACACGCATCCGTGCAAACTTTCATGGCACATTTATCCTGGTGGATGGTGAATTGCTTGCATTGGAAATAGGTGTTTGACATAGGTTTTTGGGTTTCGTGTTTCGAGTTGAGGTCGTTGTTGCGTCAAAAAAAAACCCGAAATACGAAATGCGAAACTATTTAAGCTCATCAAGCAAACCTTGCAGATCTAACCGCTCAGTCACCATTTGCAGGTTGCCGTTTTCATCGATGGGCCATTGCTCTCTGGCTTTATCCCAATACAACTCCACTCCATTCTTATCCGGATCATCAAGGTACAAAGCTTCAGAAACGCCATGATCAGATGCACCGGTGAGCGGATATTTTGCATCTATGAGTCGTTGCAGAATGGCCGCAAGGTCTTTGCGGGTGGGATATAGTATGGCTGTATGAAACAATCCCGCGCTGTTTACAGGTGCCGGCTGCGCGCCTTTGCTGTACCAGGTATTGAGACCAATATGGTGATGGTAGCCACCTGCAGAAATGAATGCTGCCTGTGTTCCGTATTTCTGCATAAGTGTAAAACCCAGGAGTTCCTGGTAGAAAGCGAGCGACCTGTCAAGGTCCGCCACCTTCAGGTGTACATGACCGATACGGGCTTGTGATGGCACATGATAAGACATGCGTAAAGTTCCTGTAAAAAAGCCATCTGTTGATGACTTTTTTACAGGGATTAGCCATGAAGGCGTGTGATCATACCACCAGGTAAATAAATTCGCTAAGGGCCGCGAATTTATCAGTGCGGCTAAAATCCAAGTCCCAACGCCAGGCCCTGAACAGATTTGGGGAAGTCCGCAATTTTGGTTGCGGCTCCTGTTGTGAGGTTAATGTTGTAAAGCGCTGATGATGTGCCAACGGTGAGGATCGCGTAAGCCATACCGCTTGTACCACCGATATCAAAACCGTTCATTCCGGTTACGTTTACGCCGAGTGCGCCCACATCAACCAGGGTACCATTGTTGGGTGGGTCCTGTCTTAACAGCCTGTCGGTATTGCTATCAATATCAAACAACACAGTGGTGGTGGCGCCAGCGAAATTGTTGGTATATGCTGCGGCGGAAATGCTGGGTGTGCCTGGATTGAGTGTAAGATCCGCTGCAGCAAGCAATCCGTCATTGGGGTTAACACGCAGGTTTTGCCCTGAATTACTCACGATACGTATCCTGTCAACCGTAGGGTTAAAATCAAAACCAAATTCAGTTCCTGCGATAGCCAACGGAGCTGTGCCCACCATGGCAGCGGCGCCGGATGACAGATTGAATGTATACAATCTTCCCGTGCTGCCCAGTCCAAATAATTGACCATTCGCCGGACGCATATCAATACCCACTATTTTTTCCGAGGGCTGTAAGCCGCTTACCGCCTTAGAAACCGTTTGCATGCCGGTGGCAGAAGGGTTAAAGATGACAAGGTTATTATCTGCGTCAATGGCGTACGCCACCGCTGCTGTGGGTACTGCAATGCCGGCAATATTGATGCCTGACGGAAATGCATCGTAATAGGTAGCCTTGCCGGTTTCCAAACTGAGGCCATACAAAGCGGTTACACCATTCACGTTTAATGCAGCGATGGCTGTATTGTTATCAGGTGCAATATCAAAACCGGCCATGCCACTTGCATCCACACCCAGTGAGCCTACTTCCACCAGTTTTCCATCGTTAGGTGGGTCCTGTTTGTATAGTTTGTCGGATGATGGATCGATATCGAATAAAACCGTTGCAGAAGCGCCGGCCACGCTGTTCGTATAGGCAACTTCTGAAATAGCGGCACTGCTGCCTCCATTGATGCTGCCATCTGTAGCTGCCACCGCACCTGTTTCCGGATGCAACCGCAGGTTCTGGCCGGTATTGGAAACGAGGCGTATCCTGTCAACCGTAGGGTTGAAGTCAATCGTAGCAATGGTGCCAGAGATGGCCGGAGTAAAGGGTGCAGTGCCAATTGCGCGCGCCGCGCCATTAACAGGGTTGATCACATACAAACGGCTGCTGTTGCCCAATCCGTATAACTGCCCGGTAGCCGGGCGAAAATCAATGCTTAATATTTTTTCGCCTGCCTGTAATCCACTGATGGAAACGCCCGAAATCGCTGCTGATACGCCCCTGGCGTTATAACTCATCAGGAGATTGTTATCCGAAATTGCATAAAAACGGAGATCGGGCTTGTCAGGACCAGGGGTTGCCGTATCATTTTTTGTGCAGGCCGTGAGCAGGCTGGCTGCTATCAGGCATAAAGTAAATAACCTCAGGGATGTTTGTATCTTGGTATTCATGGGATGGCGGTTTGGCCTATCTACGAATGCCGAGCGGCTTTGGTTTTCATTCACAAAAAAAGTCATCCGGAGATGACTTGTGAGTGCCTGAAATGTTTTTTCGAAAAGAACCCTTACGAAAATCCGGAGGGTTATTTGTCGGCTGTGAGGCTCGCCGCCAGGTATTCCTGGTTGAGGCGTGCTATATAGCTAAGCGAAATTTCTTTGGGGCAGGCCGCTTCACAGGCGCCCGTATTGGTGCAGGCCCCAAAGCCTTCTTTATCCATTTGTGCAACCATATTTATAACACGGCTCTTTCTTTCAGGCTCACCCTGTGGCAACAGTGCCAGGTGAGAAACTTTTGCACCTACGAAGAGCATGGCGCTGCTGTTCTTACATGCCGCAACGCAGGCACCGCAGCCGATACACATGGCGGCGGCGAAGGAAGCATCAGCATTGTCTTTGGGAACAGGTAATGCATTTCCGTCAACAGCATTGCCCGTATTCACACTGATGTATCCGCCGGCCTGTATGATCCGGTCAAATGCGCTGCGGTCCACCATCAGGTCCTTGATAACGGGGAATGAATTCGCTCTCCAGGGTTCTACCACGATGGTATCCCCGTCTTTGAAAGCGCGCATGTGTAACTGGCAGGTGGTATTGGCGTGCCAGGGTCCGTGCGGCTTTCCGTCAATGTACATGGAACAGGCACCACAGATACCTTCACGGCAATCGTGATCGAAGGTGATAGGATCCTCACCGGTATGGATCAGTTGTTCATTCAGCACATCAAACATTTCGAGAAAACTCATCTCTGAAGAAATGTTTTCAACCCTATACAACCTGAACCCACCTTTAGAAGAAGCATTTTGCTGTCTCCAGACCTTGAGATTTAAATTCATGCTATAATGTTCCATAAACCAATTTGAAAATTTGAGAATTTGAAAATTTGAAAATTCGCATATCAATAGCTTTTTGCGGTTGCAATGATTTTTGACAGAATGCGGATGATCTCGTCTACATCAACTTTTAATTTTTTATCAAATGAATAATGTAATCCACTAAACTGTTTCACTTGCCTCTTGGCCGCAATTTTCATCTAGTGGATAAAATCCGCCCTGCTGTCCGCGTTCTGCGCCTCAAAAATATTCGCGCCAATTCCTGTTCCTGACCGCATTCACTGCCTTGCAATTATGTACTTTCTTTCCTGTTCGGGTTTCTCACAATATTTAATATTCTGCAGCGAAAGAGTTACAGATTTTGCAACGATCATATTGTCCTTATCATTTCTCATGACGTAACTTGAAAAAATAATTTTCAAATTACCACTCTTTCAAATTTTCAAATTTGCCCTACGGCAAATACGCGTAACAACTACTTGTAATTCCGTTGTGTTGGTTTGATCACGTCATATTTCAATGGCTCCTTATGCAGGTTCCAGTTACTATCACCAGCATATTCCCAGGCAGCTACATACATATATTTTTCGTCGTCACGCAGTGCCTCACCATCGGGTGTCTGGAACTCTTCACGGAAATGACCTCCACAGCTTTCATTTCTGTCGAGGGCATCTTTGCACATCAGTTCGCCCAGCTCGATAAAATCGGCCACACGGTTGGCCTTATCGAGTTCAGGATTCATTTCATTGATGGCTCCCGGTATGCGTACATCGCTCCAGAATTCTTTTTTCAGTGCCTGTATTTCCCTGATGGCCTGCTGCAACCCCTCTGCATTACGCGCCATACCACATTTGTCCCACATGATTTTGCCGAGACGTTTGTGAAAACTTTCCACGCTCTGCTTTCCTTTGATGTTCATCAATGTATGGATCCTGTCAGATACTTCCTTCTCTGCCTGTTCAAATGCTTCATGGGAGGTGTCTACGGCTTTTGCGTAGATCTCATCAGCCAGGTGGTTGCCAATGGTGTAAGGAATGACAAAATAGCCATCCGCCAATCCCTGCATCAGGGCAGACGCCCCCAGGCGGTTGGCACCGTGGTCGCTGAAGTTTGCTTCACCCAAAGCATATAAACCGGGAACATTTGTCTGCAATTCATAGTCGACCCATAAACCGCCCATGGTATAGTGAACAGCGGGGTAAATACGCATAGGAACCTCGTAAGGGTTCTCACCTGTGATCTTTTCATACATGTCGAACAGGTTGCCGTATTTTTCTTTCACCACTTCTTTACCCAAAACGATGATCTGCTCCTGGCTGAGGTCATCTTTGCCTTCTTTACCCGCTTCAATTTTTCCATAACGGATAATGGCGGCGCCGAAATCGAGGTACACAGCCTGTTTGCTGCTGCCTACACCATACCCTTCATCGCATCTTTCTTTCGCGGCCCTGGATGCCACATCGCGTGGTACCAGGTTACCAAATGCGGGGTAGCGCCTTTCCAGATAATAGTCCCTTTCTTCTTCCGGTATTTCATTGGGCCTCCGGGTATCGCCTTTTTGTTTGGGTACCCAGATACGGCCATCGTTCCGCAATGACTCCGACATCAATGTCAGCTTCGACTGGTGATCACCGCTTACAGGAATGCAGGTAGGGTGTATCTGCGTAAAACAAGGGTTTGCAAAAGCTGCTCCTTTCTTATGTGCTTTCCATGCGGCGGTAACGTTGCTGCCCATGGCATTGGTGGAGAGATAGAATACATTGCCGTAGCCGCCACTGCACAGCAATACAGCATGACCAAAATGTCTTTCAAGTTTTCCGGTAACCAGGTCGCGTGCAATGATGCCTCTTGCTTTGCCATCAATCTTAACGATCTCGAGCATTTCATGACGGCTGTACATTTTTACATTGCCCAGTGCCACCTGTCTTTCCAGTGCCTGGTAAGCGCCTATCAATAACTGCTGACCGGTTTGCCCGGCCGCATAAAACGTTCTTTGAACCTGAGTGCCGCCAAAAGAACGGTTGCTAAGCAGTCCGCCATATTCACGGGCAAAGGGTACACCCTGTGCCACACACTGGTCAATGAT
This sequence comes from Chitinophagaceae bacterium, assembly GCA_031424835.1. Classification (GTDB taxonomy): domain Bacteria; phylum Bacteroidota; class Bacteroidia; order Chitinophagales; family Chitinophagaceae; genus Sediminibacterium. Next base: position 8,013 of record JANPIE010000082.1, read on the forward strand.
ATTTACGCTTACTTCTGCGAGGCGATGTACATTGGCTTCCCGTGCGCGGTAGTCACCGCCTTTGATGGTATCATAAAAAAGTCGGAAAACACTGTCGCCGTCGTTCTGGTAATTTTTGGCAGCATTGATTCCTCCCTGTGCTGCGATAGAGTGTGCACGACGGGGAGAATCCTGGAAGCAGAAAGCTTTCACTTTATAGCCAAGTTCGCCCAATGAAGCAGCAGCCGATGCACCTGCGAGTCCCGTGCCAATCACGATCACTTCCAGCTTGCGTTTATTGGCCGGGTTCACCAGTTTGCAATGCCCTTTGTAATCGGTCCATTTATCATCCAGTGTACCTGCAGGTATTTTCGCATCTAACATATGAAACGTTTTGTCGTTTGATCTTTTGGTTCTCTGTTTATGGGCGGATCGTCTGTCGTCAGTCGTGAGTAGCGGTCGTCAGTCCTCAAACGTGAATCGTGAGTGGCGGATCGTCAGTCGTCAAACGTGAATCGTGAGTGCGGATCGTCAGTCGTCAAACGTGAATCGTGAGTATAAAAAAACGTTCACTTTTCACCTTTCACCTTTAACTTCTCCCCACTCACGTCTCACGCCTCACGTCTCACGCCTGACGCCTCACGCCTCACGCCTCACGTCTCACGTCTCACGCCTCGCGCCTCACGCTTCCCCTCACTACTTTATCCATCCCAAATAAAAGCTCACCGGCATCATCGCGAATAACAGTGGCACGATGATGGCGAAAGCATAGCCTATGGTTTTGATCATGTTGAAATATCTGCCGTTATGAACACCCAGGGTTCTGAAAGCGCTTTTAAATCCATGCGCAAGATGGTAGCCAAGCGAGATACATCCCGCTACATAGGCTATCACAACCCATAGTACGCTGAATTCGGTCTTCATTTTTTCGTACAGGTTAATTTCTTCTCCCAGTAACCAACCCTGGCTGGAACGGTTGGGAACCCAGAAATGGGCCAGGTGCATAATCAGGAACAGCAGGATCAGTGTGCCCAGCAGCCCCATGCTCCTGCTGTACCATTTACTGCCCTCGCTACCAAATTCTACGGCGTAGCCTACTGCTCTTTTGCTTCTATTAGAGGCCACCAGCATGTAACCCTGTACAATGTGGAGAAGAATGCCCAGCATAAGACCGATTTCCAGGATGCGGGGAACCCAACTGCTACCCATAAAATGGGCACCCTTGTTAAACATCTCACCGCCATCATTCGCCCAGATACAAGCGTTTAGTCCTACGTGAATGATCAGGAACAGGATGAGAAAAAGGCCGGTAAAACCCATCACCAGTTTCTTTCCGATGGACGATGTGAAGACTTGTTTCCAGGTCATATTGCAGTTTTGAGGTTCAAATTCGGTGCAAATTTAGTTCAGGAATGAATGTTAAACGCAACTTTTTTAGAAAGGAGTGGTGTATTGCAGGTTGTCAGTTGCCGGTTACCTGCCACACCCTGCTTCACCATCCACATAAAAAAACACCTTAAACGAATTTTGGTTCATTAAATTTGATGCATGTTCAAACTATTAAGCATCTTATGGAATAGTTTCCGCATGGCCATGCAGGAATTAAGGGTTAATAAGCTGCGTACATTTCTGTCGCTTTTTGGCATCACCATCGGCATCTTTTGTATTATCGGTGTACTCGCAACAGTGGATAGTCTTGAACGTAAGGTGCAGAATGATATCAAGTCTTTTGGCAATAACACCATCTATATAGATAAGTGGAACTATGGCGGGGGTAATGATTATCCCTGGTGGAAATACATCAAACGCCCCGCGATGAAGATCGAAGAAATGCGTTTTATCAAAGCAAAGAGCCAGTTGGCGTCCAATGCGGCCATGTTTGTTTCCAATAATGTAACGCTTAATTACAGGGACAATATACTCAGTAATGTGAACCTCTATGGCGTGTCTGAAGAGTTTACTTCTATCCAGACAATCGACATCGACTATGGACGATACCTGAATGAGAGCGAGTTTCTGCGGGGTACCACTACCTGTATTATCGGCAACAAAGTGGCTGAGGAATTGTTTCCGGATGTGGAAAAAGCGGTGGGCCAGCAGGTATCCTATAATGGGAAAAGGGTTAACATAGTGGGGGTGATCAGGAAGCAGGGTCAAAGTTTTGTGGGTGGATTTGATTATGACCAGGCCATGATCGTTCCGTACCGGTATTTTGCCAGTGTGTATGACCCGGATAACAGTAATCCATTCATCATGGTGCAGGGTAAGGCAAATGTACCGTCACCGGCACTGCAGGATGAACTGGTAGGCATCATGCGGCAGGCAAGGCGGCTGAGTCCTACAGAAGAAGATAATTTCTCCTGCAATGATGTGGCGCAATTCAGTGAGCAGGTAAAAGGATTTTTTGGCAACGTAAAAATAGGCGGATGGGTGATCGCTGTTTTCAGTCTTATCGTAGGCGTATTTGGCGTGGCCAATATCATGTTCGTAACGGTTAGGGAAAGAACCAGCCAGATTGGACTGAAAAAAGCCATCGGCGCCAAGAAGCGAACCATACTTACAGAATTCCTTCTGGAGAGTGCCTTCCTATGTATTGTTGGAGGTGCATTGGGTTTATTGATGGTGTGGATACTGGTGCTGATTTTGGGTACGGTACTTCCTTTTCCCATTTATATCGCCCCCAATATTATTGCCCTCGCTTTAAGTATCTGTATCGGAATGGGAATGATCTCCGGCATCATTCCAGCCTATACTGCGGCAAGAATGGATCCGGTTGTGGCCATCAGGACCAAGTAATTGTTTTCGCGCGGATGACTTATTTTTTGTTCCATTGGCATGAAAAGCGAAACACAAAATACGTAGCTGCAAATCCCGGCAGGCTTACCTTTGCGAATTAATTGGCAAATATTGAAACCTGTTACCATTCTTGCAATTGAATCTTCCTGTGATGAAACATCCGCTTCGGTATGTGTTGACGGCAAGATACTGTCCAACCATATCGCCAACCAGTCTATCCACGAAAAATACGGCGGAGTAGTTCCGGAACTCGCCAGCCGCGCACACATGCAGAACATAGTGCCGGTGGTTGATATCGCATTGCGGGAAGCGTTCCCCGGAGCGCGGGACACCGGCAGCATTCTTCAAACGGTTGATGCTGTCGCGTTTACCCAGTCGCCTGGATTAATAGGTAGCCTGTTGGTTGGGGCACAATTTGCCAAATCATTGGCGCTATCGCTCGGCAAACCTTTGATCGCAGTACACCATATGCAGGCACATGTGCTTGCCAATCTTATTGGGGATGATATTCCCTCATTTCCCTTCCTATGCCTGACGGTTAGTGGCGGGCATACGCAGATTGTGCTGGCTAAATCGCCACTCGACCTGAAAGTGATCGGTGAAACCATTGATGATGCTGCGGGGGAGGCATTTGACAAGAGCGCCAAACTATTGGGACTTCCGTATCCGGGCGGACCCCTGGTTGACAAATATGCAAAGCAGGGTAACCCGCTTGCCTTTAAGTTTGCCGAACCACAGATAGCGGATCTTGATTTTTCTTTCAGTGGATTAAAAACTTCGGTGTTGTATTTTCTTCAGAAACAGCCGGCGGGTTTTATTGAGGCGAATTTAGCTGACCTCTGTGCATCGATACAGCATACCATCATCAGCATCCTGCTCAAAAAAATCAAAAAGGCCGTTATTCAAACAAACGTACAAACCGTTTGTATTGCGGGTGGCGTAAGTGCCAACAGCGGTTTGCGAAAAGCTTTAACAGAAGCAGGAACAAAGCACGGATGGAAAACCCATATACCACCTTTTGCTTACTGCACCGATAATGCGGCGATGATCGCCATCACCGCCCACTATAAATACCTTGCTGGCCAGTTCAGTGGCCTGGAAACCGGCCCTACCGCACGCGCCGAATGGTGAAACGATTACTCATCCAGTACAATGTGTACATGCCACAGACGCACCTGTTGAATGGCATCATTTTTTAGGCATTGGCTTAAACAGCCAGCCATGTCAAACCATACAGAGCAACGTACCCGCACAGATATACACGATAATGAGAGGGATACAGCACGGATGCAGCCCGAAGAAACCACTATAGACCTTCCCGATGTGGAAGATATTCCGGGCCAGGAACACATTCATGTGCCCAAAATGAGAGAATTTCATGATACGACCATTTCTTCTGATGATGAAGAGGGTAAAGGGCTTTTTGATGAAAACACATTGGATACGGATACGGATATATCAGCAGAAGAAATTGATTTACTCGATCGTAGCGGCGATAGTTTGAGCAGTATAGGCGAAGATGACCGGCGCAACCTCGTGCTGGATAACAAGGACCTCGATGGCGATCTGCTCAATGAAAGGTCAGAAATGTCGGGCGATGACCTTGACGTTCCCGGTTCAGAAGAGGATGATGCCAACGAAGAAATAGGAGAGGAAGATGAAGAAAACAACAGCTATAGTCTGGGCGGCGACAGGAAAGATTAATTGCACATGAAGAAGGTAAACAGTTGGCTGGCGCTTTTGCTTTTTGGTACTATCGCGTTTTCCTGCGGTAAGAAAAACTATGTTCAGGACGACGGTATTTGTACAGCGGGCCCAGCCAGTGACACGGTTACACTCAGTTACAGTAGTCCCTTAACTATATTCACAGGTTGCCGCGCGAACCTGCAGGCAACCATCACCGCCATCGCAGATTCAAGGTGCCCGAAAGATGTGGTTTGTGTGTGGGCGGGTAAAGTGAGTGTGGTTTTGCAGTTGGCTAATGATTTTACTGTTACGCTCGAAAAAGAGAAAGTATTGGATACAGTCTGGCAGGATAACCATTACAGTTTGCAGTTGGTAGATGTATTGCCGTATCCTGTTTCACAGCCTCAGACGGAGGCGAAGGATCAGATAGCTACAGTTAGCATAATCAGACGGAAAAAGTAATTTTTTGCCACAGATTTCGCAGATTAACACAGATTTTTCTGTGTTAATCTGTGGCGAGTAAAATTTAGTAAATCTCCTCCAACAATTTTACGGTCGGGTTCATCATATAAGTAACCAGTGACCGATCATTCATCAACTCTACAACCCTAAATCCGCGGTAATCTGTACCCCAGCTACCACCCACATGCGAATCAAACATGTAGGGAATATTTTCATGCATATGCACGCCATCTTTATCATGTTCATGGCCATGAAAAACGGCTTTGATATTAGGGTATTGTTTTACCAGTTCAAAAAAGGCGGGCGTGTCAATGCCATTGGCCGTCCATTTGGCCTGCGGGATGTGAAGGAAGAGGAATACCTGTTTGTTTTTCTTGTAGTCTTTTAGTTTTTTCTCCAACCATACGAGGTCAGGGGAGAGGTAGGTTCCTTTTTCATTTGAGGTATCACCAAATAACAAAGCACTGCCTTTAACAACCGCATCATGGTTAAGGGGTGTGTTCCACACTGTTTTCCATTCTTCATCAGATACCATATCATGGTTACCACGGGTTACAAAGTAGGGAACGGCCAGCCGGTCTGCTTTTTCTTTAAAGCGGGGGAGAAACGTTTTTTCATTATGGATCAGGTCGCCGTTGATGACGCAGAAGTCTACAGGGTTAGCCTGGTGAAAATGATTGATCTCTGTAGTTACGGTTTGCATCATTTCATCAAAAAGCGTTTTGGGCTGGCCATAATGTGAGTCTGACAGTACTACAAAGCGCAGCTTCACTTTTTTGCGGAGCCGGAACACATCCTCCCCAGACAGGGCATTCAGCTTTCCACCCAGCAGCACAACGCTGGCCAGCGAAATATTTCTGATAAAGGACCGCCGGCTATTTGATGCAGATTCAGACATAACAAAGATTTTGCCCTTAAACTTATATCATTTTACCTATTCCCACTCCATCTAACCCCAGCCCGATATAGTTCCCATCTCCCCGCGACCCCCAATTCCGAAGCCACCCCTCGCCCCAATTCCCTCCCTAACCCGTTCATCTGTGCCTCTGTTCCCTGTTAGCCTGTTCATCTGTTCCTTGTTCATCTGTGCCCTAACCCTTACTTTTGCCGCTCGAAAACAGCGTAAGAAATGATCAGTGCAAGAAATATAACACTCGCCTATGGAAAGCGGGTATTGTTTGATGAGGTGAATATAAATTTCACCAAGGGTAATTGTTATGGTGTAATTGGCGCAAACGGTGCGGGTAAATCCACTTTCCTCAAGATCCTCGCGGGCGACATAGAGCCCAACAAAGGAACGGTGGAAATTACCCCGGGCGAACGTATGGCGGTGCTCAAACAGAACCAGTTTGAGTTTGATGACAGCACGGTTTTGAACACGGTGCTGATGGGCCATAAAAGGTTATGGAACGTGATGCATGAGCGCGACGCCATTTATGCAAAAGCCGATTTTACTGAGGAAGATGGCATGAAAGCCGGTGAACTGGAAGGTGAATTTGGCGAGATGGGCGGTTACGAGGCTGAAAGCAATGCCGGCAGCCTGTTAAGCAGCCTTGGTGTGAATGAAGAAATGCACCAGAGCCTGATGAAGGACATTCCATCCACATTTAAAGTGCGGGTATTGCTTGCGCAGGCACTTTTTGGCAACCCGGATATACTGCTGCTGGATGAGCCTACCAACGGTCTGGATATTGAAACCATCGGCTGGCTGGAAAATTTTCTTGCTGATTACGAAAACATCGTGCTGGTGGTTAGTCACGACAGGCACTTTCTCGATACCATCTGTACCCATGTAGCCGACGTTGACCGCTCTAAAATCAAAACTTTTACAGGCAACTATACTTTCTGGTATGAGTCATCACAGTTGATGTCGCGCCAGATCAATGACAAGAACAAAAAGAATGAGGAAAAGCGGCAGGCGTTGCTGGATTTTATCGCGCGTTTCTCGGCGAATGCCTCTAAAAGCAAGCAGGCTACATCGCGTAAAAAAGCATTGGAGAAACTGACCATTGAAGAGATAGAACCTTCCAACCGTAAATATCCCGGAATCATTTTTCAACCTTTGCGTGAAGTGGGCAACCAGATACTGAACGTAGAGAAACTGAGTAAAAGTGCGGGCGACCGGAAACTCTTCGACAACGTTAGTTTTAGTATCAACAAAGGCGAAAAGATTGCTTTTCTCAGCCGCGATCCGCTTGCGGTTACCAATTTTTTTGAGATCATCAATGGCAACATGAAAGCGGATACCGGCAAATTTGAGTGGGGTACCACCATCACCAAAGCATACCTGCCGCAGGAGAACGAAGAATTTTTCCAGGGGGGAATGACGTTGATGGATTGGCTCAGGCAATATGTACCGGCGCATGTAACTGATGCGGACGAGCCCTTTATCCGTGGATTTCTGGGCAAGATGTTGTTCAGCGGAGATGATATCCAGAAAAAAACAAATGTTTTAAGCGGGGGTGAAAAAGTACGCTGTATGGTGAGCCGTATGATGTTACAGAACCCCAACCTCATCATACTTGACCAGCCTACCAATCACCTCGATCTCGAAAGCATCCAGAGTTTTAACGAAGGTTGCCAGATATTCCCCGGTGTGGTGCTGATTACTTCGCATGACCATACGTTTATGCAAACAGTAGCCAACCGAATCATAGAGCTTACCCCCAAGGGCATCATTGATCGTTTGATGACATTCGATGAGTACATGGAAGACAGCCGTGTGAAGGAATTAAGAGAGGAAATGTATCGCTAGGTATTTAACACCCGTATTAAACGCAGGCCACCTTTGGGTGGCTTTTGTTTTGTAATTTGGGGTATAAATTGGTTGTATGTCAGTAATAAAACTTCCGCTTTTATATGTCGGGTCGACAGGAGAGAAAATCCTATATACTCTATTTGATACCGGCACTAAACTATCCTGTATCAGTCCGGAGTTTCTTGGTGATTTAGGTCCGGCGATTAGTTTGGGAAGGGAACGTAGCATTGCGACTGCCCGTGAGTCGCATTTTATCATTATCAAAGAAAGAATAAAGCTGGATTTTTATATTGACGATGTTTTGCTTAGCGATGAGTTCCTGGTGGTACCAGGCTTAAGCGAAGAAGCGGTTATTGGCGCCGCGACGCTGCAAAAATGGCGCATCAAACTCGATTTTGAACATGACACCGTACACGTAGACCCCAAAGTCGCTAAAATGCAGCTGATCTGACGCTGCACAAACTTCGCGTTCTCATCTCTCTAACCTCTGCAGATTTCAGGTAACCAGCATTTCGATGTTCTTTTCAACAGCGGAGAACATGAGCGGCAGAGGTTGCGCTTCGTTTATGGTTTCGTGCTTATCTTCCGTGCCCAAAATCAATGCTCCATGAGAAAGTTCCTGCAGATCATTTGCCTGTGTCTGGTTGTTAACACCCTGAATGCACAGGAGCTCAATTATTATCTTCCCAACAATGTTAGTTATGACCCAACGATACCTACACCAAAATCGGTGATTGGTCATGAAGTGGGTGAATGGCATGTAACACATGACCGCCTGGTGAATTACATGAAAGCAATTGATGCAGCATCAGACAGGGTAACGCTGCAGACAATGGGTTATACATACGAGGGGCGCCCGCAGGTGGCTTTGATTTTCACCTCTCCCAAAAACCATAAAAACTTAGAGAATATTCGCCAGCAACATCTGCAACTCACAGATGCAAACAGTTCATCGTCGCTGAATGTAAACAATATGCCCATCGTGGTATGGATCGGTCATAGCATCCATGGAAACGAAAGCAGTGGCAGCAATGCATCGCTGTTATCGGCTTATTACCTGGCGGCCGCACAGGGTGCAGGTGTTGAGGCATTACTGGATAATACCGTGATCCTTTTCGACCCATCTTTCAATCCTGACGGACTAAACCGTTTTGCAAGCTGGGCCAATACCAATAAAAGCCGTACCGTAGTCAGCGATCCCAATGCGCGTGAGTTCAATGAAATGTGGCCCGGCGGAAGGTTTAATCACTACTGGTTTGACCTCAACCGCGACTGGTTGCCCGCACAGCACCAGGAGAGCCAGAACCGGCTGGCTATGTTCCATGCATGGAAACCGAATATCCTAACTGATCACCATGAGCAGGGCAGTAATGCGAGTTTCTTTTTTCAGCCCGGTGTGCCTTCGCGTGTGAACCCAAATACGCCGCAAAAAAACCAGGACCTTACCGCTTCCCTTGGTAAATACCATGCAAAATCACTTGACAGCATAGGGTCACTTTATTTTACAAAGGAAGGGTATGACGATTTTTATTATGGCAAAGGTTCCACTTACCCGGATATCAATGGAAGCATCGGCATTCTGTTTGAACAGGCAAGCAGCCGCGGACATGCGCAGGAAACGGAAAATGGATTGCTGACCTTTCCATTTACTATACGCAACCAGTTTGTGGCCGCACTTTCCACACTGGAAGGGGCACAGCACCTGAGAAAAGAGTTCCTGGCATACCAGCGCGATTTTTACAAGGACGTCGAGAAAGAAGCAGCCACGTTCCCTGGCCGCGGATTTATTATTGGCGACGCACTCGATAAAACCCGAACGCATATTTTTATACAGATGCTGCTGCGTCACGAAGTGGAAATTTACCGGTTAAAGCAGGATTATTCAGGAGACGGGAAAAACTTTACAGCGGGCCAGGCATATTTTATACCCACTGCGCAAAAACAGTTTAAGATCATCAAAACCGTTTTTGAAAAAACGTTCGACTACAAAGACAGTTTATTTTACGATGTTACTTCCTGGACCATGCCACTCGCGTTCGGGCTGCCATATGCACAGGTGGCATCCACTTCGGGTCTGGCAGGTGAGAGGGTTACATCCATCGCCCCGCCTGCACTGAATGTGCACCATGCACGGAATACCTATTCCTACCTGTTCCGCTGGAATGAATTCAATGCACCACAGTTGTTATACCGGCTGCAGTCGAAAGGAATTCTTAGCAAAGTGGCCACGCAGAAATTTAAGATACTGGTGGATGGTAAGGAAGAGAGTTTTGATTACGGCAGCATTATCATTCCGGTGGGCGTGCAAAAGACCAGGGGTGCGGAACTGGATAAGTTAATAGATGAGGCCGCAGCCAATACCGGGGTGGAGGTTTTTGCACTGGGAACAGGTTATGCTACAGGAGGCATTGACCTGGGCAGTGCGAGTTTCAACAACGTTAAGACGCCTAAGGTTATGATGTTTGGTGGTACCGGAACAAGTGCCACGGATGTGGGAGAAATATGGCACCTGCTGGATATTCGATTTAATATTCCTGCCAGTATTGTGGATGTGGACCGCTTTGGCTCCATCAACCCTTCCAAATACAATGTGATCATTATGCCATCGGGCACTTATGGGGGGCTATCCAAGACGGCCCAGGATAAACTCCGTGACTGGGTAAGCGATGGTGGTACCCTGATTGCTACGGAGGACGCTACTAAATACCTGGCTACCAACGGATTCACTAAAGTGATCTTCAGGCAGTCGGAAGAAAAAAAAGACAGTACCCTGCAGCTCCCTTACTATCTCAGGTCCGATGAAACCCGGGCCAGGGATATGCCCGGTTCACTTTTCGAGGCCAGGATGGACCTTACCCATCCGCTTGCATACGGGTATACGGATCCCACGGTGAGTATTTTTAAATCGAACACACTCTTCATGGACCAGAACAACAGCGCCTATGACTCACCGGTGATGTATACCGATAACCCGCTCCAGAGCGGCTACTTGTACCGGGGTTATAAGAATGTGGTGAAAAATACGGCGGCTGTAAATATTGATAACCTGGGCAGGGGCAGGGTAATATCCATGGTGGATAACCTGAATTTCAGGGCTTTCTGGCTGGGAACGACCAAGTTGTTCCTGAATGCAATATTCTTTGGGGATATGATCAGGATGTAACCGGTTTCGTATCAAGGGTTTCTGGTTTCGGATTCGGTTAAATAATGCGAAATCCGAAACCCGAAACCGTTTTTATTGTGGATAACCGCTCATCTCCCGGCATTCCAAACCAAATTATCCCTTCCGTGTTAGTAAATTCACCAAAAAAAGACATTTTCGCATGGTTAATTAACTGTCTTTCCTTACCTTTGCCTCCCGAAAAAAATCGGGACAAAAAACAAGAGTCATGGCAAGAGTATGTCAGGTTACTGGTAAAAAACCCATTGTTGGAAACAGCGTTTCACACTCCAACATCAAAACCAAACGTCGTTTCTTACCCAATTTGCAGAAAAAGCGTTTCTTCTTTGCGGAAGAGGACCGTTGGGTAACCCTTAAAGTATCTACTGATGCAATCAGGACCATCAACAAAAACGGTTTGAACACTGTGATCAAAGAAATGAGGTCACAGGGCGCAAAGATCTAACTTATAACAAAGAAAACCACTTAATACAATGGCAAAGAAAGGTAACAGGGTTCAGGTGATTTTGGAGTGTACTGAGCATAAGGCCACCGGTCAGCCCGGTACAAGCCGCTACATCACTACCAAGAACAAAAAGAACACACCTGAGCGTGTAGAACTGAAGAAATTCAACCCCATCCTGAAAAAAGTAACTGTTCATAAAGAAATCAAATAATCATGGCAAAAGCAGCTAAAACGGCGATCAAGACCAAGGACCAGAAAGCAGCAGCAGAAGCAAAGAACTGGACAAAAGTGATCAAGGCTGTCCGCAGCCCTAAATCCGGTGCGTACACCTTTAAAGAAGCGATCGTACACAAGGATAAGATCAAAGATTTCCTGTCAGAAAAATAATCGGTCGTATCGTAACATCATTCAAAAGCTTTCCTGAACTTACGGGAAGGCTTTTTGTATTTAGATACAATTTGAAAATGTAAATCAAATTTTCTTTGCTTACTATCTTTCATTTTCAAATTGTCACATTTTCAAATTCTCAAATTGTATGGGCTTTTTTGACAAACTATTCGGCATAGAAGAGAAACAGAGTCTTGACCAGGGTTTACAGAAAACCAAAGAAGGATTTTTTGCCAAGGTCACCAAGGCAATCGCCGGAAAAAGTACAGTAGATGAAGAGGTGCTGGATAACCTGGAAGAAGCGCTGGTAAGTGCGGATGTGGGGATAGAAACAACCGTGGCCATCATCAACAGGATAGAGGAGCGGGTAAAAAAAGATAAGTACGTAAGTACGGATGAACTCAATAGGTTACTGCAGGAAGAAATAGAATCCATTCTTGTAGAATCCGCCGAAGCTTCTTACAAAGACTTCAGCATGCCTGAAGGAAAAAAGCCATACGTCATATTGGTAGTGGGTGTTAACGGCGTAGGGAAAACCACAACCATAGGAAAACTGGCACACAATTATAAAAAGGCAGGCAACCAGGTTATCCTGGGTGCAGGCGATACCTTTCGCGCGGCGGCGGTGGACCAGCTTACCATCTGGAGTGAAAGGGTAGGTGTACCAATTGTAAAACAGCCGATGGGCTCAGACCCCAGCGCTGTTGCCTATGATACGGTTGCCAGCGCCGTGGCCAGGAAAGCAGACGTGGTGATCATAGACACTGCCGGCCGCCTGCATAACAAAGCACATTTGATGGATGAGTTAGGCAAGATCAAACGCGCCATCGAAAAAGTAATACCCGGCGCCCCGCACGAAGTGATGCTTGTGCTGGATGGCTCTACAGGCCAGAATGCCGTGGAACAGGCCCGCCAGTTCATTGCTACAACAGAAGTATCTGCCATCAGTATCACCAAACTGGATGGTACCGCTAAGGGAGGCGTAGTGCTTGCCATCGCGCACCAGTTTAAAATACCCGTAAAATATATTGGTGTAGGTGAGAAGATAGATGATCTCATCATCTTTAATAAACACGAGTTTGTTGATAGTCTCTTTAACCTTAAAAATAGCTAACGCCGATTGCAGGTGACAACACCAACAACGGAAAAAATAGCAGTGCAAAACCCTCAGCGCAAGCTCTGCCCCTCCTGTTCTTTCGGTTGCATACCGTTTACAAATTACTGGCAGATTGAATTTTGTTGTTTTTCCCAACCGCAGAGAACGTGAGGGGCAGAGCTTGCGCAGAGTGGATTATTGCTTCCTTCGACATTCAAAATTCCTTGTTCAACATTCGATATTCTAAAACGTATACCTCACCCCCAATCCTCCCCAGCCGCCTTCGAAATAATTGTAGCCGATCAGGTTGAAAGAGGGTTGCCAGTCGAAGCTGAGATTAAGCGGCACGCCCTGAATTTTGTAGTCGAGGCCCAGCACGCCATCAACGCCTATGGCAAGACCACCGTTCCTGCCGGGGTATTTGGTTTTCCAGGTATCACTCCAGATGCCCACATGTGCACCGCCGCCTATATACCATTTCAAACCCTGTATGCTGGTAATATCGTTATGCAGTTCGTAGAGACCGGTTAAACGGAAACCGTCTGAAGAAATATAACCCAGTGCCTCCACGGCTTTGTTGGGTTGAAAAAAATGTTTGAGGGTGATCGCGCCAGGATAAACCTTTACGCCGAGAGCCGTACGGTATTCTGAACTTTCGTTAACCTGTGCATGAACGCTGATGGTGATGATGGTGAGTACGAGCAGGGCCGATAATCGTTTCATAGTTTTTGGTTTTTGTAAGGTTGATTGAAAACTATGCCAATCTCACAGGTGATTTCCACAAAGAATAGTTAAGGTTGAATTGCTTTTATGTTTTAGGTTTGTATCATGCACACATTTAAGGAACTCGTAACAGATTTCGGGACCCGTTTCGCCACCAGGCATTTTCCGGAAACACCTGCAAGTTTGTATGAGCCGGCAGAATATTTTCTTTCCTGGGGAGGCAAACGTATACGACCGGTGATGTGCCTGATGGGGAATGAATTATTCGGCACCATAGAATTAGATACTTACCAGGTTGCCACGGCCATTGAACTTTTCCACAACTTCACTTTGATACACGACGATATAATGGACCAGGCCCCTTTACGCAGGGGTATGGAAACCGTGCACATGAAATACGGCGCCAATACCGCATTGCTCACGGGTGATGTGATGATGATACAGGCTTATGAATACATCAACCGTATCAGCGGGCAATACCTGCACCGCATACTGGCACTATTTAATAAAACGGCAAAGGAAGTGTGCGAGGGACAGCAACTGGATATTGACTTTGAAAAGATGACCGACGTGTCACTGGATGCGTACCTCAACATGATCAGCCTTAAAACCTCGGTGCTTCTCGCGGCAAGCCTGGAAATGGGTGCCATCATCGGGGGAGCCAGCGAAGGAAACTGCCGCCATATTTATGAGTTTGGCAAAAACCTGGGCATCGCTTTCCAGGTGCAGGATGATTACCTGGACGCGTTTGGTGACCCTGCAAAATTTGGTAAGGAAGTAGGCGGCGACATACGCCAGAATAAAAAAACATTCCTGCTCATTCACGCGCTTGAAGTAGCCGATGCAGGTCAGAAAAAAAGGTTGCTGCAACTAATGGAGGGAGATGCACCTGATAAAGTACAGCAGGTATTATCGATATTTCAGGAGTGCAATGTAGACGCCTGGGCAATGGCCCTCAAAGAAAAGTACCTGCAAACAGCCACGGATCACCTCGAGGCCATTGCAGTAGTATCTACGCGCCGGAAACCGCTGCAGGAACTGGCTGCGTTCCTGGTGCAGCGTGATTATTAAACTGCAGGCCGTATCCGTTGCGCATTTACCCTGATTTCTCTTAGCTTTAGCAACAAAACCCATAGATATGTCCGATTCTCTTTTCAGGAAAAAATCGATCGAAAAAATTGTGGCAGATTCAGAAGCCGGCATGAGTGACGGGCACGGGTCGGGGCTTCGCAAAGTATTGGGTGTACGGGATCTTACGTTTATGGGTATCGCCGCCGTAATCGGGGCGGGCATTTTTTCTACCATTGGTACCGCGGCCTTTAACGGGGGACCCGGTATTGTTTTTTTGTTTGTCATTACCGCCATCACCTGCGGGTTCAGTGCACTTTGTTATGCCGAGTTTGCCAGCAGGGTACCCATTGCCGGAAGCGCCTATACCTACGCATATGTTTCTTTTGGTGAACTGGTGGCATGGATCATTGGCTGGGCATTGATACTTGAGTACGCAATTGGCAATATAGTGGTGGCCATAAGCTGGAGTGGCTATTTTAATAACCTGCTTGCAGGATTTGGTATGGGTTTGCCGGGTTGGCTGGCCACCAATCCGGGCAATGCACAGGCAGGTTATGATGAAGCCATGAAAGCACTGGCCGGTGGGCAGAGCCTGGAAAGTGTTGGCAAGAATGCACGAATGGGTTACGACGCTATCATGAACGCACCTGTTATTGCGGGGTGGAAAGTGATTCTGAATATACCCGCATTCATTATTGTTTTCCTCATTACCATACTCGCCTATATCGGCATTAAAGAAAGTAAAAAGAGCACCAATTTCATGGTGATATTTAAAATCGCTGTGATCATTTTTATCATTGTTATCGGTTTCTTTTATGTGGATACCAGTAACTGGGATCCCTTTCTGCCCAATGGCTTTGGTGGCGTGCTGGCTGGTGTTTCCGCGGTGTTCTACGCGTATATCGGGTTTGATGCCATCTCTACTACTGCGGAGGAATGTAAAAATCCACAACGTGATCTTCCCAGGGGCATGATCTATTCACTCCTGATCTGCACGGTTCTTTACATTCTTATTGCCCTGGTATTGACAGGGATGGTTAACTATGGGGAACTGAAGGTTAATGATCCCCTGGCTTATGTATTTGAGAAACTTGGTCTCAACAAGATTGGCTACCTCATCTCCGTAAGTGCAGTGGTGGCTACTACCAGTGTATTATTGGTATTTCAACTGGGACAGCCACGTATATGGATGAGTATGAGTCGTGATGGGCTGCTCCCCAGGCGTTTTTCGCGGGTACACCCTAAATTTCATACCCCTTCTTTTGCAACGATTGTAACGGGTATTATGGTGGGCATACCTTCGTTGTTTGTATCGAGCAGTACCATGACGGATCTTACCAGTATTGGTACACTGTTCGCATTTGTACTGGTATGTTTTGGGGTGCTGGTGCTGCCAAGGATTACGAGAGCAAAAGGAGGTAACGCTTTCAGGTTGCCCTATATCAACGGTAAATATATCATACCACTATTGGTAGCTGTAGTCGTATTTCTTTTCCGTAACCGCATAAGTGATGCATTCACACAAATTTCTTCTGAGGGATACCAGGAAATACTTTTCCTCGTGTTCATGCTGATAGCCATTGTAACGGCGGTACTCAGTTTTGCGAGGAACTACTCGCTGATACCGGTTGTGGGCGCCCTGAGCTGTCTTTACCTGATGATCGAAATACCTTCTATGAGCTGGATGTGGTTCTTTGGCTGGATGGGGTTGGGTCTCGTGATCTATTTCCTGTATGGCAGATCCAAAAGCAAACTGGCCACGAACGGCAGTTAACAATTTTCTTGCCGCGCCTGTACCCGTGGAAATTTTCCGCCAGCGTGCGGGCGCCAGCCTAATACCGTAAATTTGCTGTCCAAATACACAGGACATGAAGTACCAGGTAGGTGATGACATTATTGTATTGCTAAGTAACGAGGAAGGAAAAGTAGTAGAGATCATGAACGACCAGATGGTGATGATCGACGTAAGGGGGGTGAAGTTCCCGGCATATATGGACCAGATAGATTTTCCCTATTTTCTCAGGTTCAGTAAAAAGAAGATCGTACCTGATAGCAAACCGCTGCCCAAATTATATGTAGACCAGGTACCCAAAGAAAAACCGCAGCCTAACCAGATCCCGGTAGCCGATGGTGTATGGCTATCTTTCATTCCAAAATTCGCGCTCGATGATTTTAATGATGAGGTGGTAGAAAAATTAAAAATCCACCTCGTAAATAAAACGGGACTGGGTTATAAATTCACCTATACACAGCAATTTCTGGGCAGCACAAATTTTGAACTGCTTAACGAAGTTGCCCCGTTTCATGATTTTTACCTCCATGATATTGCTTTTGAGGCGGTGAATGACAGCCCTTCTTTTGCATTCGATTTCTCATTGCTAAACCCTGATAAAAAGAAGGCCCCGCATTTTGAGACCCATCTTAAACTCAAACCCAAACAGGTATTCAGAAGGATTGAGGAAATGAAGGATAGTAATGAACCTTCCATTACCTACCAATTGTTTGACAGCTACCCCGAAAAAACAGAAGAATCATTCCTGGAGCTAGGTTCGCTGGCGGCAAAAGGTTATAAAATATATGACGCGTCCAAAGCACGGCAGCACCTTGATCCCGCACGATCCGTTGTTGACCTGCATATAGAAAAAATAGCCGCCGGCAGTGATAAACTCAGTAACCTGGAGATACTTGCTATGCAGTTGCGTGAATTTGAAAAATGGTACGACCTGGCCATTGCGCACCGGCAGGCTTCGTTAATCGTTATCCACGGAGTAGGCGAGGGAAAGCTGCGCGATGAGATACACGATATTCTCAAAACCAAACGTGAGGTAAAAACTTTCATTAACCAATACGACCCGCGATTCGGGTACGGCGCCACTGAGATTTTTTTTCAGCATTAGGGTTGGGGCCTGGAATGGTTAAAGGGGGTAACGTAGGTTTGAGGTTTTTAAAAAAATGCGAGGTGGCTTTAATTTTATTCAGCAGCAATCAATGCGGTTCCCGTGAGGGCGTATTGCCATAAAAGTCTACCACCCCCCAATTACCCTTTAAACCAACTTAACCTCCTTAACCTCTCTGCCACCAACCCCGTACACCATCAAAACCCGTAAGCCACTGTAGCAACAAGTTGCGTCGGCGGAATGGGATTGATGCTGTAATTTTCATGCGTGTAATAATTGAGTGTATTGGTGATGTTGGAAACTTTTGCCAGTATGCTCAATTTTCGCCAGCTATATCCCGCAGTGATATCTGCTGTTGCAAAATCACCAACAGGAAATAAACGGTTAAAAGCCTGGGCCTGTCCTTTTGTGTTGTTAAAGCCCGCAGTTCTTGGCCCCGTATAGAATAGGTTGCCCCCAAATTTCCACCCGTTGTAATTGTAAAAAATACTTAGGTTGGCGGTACTGCCCACTGAATTCTGCAAACGTTCGCCTTCAACAAAATTGCCTTTGGCATCGGGTGTTTTGGTATAGCGGATAAAATTATAGCTGTATCCTGCAGTGATATCAAGACCTTTAGCCGGATGGCTGCTGAGATCAATTTCGAAGCCATCACTTTTTGTTTGCCCCGTAAGCGCTTTCAGGTTCGTATTATTATTCGGTGTTACCCCATCCGCGGCAAATAAAGCCGTTTGTGCCAGGTTGTTGTTGATGATCCTGTAGATCGTCAGGTTGGCGGTTAGTGCGCCACGCAGCAGGTCATTTTTTATCCCTAATTCATATTGATCAATAATGGACGGTGCCAGTGCATTTCCTGACACATCTGTACCGCTGTTTACCGAAAATGAATTGGCGTAGGAAGCAAACAGGCTGGTGCTCCTGGTTGGCTGATACACGATACCTACCCTCGGGGAAAATGCTTTATCTGTCTTGCCTGTCCCCTTGGTTGTAACACCCGTTAGCAGGTTAGTAGTTGCTGCAGATTTAGCATCCTGCATGGACCAGCGTAGTCCTGCCAGTATTTTCAGTTTGGAAGTCAGGCTTACCAGGTCCTGCACGTAGGCACCAAAACGCAGTGTAGGTGTTGCCACGATCCTGGTTTCATTGGCTACTGGAATGCCTGTGCGGGGTACAAATTTATTTTGATCAAGAATATTGATGGTGTCATAAATAAGTGGCTGGTTATAGCCGGTTACCCGCGTTTGGTACCTGTCGGCATCTATGCCCGATAAAAAAGTATGCTGAAGCCTGCCGGTATTGAATTTGCCGGTAATGTTTATTTGGGCGGTATAATAATTCTCCAGGTTTTTTGCCCGGTTTAGCGGACGATACCAATCTCCGTTGGCCAGTGCCTGTATCCGCTCGATGGAATAGTAGTCGCGGCTAAAATGCTGGTAGGATAGCGAAGTATTCAGGTTCCATGCTGCGGACAGTGCATGTTTCAATGTTGCCGTTGCGCCTGATTGACGCGTTTTTGCATATTGCCAGGGAGTGCCAAAAAAGGCGGAGCGGGCAACCGTTGGGATACTGGTATTGTTGATGGAACCAATGCCAAAATCAGGCGTGAATTCATGGTTAAGGTAATCACCCTGCATAAGGAGTTCTGTTCTTTCCCCCAATTTGAAAAGTAAGGACGGATTTATATAGTATCTTTCGGAATGAACTATTTCGCGGTAACTATCTGCAGTTTCTACTGTGCCATTTATACGAAACGCTACCGTTTTTGATACCGGACCAAAAAGATCAAAGGCTGGTTTAAATAACCCAAAACTACCCGCGCGTATGGCAAGTTGGCCACCCGGCTTAAATTGAGGCTGCCGGGTTACCATATTTACAATTCCACCGGGAGCCACGGTTCCAAACAGGATCGCTGCACTTCCTTTTAATACCTCTACTCTCTCAAGGGAACTCATCTCGGGCATAGCACCGGAATTTATTCGCGTGCCGTCTTTGAACAGGTTATTGGAGCCCACACTATAACCACGGGCAGAAAAATTTTCCTGCGTTGCGCCACGTGTGGTGGCGAGGTAAACGCCGTTTACATTTCGCAGTACATCGCTTAATCGCTGTGCCTGCTGGTTGTTTATGGTGGAATGATTGATCACCGTGATGGCCTGCGGCAGGTCCATCGCGGGAATGGATACCTTGCCAATGGTAACCGCTTTGTCGTTGGCGGTTCTGCGAGACTGCACGATTACATCATCCAGTTCCCTGGCCGTTTCTTTCAGTTCAAAAACAAGTTCCAGCGTAGCATTATCGGTAACAGTAATTTTCTTTACCAGCGGCTGAAGCCCCACATGCGAGATGTTAATGGTATAATTTCCGGATTTCACGTTCCTGATGGCAAAAGAACCATCCGGCCCCGACACAATGGCCCGGTCCGCCCCGGGGATTAAAATGTTGACTTCTGCGGCCGGTTTTCCGTCGGTGGTGGTAATTTTTCCTTTTATGTTACCGGTCTGCGCTTTTGTAAAAATGCCGGTTAGTATAAAAGCCAGCATAAAATATTTCTTCATCTTTTGTATCTGATTTACGGGTGCAAAAAAATGCCAATGTTCTGATTATCGCGTGCCGGATAGGGAAAACCGTTTACACAATCGGGAAAAACGAATGGAGTCTGTCATGGTAATGTCATCCGCCTGTTTCGAGGCATCGGTAAGAATATGTAAAGGGTGTTGTACCTTTGCACCATTACAAACCCGAGCTATCGTTGCGCCAGTGGGCGTAAAGGAAAGTCCGGACAGCACAGAGCAACCCACCGGTGAATAGCCGGCTTTCCGCTCAGGCGGAAAAGAGAAAGTGCCACAGAAAATAACTACTTGCGGCGCAAGCCCTGAGAAAAGGTGAAAATGTGAGGTAAAAGCTCACAGTAAAAGTTAGTAATGGCTTTTACGGGTAAACCTTGGGTGCTGTAATGCCATGTATAGGATCGCTTGAGGGCTGCTCGCCCAAGATCCAGGGTAGGCAGCAAGATTCCGCCAGTAATGGCGGGGCCAGATAAATGATAGTTTAGAAACAGAATCCGGCTTATGAGGTTTGTAATTTTTTTTACCTGTCTGGCTTTAGGCATTTGCCTTTAGCCAGTAGCGTTTTGAAAATATGATTTGCTAAAAGCTAATCGCTAGCTGCTAACCCCTATTTTTGCCCCATGACACAAGAACAAATCAAATCTATGAGGGACCGCGTACTCGTCCTGAGGAGGTTTCTTTGACGTTGAGAACCGCACATACAAAGTAGAAACGGACAGGCAACTCTCGCTTTCGCCTGGCTTCTGGGATGACAATACCCGGGCCACGGCCATCATGAAAGAAATCAAGGTCAACGAATACTGGCTCAAACTCTATAAACAGGTGGATGCTGCTGTGGAAGATTTTGCCGTATTGTTTGAATTCTGGAAAGCCGGCGATGCCACTGAAGAGGAATCACGCACTGCGTATGACTACGCCATCGGGCAAATCGAAGACGCAGAATTCAAAAGCACTTTGAACAAACCGGAAGATGAGCTGCCTGCTGTATTGCAGATCAATCCGGGCGCGGGTGGTACGGAGAGCCAGGACTGGGCAGAGATGTTGCTGCGCATGTACAGGATGTATGGTGATAAACAGGGTTGGAAAGTAACCGAGATCGACTACCAGGAGGGCGATGGAGCCGGCATCAAAAGCGCTACCATTCAGTTTGATGGTGATTTTGCTTACGGATTTCTCAAGGCCGAAAGTGGCGTACACCGGCTGGTAAGGATTTCACCCTTCGACAGCAATGCAAGGCGGCATACCTCGTTTGCCTCAGTATATGTTTATCCATTAATCGATGACAGCATCGAGATCAGTGTGAACCCCGCTGATATTGAGTGGGCATTCTACCGCAGTGGTGGAAGCGGCGGCCAGAACGTAAACAAAGTTGAAACGGCTGTACGTTTAAAACATATACCCAGCGGTATTATTGTAGAGTGCCAGCAGGCACGAACGCAGGGCGAAAACCGCGAGCTTGCGATGAAAATGCTGAAAAGCCGTTTGTATGAAGAGGAATTACGCAAACGCCAGGAAGCCATCAATGCCAGCAATGCCAATAAGAAAAAAATAGAATGGGGTAGCCAGATCCGAAGCTATGTTTTCCATCCCTATAAAATGATCAAAGATCACCGCACTGATTACGAAGTGGGCAATATCGCACCCGTAATGGACGGTGAACTGGATGGATTTATCAAGGCGTATTTGATGATGGAGAAGGAGACGATAGCTGGTTAGAAATTCAAAATTCAAAAGTCAAAAAAGTGAGAAGTGAAAAGTGAAAAGTGAGAAGTGAAAAGAAGGACAAAGTATCCCTCTCTCTATTTTCACTTTTCACCTCTCACTTCTCACATTGCCCGTTACCAAAGGCTTTTTCATACTTCGTAGTTCGTAGTTCGTACTTCGTACTTAATATCCCTTAGCCCCACAGCATTTAAATAGTATCGCTCCATTCTTTTGGCGCGCCGTCTGTGGGTTTGATTTTAATGAGAATGTATCCGATGATGATGACAGGAATGATGAGCAGTGTGCTGAGCGTTAATTGTGTCCATTCCCAGTCAGGTTCGGTTTTGTGGGCATTGTAGAAATCAACTTTGTCTTTGATGAAGAATACGGCCAGCATGCAGTAGGCAAAAAGGAAAAATCCCCAAAGTATGCGGTGATTCAGAAATATCTGCACTAGCAATAGAGCGGCAACGGGATAGTATAGCAGCGCATTGTCAATTCCCCATGCATTCTTGCAGGAAGCGCAACGGATGGCATCACCCAAAAGTGCCATTGACCATAACAGCAGGCAAACAAAGTAAAACCCTCGCTGGAAATTCTTGGTAAGCAGGAAATTGTTTTTCATTTCGGGACATGATATCCCGGTTAAATTACTATTTATTCAGTTAGCAAACACCAATAAATTTTGCCCTATGCTGTGTTGCAGCTGATATACCTTACCAGGCTTCGCTTTGCAATCGGTAACAAGGTTTCCTCCATAGGCATGGTAAGATCCGTTTCTACGGCGTAAACAGCAGGATTGGGAAAATCAGACCGGTTGCGGATCAGCTGTGCCTTGATATTGGGATAAGTATTTACAAAGTTTCTCTGCCATACGTCCACGAATTCCGTCTTGATACTCCGGTATTTTTCATCGTGCTTTTCAAATATGCTAAGCCGGTACTGGTAAACCCAGGTATTGTGACAACTTCCTTCGCAAAGCATAAAATAACCTTCGTTGTGGTCAAGTGGCATAATGCCTACCGGCTCGATAATCAGTTTGTTCTCCACAAATTCATAGATCTCGCTTCCCGTTGTGATGGTTTTCTTCATGGTGGAGGAAGCATAGTTAATGATGTCTTCCAGTTCCTGCATCAGTTCATCGTCTTCTACCAGCGACTCATATAATAACTGCAGTTTTTCCAGTTGAATTCCCGTAAGTTTTTTAGGGAACTGTTCCTGCAGGTATTTTTTGTTTTCGCGGAACGCAACCATATTATTGTAATGAAAGATCAGGTCCGCCAGCTGCGGATATAGCTTTCCTTCGCAAAAATATTTACTGATCTCCTGCAGGTAGGCCAAAAGGGTATATTTCTTCAATTCAAAATCAATATACCCATCGGCGAACCAGGTCTGTGATAAGGTTTTCATATCGATCTTCCGTTTGTTGAATTTACCTATAAGACCATTCAGAGAGAAAAAATGTTTACTAACATAATGTGAAAAACTGGAGGAAGGGGAATCAGGGGTGAGGAGGGAGAAATCAAAAGTCAAAAGTCAGAAGTGAGGAGTAAGAAGTGAGAGGGGGTGGGGGCTTTTGGGTTGGCGGGGGGGTATAAGTATATATCCTAGTCTACGGAACTGGGGTGACGTTCGCGGCCGCTTTTGGATTCGGCAATGGTGAAGATGAGTGAAGTCTGAAAAAAGTTCTTCCGGGTTTGCACATTTGTTGCCGAATGGTCAAAGCGGTTAATCAAACCCATCAGTATGTTGACATGCGCATTGAACTGGTAACCCAACCCGCCAAAGATCCGGTTCTGTTCAAAATAGGGTCCTTCATTGGTAAGGAATATTTCATTGAAAAGGCTTGCGTAAAGCGTTCTGCTTTCAATAGTGTTATGCCCGAAAGGTACAATCGCATTTAGCCTGTACCTGAATCGGTTCCTGTAACCAAAAGATGTAAAACGCTGCTCTATCCGATACCTGTGTTCCAGTTTTAACCTGCCGATATTATTGTTAAGCGTGAGTTGCTGCCATAGGCGCGTTTCTTCATTGGTTGCAGGCTTCGTAAAGTCGCCAAACGGGGGGTACGTCATATAGCGCCCGAGGGCCACTACTACAGAAATATTGGATTTGAAATTGTAACCCAGCCCTCCCTTATATTCATAATAGTTAAAATCATTGTATATTTTTTGTGAACGTAACTGCGCCTCAAAAAATGCATTCCAGGATTTATCAAAGGTAATCCGGGTGCTTGCAACGTTCCAGGTTCCGAGGCCCGTCGTTTGCCCGGCAGCAGGAAGGGAGAGGACAAAAGTTAGTAAAAAAATATAGAACGCCTGGTCCAGCTTCATAATGAATATTACCGTCCGGTATAACTGTAAAAATGAATGATGATTGTTGAGGAGCTTTAAACGTGTACCTGTTTCTGCTATGCTCCTTGAGCGAACCCGGCATTTGCCGATCATCGCGGTGTTGCGCAGTAAGTAGCAGACCCGCGATTAATCTTTTGCCAGGTGTGGTGCATTACAGATATTGAAACCACTGTTTCTCAGGATCCCATTTCTCGAACTCCTTTGCAACGGCTGACAGGAAGCCGGCGCCAATACTGCCATCCACTATACGGTGATCATAGCTCAGTGAGAGGTACATCATGTGCCTGATTCCAATCGTATCGCCTTCCGGTGATTCTATCACTACCGGGCGTTTTTTAATGGCACCTACTGCCATGATAGCTACCTGGGGCTGGTTTATGATGGGCGTGCCCATAAGGCTTCCGAATGTGCCAACATTGGTTAAGGTAAACGTGCCACCCTGTGTATCCTCAGGTTTGAGTTTGGCATTTCTTGCGGCATCGGCCAGGTTATTCACAGCCTTACTTAATCCCACAATGTTCAATTGATCCGCGCCCTTGATTACCGGCACAATCAGGTTGCCGGTTGGCAGGGCAGTGGCCATACCTATGTTAAAGTCTTTTTTAATAATGATCTTATCTCCCTCCAATGAACAGTTGATAAGCGGGAAACGTTTCATTACAGTTACCAGGCACTCTATGAACATGGGGGTGAAAGTGAGTTTGGTGCCTTCTCTTTTTTCAAATTCATCTTTAACTTTCTGGCGCCACATCACCATATTTGTTACGTCGGCTTCAGCAAAACTGGTTACATGCGGACTGGTCTGAACGCTGTCTACCATATGTTTCGCTATCAGCTTACGCATACGGTCCATTTCAACAATCTCTGTCACACCGCCAAGCACTACGGAGGAAGGATCCGCGGATTTTCCGGAGCTGGATGGAGCCTGCCGGAATTCTTCCTTAGGCGGCTCTGGTACCTGCGCCTTCATCGCCGTTTCCTGTACCGCATCGGGTACTTGCTGTTTGGGCGCTGCGGCTGTTGCAATGCCGGGTGTTATAATACCCGCTTTTCTATCGGCAACATATTGAAGGATATCTTTTTTTGTTACCCTGCCTTCATTGCCCGTGCCGGGGATTCTTTCAAGATCACTTAAGGGTACACCTTCGCTGTTGGCGATATTTAAAACCAGAGGTGAATAAAACCGGTTGGCCCCGGGCTTGCTTAGTAATTCTACCGGTTTTTCTGCCGGGGTAGTTAAGGGTACATATGGCACTGGTTCCGGCTCGGCATGGAATTCCTGTGCCATGGAAACAACTGTTTCAGGCTCAGGTTCCGGCATGGAATAAGGGGTAACTGTTTCCTGTGGAATTTCTGGTAAAATGGCAGGGGGTGGAACTGAGGTATCCGGAGGCGCAGATTCCATTGCCGGTGGTGTATCCTGTCCGTTTACTGTTTTCGCCGCTTCCAATTGTATCCTGGCGATTACAGTACCGATAGGCACCACATCGTTCACATTGAAAAGAATTTCTGATACCACGCCCTCTGCAGTAGAAGGAACTTCACTGTCTACTTTATCGGTAGCAATATCTAACACGGTTTCATCCTGCTTAACAGGATCGCCAACTTTCTTATGCCATTTAAGAATGGTGGCTTCCATGATACTCTCGCCCAGCTTGGGCATCACCAATTCAGCAATTGCCATACTTTCGTGCTGTTTTTAAATGGATGTTCACCTGCCTGTTTCGTTGAGTACCGGCAGGTTACGCAATCGTTACCTAACCGGGCAAATGTATACCATCTGCCTGCTTTCTCACAGAATTGTTACATTGGTTTATCCACAATAAACGTACGCAAAAGGTTAAGGGCATTATTGGCTGTCATTTCGATATTACGTCGGCGGTCATAGCGGAAATTGAATTGTTTGGCTAAAATTTTGTCTCTGTCAGCAACAGCTATCCACACCATACCCACAGGTTTTTCGGGGGTACCGCCATCAGGCCCCATGATACCACTTACCGCAAGGGCAAAATCCGACTTCATCACCGCCAGCAGTTCCCGGGCCATTTGTTTTACCGTAGCCTCACTCACTGCGCCTTCTGTCCGGAGCGTCTCGGGAGATACATGCAGCAGATCCGTTTTTACTTCGTTATCATAGCTAACCACGCACCCTTTAAAATAAGCAGATGATCCCGGGTGACTGGTAACAAGATGGGATATATATCCGCCGGTACAACTCTCGGCAGTCGCCATGGTTTTGCCCCGCTCTTTCAACATTTTTCCCACAACCAGTTCCAGTGGGATATCCTTGTCTACTACCATGTATGCTTTTACTTTATCTTTTAGCTGTGTAAAAAAATTTTCTATATCCGTCAGTAATACGTTCTTATCAAATCCAAATGCCGTAAGTCGCAGCCTTACCATGCCATAGTTGGGCAGGTAAGCAAGTTTGATATGTGCAGGCAAATTTTCCTCAATATCTTTTATCAGCTCAGCAAGAAAAGACTCACCAATGCCGGCGGTAAGTAAGGTGCGGTGTTCAACTACACCTGTTTGAAAAAGTTCCGGCACCAGGGGCAATACTTTGTGTTCCATTAACCATTTCATTTCATGCGGCACGCCGGGAAGGGAAACAAATACCTGGTTATCGCGCTTAAATAGCATACCCGGCGCCGTGCCGCGTTCATTTATTAGTACTGAGCATACATCCGGCACCTCGGCCTGTTTTGCATTGCGCTCAATCATTGGGCGTTTGAGTACTGTTTCAAAAATATACGTGATATGATCAAGCGTGGGCTGGTGCACCACCAGCTTTCCTCCGAAATATGCGCACAATAAGCCTTTGGTAATATCGTCTGCGGTGGGTCCCAATCCACCGGTGATCAGAATGAAGGATGATCTTTTACTTTCCTGGTCCAGTGCTTCCCAAATATCATCCCACACATCGCCAACGGCAACCCTATGCCTTACCATGATCCCCATTTTATTCAGTTCCTGCGCTATCCAGCTGCTGTTGGTATCCACAACCTGGCCTATCAGGAGTTCGTCGCCTATTGTAATGATTGATGCATAAACTTTTTCCATCGCCGTTTACCAATTTAACTGCAAGGTAAATACCAATCATGTAATTAGTTAAAGCCGTTTCAGGATTAATGGTTTAATTGGCAAACAGATTCATCATTCGTAAACACAGTAAAATGAAAAAACGTTTTTTTATTACCGTATGCAGTATGTTATCGTTAACGGCGATATTTGCACAGAGCGACCAGGATAGGAAAGAAGTGGAAAGGGCCCTGCTCGATTATATAGAAGGGTTTTATGAAGGCGATACCCTTAAGCTGAACCGGAGTGTTGCGGACAGCTCGGTGAAGTATGGCTATTGGAAAGATGTAAAAGCGGGAAAATACATAGGTGAGCCGATGAGTCGTCAGCAGATGACCGACTATGCACTGAATGTAAAAGTAAAAAACCGCCAGCGTCCTGCAGGCACCATAAAAAAAACGGAGATATTTGAGGTGCAGGAGCAGGTAGCGAGCGGTAAAGTAACCGCATGGTGGGGGATGGATTATGTGCTGCTGGAAAAGATCCATAATAAATGGATGATCAGGATGGTGTTGTGGCAGGGGCCTATTGCAACCGTCAAATAAGTTATCACATGAGAAAATTTTGTTGGGTTGTTTGTTTGTGGTGTTGTTGGAACGCGGCAACCGCACAGCCGGTAAGGGAGAAATTGCGCGCGGCTGTGGAGAAATTACAGAACGATAGCCAGATGAAGCATGCCATTCTGGGACTATCGGTATGGAACAGTCTTACAGGAGAAAAAGTTATAGAGGTAAATGCACAAACAGGTTTAGCGCCCGCGAGCGTTCAGAAAACCATCACCAGCGCAGCGGCGCTTGAAATGCTTGGCCCTGACTACCGATACCAGACAATATTGGGCTATGATGGGTCAATCGAAAAAGGAACATTACACGGCAACCTATACATAATCGGCGGTGGGGACCCAAGCCTGGGAAGCTGGCGATTTGATTCCACAGGCGGTGAGCAGGTTTTGAATGGATGGTTACATGTACTTAGGCAAAATAATATTCTGAGAATTACAGGTGATATTATCGGCCATAACGGGAAATGGGAAGGCGAGACGTTGCCAGGTGGATGGATATGGGATGATATCGGAAACTATTATGGAGCCGGTTCATCTGCACTTAACTGGCATGAGAACCAGTATGACCTCATCCTGCGCTCAGGAAATACCATCGGCGACAGCGTGGTAATTACCGGCACGAAACCCCGGTTGTTTGGGATACAACTGGAAAGTAAGTTGGTATCCGCAGCCAAAGGCAGCGGAGATAATGCCTACATCTATTTACCACCCCTGGCAGAAAGAGGAGTAGTAAGGGGTACGATACCTGTTGATGAAAAAGCATTTACCATCTCCGGTTCATTCCCCGATCCGTCACGGCAACTGCTGGCAGCCCTGCACCAGAAACTGGATTCGGTTGCTGCATCGCCGGCAAGACATTGGGTTTCGTGGGCCCGGGAGTTACCAACGCTAAAAACTTTACAGGCTTACCGCTCACCTGCGCTCGATAGCCTCAATTATTTTTTCATGAAGAGAAGCATCAACCTTTATGGAGAAGTATTTCTAAAAACCATCGCTTATGAAAAAACGGGGTATGGTGCTATGGATAAGGGTCTCGAACTCGTGAGAGAGTTCTGGAAGGATCGGGGCATTGAGCCCGCCGCTCTGCGAATGTCTGATGGCAGCGGCTTATCTCCCCAGAACCGTGTTACAGCCGATGCGCTGGTGAAAGTATTGCAGTACGCCCGTGGCCGCCCCTGGTTTCGGTATTACTATGATGCGTTGCCCGTATTCAACCAGATGAAGCTAAAAAGCGGCACGATAGGCGGTGCCAAAAGTTTTGCGGGCTATCATACGGCCAAAGATGGTACCATGTATACAGTAGCCATCATTGTCAATAACTATGATGGTTCTGCATCAGGCATTGTAAAAAAAATGTATAGCCTTCTTGATGAGTTGAAATAGCCCGGGTAATACCCTTTGAATATTTCCCCCTACGCACAACTTTTTTTTATAGAAAACCGGGCGACATTAAGCTAAAAGAGTTAAGTATCTTTAGACAACTAAAACAACTGCCATGAGTGAACAAAACTTCAGGAACCATACCCGGTATCTTATCGGGTACCATGTGATCACCTTTTTTGCCATCCTTGCATTGATGACCGGTTCTTTTTTCAATCTCTGCAATTCGGCACCTGATAATCTTTATTCTGCCTCGCTTATCTGCCTTACCAGTTTCATACTGTTACTTGTTTTCTGGTATATGCGGGCATTTGCATTAAAAGCGCAGGACAGGGCCATACGCGCGGAAGAAAATTTCCGCCACTTTATACTTACCGGCAAGCCTTTTCCCACAGAATTGAGACTGGGACAGATCATAGCCCTGCGGTTTGCGCCGGATGAAGAGCTACCTGGGTTGGTTGCAAGGGCCATTGCGGAAAAGATGCGGGGCAGGGAAATCAAGGAAGCGATTAAGAACTGGCGTGCGGATTATCACAGGGTGTAGGAACCTTGACAGACGGGATAGTTGCCCGGTAAAACGTAAATAGGCATGCAACGCTCTGTTCCGTTGACGGATTATTGATTCTTTACAAAGAATACGGCTAACGCTTCGCTCAGGTCCGCCGGCATTTGGGAACGTTTACCCGAGGCCGTGTTGATGAAATAAAGCGTCACTTTACCGGTTGTGAGCAGCTTGTTGTTTTCATTATAAACTTCCTGGTGAAAAACGATTTCATGGCCCGTGGGTAGCTCGCGCAGGGTGGTTTTGATCGTGATCAGGTCATCATAATGGGCGGGGCGCAGAAACCGCACGTCCATATGTACCACGGGCATGCGTACCCCCATCTCCTCCATCTTCTTATAGGAAAATCCCAACGCGCGTATGCTCTCCACGCGGCCCACTTCAAAATACTGTGCATAGTTGCCATAGTAAACAATATCCATCTGGTCGGTCTCTGCGTACCTTACCCTTAGCGATGTATTGTGTTCGTACATAGTTATCTTAATTTGTTGACAAACTTACGGGGTCTATCTGTTTTTCCACAAATCATGGAATGATGTTTGCTAACGAAAGGCTAATACTAACTTTAAAACAGGTTTTCGCTTTTATTTAAGAAACAAACTAACGACTTTGCCTGTCGTAGCCAAACCCTTTATGAAGAAACCCATTCTTAATTTTCTCATGCTGTTTCCTGCATGTATGTTAGGACTTATACTTAACGCACAGCTTACCATGGGACATACGGACCCTGATGCGGTATTTAAAAACGCAAAGGACCTGTTTCAAAAAGAGCAGTTCAGTCTTGCATATCCTGTTTTCAAACAATTGTACAGCAACGGCATCCCGCAGAGTAATATTCCCGCAACCATTAGACTGGAGAGTAAATATTACGCTATTGTTTGTGGGTTACAACTAAACGATACCACTGCAGAGGCAACAGCGCAGGAATTTATTGAGCTGGAGAATCATACGCCCCGGGTGCAGATGATGAGTTTTCATCTGGCCGAGTACTATTATCGCAGGCGGGAATTTCCCAGGGCGCAGAATTACTATCTGGCAACCAATATTGCCAACCTAAGCAACCGCGAGATCGCTGATATGAAGTTCCACCAGGCTTATGGATATTTTGTGATGCAGCAGTTTGACAAAGCCAGGCCATTGTTCAACGCAATCCGCCAGCTTCCTAAGGACCCTAATTATGTAGATGCAAACTATTACTACGGCTTTATCTCATTCACTGAAAAAAATTATAGCCAGGCATTGGAGAGTTTCCAGGTGGCCGAAAAATCGCCGGAATACCAGAGCGTGGTTCCATTTTATGTAGCAGAGATCTTTTACTTCAACGGCGAAAAAGACAAAGCACTTAGCTATGGTGAGAATGCCATCCGCAGAACCGGTCAGTACTACGATCTGCAGCTTAACCAATTGGTAGGGCATATCTGGTTTGAAAAAAAGGAATTTGCAAAGGCGCTGCCCTATCTTGAAAAGTTTGTTGAAGGCAATGACAAGGTTCGCCGCGAGGACCTTTACGAATTGTCATACAGCTATTATGTAGCCAGGAACTGGGAAAAATCTATTGCGGGCTTCAAGCAACTGGGCGGCGCACAGGATTCACTCGCGCAGAACAGCATGTACCTGCTGGCCGATGCCTACCTGAAAACAAACGACAAAATAAATGCGCGTAATGCTTTCCAGTTTGGTGCATCCAATAACAGCAATGCTGTTCAGAAAGAAGTATCCACATTCAATTATGCCAAGCTTTCCTATGAGCTGGGTTATATGGACGCTGCCTTAAAAACGTTCCAGTCATTTGTGAGCAGCTATCCAAAGTCTGCCTACCTCCAGGAGGCAAAGGAATTACTGGTGAATACGCTGGCCAATACATCCAACTACAAAGAGGCGCTGCGCCTTTATGAAAGCCTGGGCACGAGGAGTGACAACGCGGTGCGGTTATATCCCAGGTTATTATATGGCGCTTCTGTGGAAGCCATCAATGACCAGCAGGTAGACAGGGCAGATTCTTTACTCACCCGTGTTTTGCAGGCGCCTTATAACACCGCGCAACTGCCTCTAACCTATTTCTGGAAAGGGGAACTTGCTTATCGCAATGATAATGTAGAGCCTTCCATCGAATACATGCTCAACTACCTTAAGACGCCAGTTAGTAACGGGGAGGTGAACGCGGTGAATGCAAAGTATATTCTTGCTTACGGGTATTTAAAGCGGGAAAACTATACCGCGGCCAGGTCTTATTTTGAACAAATTGCTAAAGTTGTGACCCCGCTCTCAACTGCTATTGAACAGGATGCTTTTCTGCGGGCTGCAGACTGTTATTTCATGAACAAAGAGTTTGCGCAGGCATTGCGTATGTACGAGTCGGTGATCAACCAGCAATTGGCCTCTGCAGACTATGCATTGTACCAGAAAGCGATCATTGCCGGCGCGATGAATAAACATCCGGAGAAAATCACCCTGTTACAGTCAATTGAGCGGATATTTCCTGCCTCGCCGCTTGTAGCAGATGCGAATCTCGAAATTGCGAATACATACCTGGCCGATGAAAATTACCAGGCAGCCATTGCCCCACTGAAAAAAGTAGCCGGTAATTCGAAAGCTCTGGCGTTGGGTCCACAGGCATACCTGAAACTGGGTGTTGCCTATTTCAATATGGATAAAAATGATGATGCACTGGAAAATTTCAAAAAACTGGTGACGACGCATCCCAATACCCAGGAAAGTGAAGATGCGATAGAATACATACGCAACATTTTTGTTGAGAAACAAAAACCGGGCGAGTTCGTGGATTTTATGCGGCAGAATGGTAAAACCATTTCATCCAGTGAAGAGGATTCCCTTACTTTCCGGTCTGCCATGTTGCGGTACGAGGCAAAGGATATGGCAGGTGCAAAAGCAGGATTTGCGTCTTACCTCTCTAAGTTCCCGGCAGGGCAATCCTACCTCGATGCCAATTATCTTACGGCCGAAATACTGGTTGCCAGCAAACTGAATACGGAGGCCCTGCCTTACTACAAAGCGGTGGCTGATGCGGGCCAGAGTAGATATGCGGAGCGCAGCACGCTGCAGACAGCGCGGATTTATTATTTTGACCTGAAAGATTATGCGAATGCGGAAAAATATTTCGGGGTATTAAAATCAATTGCCAGCCAGCAGGAGAACCGGCTGGAAGCTATGCGTGGTTTACTTCGCTGCCAGTTTAAGGCACAGAGATGGAAAGATGCGGCCGGCAATGCGCAGGACCTGTTGCTGGAAAAAGGTATTGCCACCGATGACCGCATGATGGCCAGCCTTGTGGTTGCCAGGAACTACCATTTGAGCAATGAACTGGAGCCCGCCATCGCTGCTTACAGGCAGGTAATCGCTGCAGGCAAGTCTGAATATGCCGCCGAATCGCAATACCGTATCGCTGAAATATTTTTGCGCCAGGGCAAATCATCAGAGGCTGAAAAAGCCGCTTTCGAAGTGATCCGCAAATCGGGCTCGTATGAATACTGGGTAACCAAAAGCTACGTGCTGCTGGGTGATGTGTACGTGCAGCAAAAGGATCTGTTCAATGCCGAAGCTACGTTTAAAAGTGTGGTGGATAACGCTACCATAGCTGAATTGAAAGCAGAGGCACAGCAGAAATTGAATGAAGTGCTGGCGGAAAAAAATAAAATCAATAAAGTTGAACAGTAAAGCAGTCCCCTATATGTTATACCTGCAAAGAATATTGCTGATATTTTTGATCGCTTTTATTTCTTTTTCTGCTGCCACCGCACAGAGAAGAACACCTGCAAGAGCCAGTACGCCGGCTGCTAAAGAAAGCAGGGCAGACACTACTTCGCCAAGAACCGTTACCATCACCTCTGCATTTAAGCCATTTTTGAAAAATGCGGCCAAAGTAAATTTTACTGCCGCTACGCCTGTTATTGATTCATCCAAAATTCCTGTAGTTTACCAGATACCCTCGCAGAATCTTTTTTTTACTTACCAGCCGGTGGCTATCAAACCGCTGGCATTACCGGTTGATTCCGGTTATGCATGGGAAAACAATTCATTTATAAAACTGGGCGCGGGTAATTTCAGCACCTATTATGGGGAAGCCGCGTTATCATTTGGTGATGGCAAGCGTTCCATCACCAACCTCAAAGGTAATTTCCTTACTTCCACCGGCCATTTGTTTGCACAGCAGGCCAGCAAAGGCGAACTGGATGTGTTGTCCATTTTCAACACGGGAAACGACCAGGAATGGACCACACATGCATTTTATAACACGTCAACGCAGTATCTCTATGGCTACCAACCTTCATCACTGAGTTTTATCAAAGACGACCTTTTGCGGCAATACAATACCATTGGCATTGATCTTGGTATGCGTAATAAAATGGCCAATTCATTTGGTATCACCTACCATCCCACGATCAGTTTTGTAAGATTTTCTGATAACAGGGAAGGAGCCGGTACGGATTTCGTAATCAGGGCGCCCATCAATAAATCCTTTGGAAAGATTTATTCATTTGACCTGGGACTTACGGCTGATATGTCTACTGCTAAAACACCAATGTTAGCGGGTGCGCCTTCGCTGACCAATAACCTCTATTACCTTAACCCATCTATACAATTCAAAACACCGAATGTAAAACTGAATGCAGGTATACAGCCATCCTGGGATAACAAAAAGTTTTCGATGCTGCCCAATGTATCTGTTGAAGCAAAATTGTCTGATGCCAACCTGGTTTTTGAAGCGGGCTGGGTTGGGTATTTTCAAAAAAATACTTATCGCTCCCTTGTTGGTTTCAATCCATGGATAACAGGGCTGACCAGTCTCTTAAACACACGTATTCGCGAGCAGTACGCGGGAGTAAAGGGCGCGACAGGCGACCATTTTACATTCCAGGGTCGATTTTCACTGCTGCACATGAATAACCAGCCCTTGTTTGTAAATAACCTTAGCGATGGTAAAACCTTTGATGTGGTGTTTGAACCCGACATGAAAGCCATCAGGATACACGGTGAACTGGGTTATACCTTCCAGGAAAGATTTTCATTTCTCGCAGCAGCAACCTATCATCAATACAATTCGTTAACGGTTAACCCTAAGGCCTGGGGGCTGATACCGCTGGAACTAACCGGATCCGCGAAGTTTAAATTGCTCAGAGATCTGCAGTTAAAAGCAGATGTCTTTTTATGGGACGGTGCCCAATACCGGGACAAATCGCTCTCCCATCACAAGGGAGACCCGGTGGCCGACCTGAATTTCGGCGCTGATTTTACCGTAATGCCGAAACTCAATCTGTGGATACAGATGAATAACCTGCTGAATACTACTTATCAGCGCTGGAACCAATACCCGGTATTGGGCTTTAATGTTCTGGGAGGTATCGTATATTCGTTCAAGTAAAACGAAATACTTGCAGCAGCACCTACATAAATTCCTTGTTCTTTACCACAAGCTGGATATCCCGCAGGTGGGGAGTTTTACCATTGATACCGAACCCTCCCGGTTTGATGCCGCCAGCGGGCTCTTGTTTGCGCCCCGGCCCGTGATCCAATTTCACGAAACGGCAAAAACCGCACCGGATAAATTGTTTTTTAATTTCCTCGTGGAGGAAATGGCAACAGATGAGGTTAGCGCCATCAGGGAGTTCCATGAATTCTGCTACCAGTTTCGGGAGGACCTTACACAGAAAGAGATTTCTGTATTACCAGGTGTGGGCAGGATCGTTCGTCGCAATGAGGGGCAGTTGATTTTTACACCAGAGAGTACGCTGCTTGAGTTATTGCCGCCTGTTGCCTGGAACGATGCCATTCCATCCGCGCAAAAAAAACAGAATAAACCGGTGGCAGTTCAGGATGTTCAGCCGGAACCTAAGCCGCAACCCATACCGACGATAACGCGGGCCTCTGGTTCCGCCATTCCTGCGGATCTGCACGCTGAGACCATAATTCAGCCGGCGACTTCCATCGAATCTTTACCGGAGCCGGCACACGAAATCATTTATGAAGAAGAGGAGAGCGAAGAGATTTCCCGTACACCGGATCGCTGGTGGATATATGCCATTCTGTTGATGGTAGCGGGTATTTTGGCCATCTTATATAATTACCGGTAATTTGCGCAACAGGTTTTGACCTTCCCCAACATGCCAGAACTGCTATATTATACTCATTGCCCCGCGTGTCATTCTTCTTCCATTTATCCTGCCTTGTCAGCAAAAGATTATACAGTTTCACAGGAAATATTCGAGATATGGCATTGTGATGATTGCAGCCTGCGGTTTACGCAGAATGTTCCGGTGGCGGCTGCTATAGGGCCTTACTACCAATCGGCAGCTTATGTTTCACATTCAGATACGCAGAAGGGATTAATCAATCGATTGTACCACAGTGTTCGCACACATACATTGGCTATGAAGCGCGCTTTGATACAAAGATATACAGGCAGAACAGCCGGTACTTTGCTGGATGTAGGTGCAGGCACCGGCTCTTTTTCGCATACCATGCAGGCGGCTGGCTGGCGCGTAACGGGGCTCGAACCCGATGATACCGCGCGACAAAATGCGCTGTTAAAATACGGACTGGAATTGGTTGCGCCCGATGCACT
The DNA here is from genome assembly GCA_031424835.1 of Chitinophagaceae bacterium. GTDB lineage: Bacteria > Bacteroidota > Bacteroidia > Chitinophagales > Chitinophagaceae > Sediminibacterium. The sequence continues at coordinate 44,284 of JANPIE010000082.1, forward strand.
ATATCATCTTGCCGATGAGCAGTTTGATGCCGTAACGCTTTGGCACGTGCTGGAGCATGTACATGACCTGCATGGATACCTTGAAAGATTTTACAGGGTGATGAGGCCAGGTGGCCGCTTATTTATTGCGGTGCCGAATTATACAAGTCGCGATGCAGGCGTGTACAAAGAATACTGGGCAGCGTATGATGTGCCCAGGCATCTCTATCATTTTTCTCCCAGGAGCATGGAGATGCTGGCCAGAACCAAAGGGTTTTCTTTACTGGCAATTGAACCCATGTGGTATGATAGTTTTTATGTAGCCATGCTGAGTGAAAAATACAAAACCGGTACAGGGAACCTGCCCGGTGCTGTATGGAATGGCTTTCTCTCAAACCTGAAAGCCGCGCGGGATAAAAAAAGATGCAGCTCGCT
>JANPIE010000083.1:0-18947 GCA_031424835.1 Chitinophagaceae bacterium
CATATCAGCCTCAGTAAAATACTGGTACTTATCACGTATATCTTCGGGCATATCGATAAATACAATATTGGGTTCTTTATCCAGCCCTGCAAAGGTAGCTTTCACAAGATCTGTGAAACTCCGGGCTGTTCCCGTGCCGAGGTTATACAATCCGTTCTTATTGGCTGTCCATTCTTTATCCAGCATCGATTCCATCATCCATTCGATCACACTCACCACATCTTTCACATATACAAAATCGCGCAACTGCTCGCCATCCCTGAAATCATCCCTGTGACTTTTAAAAAGTTTCACTACCCCGGTGTTGCTGATCTGGTTAAACGAGTGCCAGATCACACTGGCCATTCTTCCTTTGTGGTATTCATTCGGTCCATATACATTAAAGAATTTGAGACCGGTCCAAAACGGCGGACAGTCTCTGCCAGCCTTCATTTCATTCACTGCCCATTTATCAAATTCATTTTTACTGATACCATAGGGATTGAGTGGTTGTAGCTTTTCGATCACTTCATGATCATCATGGTAACCGAATTCCCCGGAACCATAAGTGGCCGCAGAAGACGCATAGATCAGCGGGAGGGCATGCGTGGTACAATATTGCCAGATGGCTTTTGAATATTGCAGGTTCAGCTCTTCATGAATGGCATAATCAAATTCCGTTGTATCCGTTCTGGCACCCAGGTGAATAATCATTTCCACCTTTGGCTGATGCGCGGCAAGCCATTCAAACAAATTATAACGCTCAACTATGCTGGTGTAGTTTTTAGACTCCCAGTTCTTTCTTTTGTCTTCAAAACCAAAATCATCTACCAATACCAGGTTTGTATACCCTTTGCTATTGAGCAGCTGCACCATGCAGGAACCAATGAACCCGGCGGCGCCGGTAATGATTATAGAGGGAGAGGTCTGCATGTTCAGGCCAGCTGTTTTTCGATAGAAGTATCATACTGCTCTTTCCATTCTGAAATATTACCCCAGTCTTCTCCGGCAACCATTATGTCTCCGTCAGTCACAATTCCCAGTTCTGTAAGCGTAATGCCCGCAATAAGCGCCTGCTGTTTTACTTTGGCAGCATGTTTTGTAGACACAACCACCCGTCCCTGTCCTTCTCCAAACCAATAAGCGTCTTTGCGGTGCGGACTGGTAACATTCGCAGCAGCTATGTCAAAACCTTTATTACCAGGGAACGCGCTTTCAAGCAGGGTTACCGCAAGACCACCCTCACTGATATCATGCGCACTGGTGATGAGCTCTTCTTTAATAAGTGCTGCAATAAATTGCTGCACAGCCAGTTCCTTTTCAAGGTTAAAATAAGGGGCCGGTGAAAATTCTGTTTTCCGAATCTTATGCAGGTATTCAGACGAACCAATATCATTGTGCTGCTGGCCAATAAGTAAAATAGTATCTCCCGCATCCTTAAAATCAAGTGTCATGCGATGGGAAAGATCATCCAGAATACCTACCATGCCAATGGTGGGTGTGGGGTATACCGGACCATCCGGGTTTTGGTTATAGAAGCTTACGTTGCCGCCAGTTACCGGCGTTTTAAATGCGCGGCAGGCATCGCCCATACCGGTAACAGCTTTTACAAACTGGTAGTATACTTCAGGATCGTACGGATTCCCGAAATTTAGGCAGTTGGTTACGCCAATCGGCTCTCCGCCGCTGCACACGATATTCCTGGCTGCTTCCGCAACCGCTATCATTCCGCCTACATAGGGGTCTGCAAATACATACTTACTGTTGCAGTCTACGGTCATGGCCAACGCTTTGCCTGTGCCTTTTGCCAAAACGATAGAAGCATCACTGGGCGCATTGGTGGAGGCATTGGCCGCACCTACCATGCTGTCATATTGTGTATATACCCAGCGCTTGGAAGCGATGTTGGGTAACTGTATCAACTGTTGGGCAATGGGCCTCAATTCAGTTGCGTCTTCAATTGCGTTAAGGTCAAAAGCCTTGATCTTCTCAAAATATTTTGGCTCAGTGTAGTCCCGGGTGTATTGCGGCGCACCGCCACCCAATACAAGTTCGTAAGCAGGAATTTCCGCTTCCAGTTCACCGTGCATATAGAACTTCAATAACCCATCATCGGTAACCTGTCCAATCTCGCTTGCACTGAGGTCCCATTTTTCAAAAACTTTAATGACCGCGTCTTCTTTTCCACGCTCTACAACTACCAGCATACGTTCCTGGCTCTCGCTCAGCAGGAGTTCCCATGCTTTCATGTTTTTCTGACGTGTAGGCACTTTGTCAAGATCTATCCGCATGCCCACACCGCCTTTTGCACTCATTTCTGCAGTGGAACAGATGATGCCTGCGGCCCCCATATCCTGCATACCGATCACTGCGCCGGTTTCTATAACTTCAAGACAGGCTTCCAATAACTTTTTTTCCTGGAAAGGATCTCCCACCTGAACAGCCGGTAATTCTTCCGCACTTTCTGCGGTAATATTGGCCGAAGCAAATGAGGCACCACCAATACCGTCTTTACCGGTAGCGCTTCCCACAAAAAAAACAGGATTACCGGTACCTTTTGCCGTGGCACTGATCATGTTACCCGCTTTCATAATGCCCACGCTCATGGCATTCACCAATGGATTGGTATGGTAACAATCTTCAAAATATACTTCACCGCCAACGGTGGGTACGCCAAAACAATTTCCATAATGGCCAATACCATGCACCACACCACTTAGTAAACGCTGTGTTTTTTTATCTGCCAGGTTCCCAAACCGAAGACTGTTAAGGGAAGCGATTGGGCGCGCGCCCATCGTAAAAATATCTCTTTGAATACCACCCACACCGGTTGCTGCACCCTGGAATGGTTCAATAGCGCTGGGGTGGTTATGACTTTCAATTTTAAATACCACACCAAAATCATTGCCCATATCCATCAGACCGGCATTCTCCTCTCCCGCCGCAACGAGCATTCTGCCTCCATCACGGGGAAGTGTTTTCAGCCACTTAATGGAATTCTTGTAACTGCAGTGTTCGCTCCACATGCCACTGAAAGCACATAACTCAGTGAAGTTGGGCGTACGTCCTAATTTCTGCCTGATCAGTTCAAATTCGTCGGCTGTAAGCCTTAATTGCTCGGCGGTTTTAGCGGTAATTTCCATGATGCGGCGAAGGTAGGAAAAGGTTTGGGGTTTGGTGTTTGGTGTTTGGAGTGTTTTTCAACACAACCCCACACACCAAACTCCAAACCCCAAACCCCTAACTTCTAAGACCGCACCAGTCTCCCACTCCCTGCCACATGTTTTTTAACATCCGATGCAGCACCTTTATAGGATACATTCCCGCTGCCACTGATACTGGCGTCTATGCTTTTGTTGGCGTTGATTTTTACGTTGCCACTGCCGCTCACGCGCACACTGGCATTATCGGCTATCAGTTCGCTGCAATCGGCATTGCCGCTGCCGCTGATTTTTACGTTTACAGAACCGGCTGAGCCTTTCAGGCGGATATCACCACTGCCGGAAATACCCACTTCGGCTGTACCCACTTTGTCAAAGTCCATATCGATCTTACCCGAGCCCGACAGCTTAAAATAACTTTCGCCCTCGTTACGGAACCGGCCCTGTCCTATGATATCGCCACTGCCGGAAAGACTGATACCCGTTATCCTGGTAAGAGATACATATACCGTGATTTTATTTTTTGAGCGCAGGTTGTAACTTTTCCGGGTGCGGATGGATAATTTTCCTTCTTCCACCATCGTCTCTATATAAGGTAACAGGTTTTCATCCCCTTCGATGGTGATGGAATTACTCTCGCCATAGGCAATCATCACATCCCAGGAGCCCGCGGATGCCACAGCGGTATAATTGCCAGCCTGGCGTGTCTCTTTTTTCAACCGGCCATTGCCTTCAATCTTTTCCCAGGGCCATTGGGCAGATGACTGCAGGGCGATCAGGCTGGCAAAAAGGAATACTAATTTTTTCATGATGGTGTAGTTTGGGTGATTTTGGGGTTATAACGATATAGATTGAGAATAGTTACAGCTGACTGCCACCTGAATTTCGGGCAAACTGATGGCGCAAGGCCTGCCTAACCCCGGTGACAAACCACTGCCAGCCAGTTCCGCCGGAGATCATCACATTTCAATTTATACAAATATAATTTAAATCTATGTTTGTATTTTTCCACATTTTTTAAAATTTATTGCCCTTTGTATCAAATATCTTGCAATTTTGAACTTTTTGATCGTATTTTGAGGCTTCTAAAAATTACCACACTATGTCTTTACGATTTAAAGCTATCGGCAACATCACTACCGAAACCGGGGCACCTACGCCGTCAGAGGCGAAGGTGACAGCCATTTTCAATGAGAATGTATTCACCCTGAGAACGGCCCGTGAATTTTTAAGTGACGAGGCCTATAAAAGCCTGGCCACCAGCATACGCGGTGGAAAAAGGGTTGACCGTATCGTAGCCAGCCAGATTGCCAACGGCATCCGTGCCTGGGCAGAAAGCAAGGGTGTTACTCACTTCACACACTGGTTCCAGCCTCTGACAGGAACCACCGCAGAAAAACACGATTCCTTTTTTACTTTAAAAGGTGATGGCACAGCTATCGAAGAATTTGACGGGGCAGCATTGATCCAGCAGGAGCCGGATGCATCTTCTTTTCCAAGTGGTGGATTACGCGCCACTTTTGAGGCGCGTGGCTACACTGCCTGGGACCCCTCCTCTCCCGCTTTCATCATTGAGATCGGCAAAGGAAAAACCTTATGTATACCTACCATTTTCGTTTCCTATACAGGTGAATCCCTTGACTATAAGGCCCCTCTGCTCAAAGCGCTTGAAGCGTTGAATAAATCGGCGGTGGATGTTTGTAATTATTTCGACAAAAATGTTACCAAGGTAACGGCCACCCTTGGCTGGGAACAGGAATATTTTGTGATAGATGCCGGTTTGGTAAATGCACGTCCCGACCTGGTGCAATGCGGCCGCACCGTATACGGAGCGGCACCGGCAAAAGGCCAGCAGCTCGAGGACCATTATTTTGGATCAATTCCCGAAAGAGTATATGCATTCATGAGGGATTATGAAATGGAAGCCTATAAGCTGGGCATTCCTTTGCGCACACGGCACAATGAAGTGGCTCCGGCCCAGTTTGAGTGCGCACCCATATTTGAGGAAGTAAACATTGCTGTGGATCACAATACATTGCTGATGGACGTTATGAGCCGTGTTGCGAAACGTCATAACCTGGTAGTTTTGCTGCATGAAAAACCATTCGCCGGTATCAACGGAAGTGGTAAGCACAATAACTGGAGCATGGCAACAGACACGGGTGTTAACCTGCTGGCACCAGGCAAAACGCCCAAGACCAACCTGATGTTCCTTACGTTCTTTGTGAACACCATCAAAGCCGTGCATGATTATTCCGATATCCTGCGTGCGGCCATCGCTTCCGCGCCCAATGATCACCGCCTTGGGGCCAATGAAGCGCCACCAGCTATCATCTCTGTATTCGTGGGTCAATACCTTGCCAAAGTTCTGGCAGATGTAGAAACAAGGGTAAGCACCAAATTTGACGAGCAGGATGAAGCCATACTGAAACTGGACCTGCACCGCAGCATACCGGAATTGATGCTTGACAATACTGATCGCAACCGGACTTCACCCTTTGCATTTACCGGGAATAAATTTGAGTTCCGCGCGGTGGGCTCTTCTGCTAACTGTGCTATCTCCATGACCGTGCTCAATACCATTATGGCAGACACACTCAAAAAATTCAAGACCGATGTGGATGCACTGATTGAAAAAGGTGATAAGAAAGAGATCGCCATCATGCAGGTAATACAGCGCTATATCGTTGAGAGCAAAAAAGTATTGTTCGAAGGCGATGGTTACAGCGATGAGTGGCACCACGAAGCGGAACGCCGCGGTTTACCCAACCTGAAAACCACACCGGTGGCACTGGATGCGATGGTAAGCGATAAGGCTAAAAAATTATTCGAGACCAATGGCGTTTATTCGCATTCCGAACTTGAGGCGCGCCACGAGATTGAACTGGAAAAGTACATTAAGAAAGTACAGATCGAGGCACGTATTATGGGTGATCTGGCCATCAACCATATCCTGCCTGCAGCCATAAAATACCAGAATTCATTACTTACCAATATCAACGGACTGAAAGCCGCAGGGCTGCCCGAGTCGGCCTACAAGAGCCAGTTGGGAATCCTGAAAGCAGTGAGCGAGCATATCCAGATCGTTAACGACAAAGTAAACGAAATGGTGGAAGCACGTAAAGTGGCCAATAACATCGAGAATACCCGCACCAAGGCGATCGCCTATGAAAGCCAGGTAAAAGCCAAATTCTTTGATGATATCAGGTACAGTGTAGACAAACTGGAACATTTGGTGGACGATGATATCTGGACCTTACCTAAATACCGCGAAATGCTGTTCCTGCGATAATACTTTTTGACTTGAGCAATCATAGCCCTGTTCTATTCTTAGAACGGGGCTTTTTAAAGTACGAAATAGGAAGTAGGAAGTACGAACTGAAGGTACCTCGTACTTAATTTTAACTGAAGAATGCCGACTGCCAACCCATCTCCACCGATAAAAACAACGGGGCGGTTTAAAATACCTAATTTCCCTCTCCTTAATTAAAACATACAAATATGAAAAAAGTAATTGCCTTATTAACGATCGCAGTATGCTTCGCAGCTACTTCGGCAATGGCACAGGGTGGAGGCGGCGGTGGCCAGCAAATGACACCGGAACAAAGAACCGCAATGATGAAAGAAAGGTACAAAGGATTGGGACTGAACGATGTTCAGGCTGATTCAGTTATTGCCATCAACAATGACTTCAGGCCCAGAATGATGGCACTGAGAGATGTTGCAGAAGCCGACAGACCTGCTAAAATGAAAGAAATTTCAGACGAAAGAAACAAAAGAATCGAAAAAGCATTGCCTGCTGATCTCGCTAAAAAAGTGATTGAAGCAATGGCCCAACAGCGCCCGGGCGGTGGTGGCCGTGGAGGAAATTAATTTTCTATCCCGCTATATAAAAAAGGCACTTCTTAGGAAGTGCTTTTTTTATCTGCAATCGTCAATGAATTCGGTGCCTGCGCCAATTAGGTCAATTTCACTGCAAATGCGCAAGGTCCAAGGAAACACAAAGACGTTCTGCAAATTCCTCGCGATACCTCGCGTCCTTGCGCCTTTGTGGTAAAAAATCCAGCTATTTCATCTTAAAAGATTCCAAAAATTTAGTTGTGAAGTTTCCCTTACGAAAATCTTCATTCTGCATCAGTTGCAGGTGGAAAGGAATGGTTGTCTTCACGCCTTCAATTACATATTCACTCAATGCGCGGTACATCGTATCTATCGCCTCTTCACGCGTCTGCGCAATAGTGATAAGCTTGCCTATCATAGAATCATAATATGGAGGAATCACATAGCCCGCGTAAACATGGCTGTCAACGCGCACCCCATGTCCGCCGGGTGTATGCAATGTGGTGATCCTTCCCGGAGAGGGACGGAAATCATTAAAGGGATCCTCTGCATTTATGCGGCACTCAATTGCGTGCATCTGCGGCTCGTAATTCTTACCCGATATCTTTTCACCCATAGCGATCTTGATCTGTTCTTTGATAAGATCAAAATTGATCACTTCCTCTGTAACGCAATGTTCTACCTGGATCCGTGTATTCATCTCCATGAAATAGAAATTACGATGCTTATCTACCAGAAACTCAATCGTGCCCACACTCTCATAGTTAATGGCCGATGCGGCTTTTATTGCCGCTTCACCCATTTTCCTGCGCAGTTCCGGTGTCATAAAAGGAGACGGTGATTCTTCCACCAGTTTCTGGTGACGGCGCTGAATCGAACAGTCACGCTCACTCATATGACATACGGTACCATATTGGTCTCCTGCTATCTGTATTTCGATATGCCTTGGCTCTTCTACAAATTTCTCCATGTAGATACCATCATTCTTGAAAGAAGCGGCGGCTTCCATTTTGGCCGTGGTATAAGCTTTCTCAATTTCGGATTCTTCCCAAACCACGCGCATACCTTTACCTCCACCACCGGCGGTTGCTTTCAGAATCACCGGGTAGCCAACAACTTTCGCAAGTTCTTTGGTATGTTCAATGCTTTCCAGCAAACCCTCGCCTCCAGGCACCACCGGCACACCCGCCTTAATCATCGTTTCTTTGGCGGTAATCTTATCGCCCATTTTATTGATCATATCAGGCGTGGGCCCTATGAACTTGATACCATGATCCGCACAGATCTGCGAGAACTTGGCATTCTCCGCCAAAAATCCATAACCCGGGTGTACGGCATCAGCATTGGTGATCTCTGCAGCCGCCATGATATGGGGAATATTCAGGTATGAATCCATACCGGCAGGCTTACCAATACACACAGCCTCATCAGCAAACTTCACATGTAAACTGTCCTTGTCTGCAGTGGAATAAACGGCAACGGTCTTAATGCCCATTTCCCTGCAGGTACGTATCACACGCAATGCAATCTCTCCGCGGTTGGCAATTAATATTTTTTTGAACATAGCTTTAATTTGATCATGTGACAATTTGATGATGTGATCATCAAACCAACAGTACTTTACTATTTATTCAATGTTTTTTTAGCGGTTGACAGGATCGAACCCAATACCTTAGATACTTCCTCCAGTTTTGTGACCAACAATTGACAATCAGGATAATTTTTTGAATGAGTAAAGAGTAGTAGCCTGTATTGAGTTTCTTCAGCTTCTTTGGCTGCTACCTTCATTTGATGGATAAAATCAAGTTTGCTTTCTGCATTCTGCACCTCCATCGCATTTGCTCCAATGGACGTCCCTGCCCTAAGAAGTTGCCTGGCTATGACAAATTTTTTCTGTTCTTCCAAAAGTTCAGAATAAGTAATAACCATGAGCGAAAATTTAAATGATAATTTTAAAACGGGATTTTATCTGTTAAATCTCTTTTCATCAATCACCATTATCGAATTATCCGATTATCCCATTATCAAATCAGGAGGGGTCTACTAAAAACAAAGGCTGGTCATACTCCACCGGGCTCGCATCTTCCACCAATACTTTAACGATGGTTCCTTTGATCTCACTCTCAATCTCGTTGAAAAGCTTCATGGCTTCAATAATGCATACCACTTTACCCGGGGTTATCTCGGTGCCTACATCCGCCAGTATGGGCTTATCAGGTGAAGGGCGGCGGTAAAAAGTGCCGATCATGGGGCTCTTAACCGTTACCAGGTTATCAGCCTTGGGTGCGGGCGTGGGTGCTGCAGCAACGGGGGCTGCTGAAGGGGCGGCCGACGGTTGGGGTGCCGTGGTATAAACCTGCGGCTGCGGGGCAGCTACAGTTACCGCTGGTTCCTCCTTCTGCTTGATGGTTACCTTACCATCCTTGTCCTCGTTGCTGATTTCTCCAATGTTACTTTTATTGATGATCTTGATGAGTTCGTGAATTTGCTTTAGGTCCATAAATGGCAAGTTTTAGGGTAAAAACACTGATTTTTGGTCAAATTGGGGAGCAAAATAGCCTTTTTTTGATTAAAACTGTCTATTTTCTTTATCCCCATTTTAGCGAACCGGCACGCCCCCAACGGGGCCTGAAACAGGAAAAGGCCGCCCCTGGCTGCCTTTCAGGATATATATTTGTCTCCTTCGGTAACTGGCGACTATTCTTTCACCCTTTCTACATAATCCCCAGACTTTGTATTCACGCGTATCAGCTCACCATCTTCCACAAAAAGCGGAACCATCACGGTGGCGCCTGTTTCAACTGTTGCAGCTTTGAGCGCGCGGGTGGCGGTATCACCCCTGAGGCCGGGTTCACAATAAGTGATCTTTACAACGATCTTTTCCGGAAGCTCTGCACCGATGGGCTGCTCGGTCTCGGTATTAATAAATACAAAAACCTCGGAGCCATCTTTCAGGAACTGGGGGGCGTCTATCATCTCCTCCGGCAGTGCTATCTGTTCAAAGGTTTCGTTGTTCATGAGGTTATAACCACTGTCATCCTTATACAAAAACTGGAAAGCTTTTTTCTCAACACGTACCGGGAAAATATTCTCACCACTGTTCCATGTCTTTTCTATTGAGCGTTTGTTGTCTACGCCTTTCAGTTTGGCCCATACTTTCGCGGCTGCCCGCGCGGTCTTATTCTCGCCGAACTCCACTACGGAATATAAACTACCATCCAGTTTAAGGATCATGCCACGGCTGATGTCTGAGGTTGTTGCCATTTTTTTGTTTTTAAGTAATGCCCCTTACGGACAGGCGCAAAAGTAGGGATTGGCAGCGAAATCCCCGAAACCTTATTCTATTATCAATCAAAGGCCCGTATCTCATCATGGTTCACAGCTGTTTCTGCGTGGTAGCTAAGCAAACTTTGCTAAAATACCCCCTGAGTTCTCCCTGTCAGCCCGATTTTGTGGGGCACCCAATCTAAAACAGTCTGTGTAAAAGCACCGGCTATTTTTTGCCTCCAACGCAATGATTGTTGATGGATTCATCGGGCTTTCTAAAAAAATCTGTTAAAAAATTTCCCATATGCAGGCTGCACCTGCAAATGGTGCTGTATCTATTATACCAGTTAACCGTCCAACTATGAAAAAAATTATACACTCCGCAGTTATCCTTTGCTTCCTGTTCCTGCAGGTACAATCACTTGCACATACAGTAGTCATAAAAGGATATATTAAAGATTCCGCCAACCATGCGTTAGCCAATAAAACGGTGAGCATCTATAATAGTGACAGCACCAACACTTCGTGTAAAACAAAACATACGGTAATTACCAATCCGAATGGTTATTATATTGATACGATGTCCTGCAGTGTGGATATCAAAAAGCTCATCATCGTTGTGGAAAACTGTAACGGTGTAAAAATTATCCGGGAAGTACCTGTATCCGGTTCCAATACTGTTGAAAGTAATTTCATTCTTTGCAATAGTACAATAGCCACCCCGGTCGCCTGCAGAGCCGCCTACTCCTATGTGTCCATAGCCACCGGAATAAAATTCAACGGTGCAGGATCCGGCGTATCAGCAGGCGATACAATTGTAAGCCGCTACTGGTCGTTTGGCGACAGCAGTGAGGTGTTGAAAGGAAACGAGGTAGCGCCCCTTCATAATTACCGCAAACCAGGCCGGTATACGGTTTGCCTCACCATCAAAACCAAACGCGGCTGTGAAAGTAAATACTGCAGCATAGTGGTGTATAGCCCCGAATCCAATGAATGCAAAACGGATCTTAAAATAAATTATGAAAGAATACAGCCAAGAAAAATACGATTCAACAGCGGCGCAAGCGTGATATTGCTTGGCGACAGCATTTTTCAACGTATCTGGAAATTTGGTGACGGTACTTCGATTGACGGCAACCAGGTATCGCCACTGAAAGAATACAAAGACACGGGCACCTACACGGTTTGCCTGAAGGTTACCACGATGAAAAACTGTGAGAAAACTTACTGCATCACAATTGTAGTACGTGACAGCGCAAACACGGTACCCGGTTGTAAAGCCATATTTTCCTACACATCTGCAACGGCCAGCGGCACACTCGCCGGTATTAAATTTAATAGTGCGCAATCAACTACCGCTGGCGGCGACAGTATCATCAGCCGCAAGTGGTTCTTCGGCGACAGTACCGAACCCATGACCGGAAACAGAACAGATCCTACACACGTCTATGCAAAAGCCGGAAGCTACAACGTATGCCTCATCATCAAAACAAAGAATGGTTGTGAAAGCAAATATTGTGCAACGGTAAGTTATAAACCCGCGGGTGAATGTTTTGTGCAGGTACATGCAAAAACAGAGCGTATCAGCATTAAGAAATTTAAATTCTCCAGCAACACCGTAAGCCTTCACCCTGGCGACACTATAAAGCAGCGTATATGGACATTCGGCGATGGTACCACCCTTGCCGGAAATGAAGTATACCCTCTCAAAGAGTACAAGGATACCGGCGTATTCAAAGTATGCGTAAAAGTAAAAACAGCATGGGGTTGCGAAGGTTCCTATTGCTTTACCGTGACCGTGCGCGACACCTTGTCAGCATCAGGTGCCTGCAAGGCCTACTTCACTTACGCAGTCAGGGATTCGGTTATACGCTTTAACAGTGCTGGTTCACATGCGGGGGTGGGAGACAGCATCATCAGCCGTACCTGGTATTATATGGATAGTACTTTATCCAGTCCACTGGTACTCACCGGTAACGTGATTGACACATTCATCAAATATACCAGGCCAGGAAAATATACTGTTTACCTTTCCATCAAAACAAAAAAGGGATGTGAAAGCAAATATGCCGGTGTAGTGGAAATCGTGGAGAGGCCCAATACCTGCCGCGTGCAGGCAGAGGTAACGTTCGAGAGAATCAGTGCCCGGAAATTCCGCTTCAACAGCGCAAAAACTCTGGCGCAGGGCGACAGCATTACCTACCGCAAATGGAAATTCGGAGATGGCACTGTACTGGAGGGTAATGAGATCAGTCCATGGAAAGAATACAAAGACACCGGCAAATACAATGTATGTATCTATCTCAAAACAAAGAACGGATGCGAGAAAGAATACTGCTTCCTGCTTGTGATTCGCGACAGCATTACCAGCCCGGCTCCCTGCAAAGCCCTGTTCAGTTTTGCTGTACAAAACAATGTTGTCAAATTCAACAGCAGTGCATCCAAAGCCTCTGACGCAGACAGCATCATCGGTCGCACCTGGCTTTTTGGCGACAGTACACAACCCGTTACCAATATCATTGAGCCATACCACGTCTACGCGAAACCGGGCAAGTACCAGGTGTACCTGTATATAAAAACGAAAAATGGATGTGAAAGTAAATTTACAGCAACCATTGAAACAGGGGGCACTCCCAACAGCAACTGCCACGTTGAGGCACTGTTTGTTGCCACAAGGATGGCAGGTAAAAAAGTGCAGTTCAACAGCAGTGCCAGTAAAGCGCAGGCGGGTGACAGCATTATCCAACGCCGCTGGAAATTTGGCGACGGTACAGCTCTGAATGGAAATGAGGTGAACCCGGTAAAAGAGTTCCCGCTGATCGGCATATACAATACCTGCCTCCAGGTAAAAACCGCCAAAGGATGTGAAACACAGGTTTGCAAACAGGTAACTGTACAGGATAGCGTAAACCTTCCTGAAGCCAATGTTGATTTTGTCAAGATTATGAGCATCAATCCAAACCCGGTTGTAACCCGGATGCTCGCCACCATCTGGAGCAGGAACAGGGATGCAGAAGTGGAGATCACCATTTACGACATATATGGCACGCGGAAACTGAGTTTCAAAAAAGTTCTGACGCAGGGAAACAATATTATTGAAATAGCAGCAGGCGGCCTTTATCATGGTCCCTATTTCCTGAAAGTAAGCAGCCGCTTCGGAAGGGATTCAAAAGCCTTCTATAAATTATAAATAACGGCTTGTGCTATGAGAAACGGAATGGCATTGGTTTTATTAACGCATAGAAATAGTGGTGACGGTCTGTTCAATGAATCATTTCTAATCAGTGCCTGTGGACAGGGCCCAGCGGCCACGAGCGTCAAAAGATCTCGCATAGCAGGTAATTGATCTGGGTAGACAACACGTTTATAAATATAAAGTTTAGCGGGCAGCGAAATAAAGCAAGCGTAACACGAAGCGAAAGCCAGGTGTTGCGCTTTTCTTTTTGGGATACCTGTTGTGATTTCATTTACTTTACACAATGAAAAAAACTGCGCTGTTGCTTTTCATAACCCTGGCATCTGTGATAGCATTTGCACATGAGTTTTGGCTGGCCCCGCATAAATTTTTTTTTACCATTCGCGAAGTGGCCAATATCCGCTTCCAATCGGGTATTCCACTTAGAGGAGCAAATTGGGCGGGAAACCGGGATCATATCCAGCAACTGTTTCATTATTCTCCCTCAGGGGCCTACACCGACCTATCGGCTGTTTTATCATTAAAAAAAGGCGACTCCGTTCAGTTACCGTTGCGTGAAGAAGGCACCCATATGGTGATCTTCAACAGCCGCAATTCGTTTACAAATGCTGAAGCTGAAAAATTTCAGGCGGACCTGAAAGAAATGGGATTGAACGAAGCAATAAAATACAGGGAGCAGCACCAGGAGGATAAACTGCCGGGTAAGGAGTACATCCAGCACAGCATAAAAACGATTTTCCAGGTAGGCGGCAAGCTGACGGATGATTGTCTACTACCCACTTCTCTCCCGCTCGACATACTTCCTTTGGAAAATCCTTATGCGGTTCCGCTGGGCAGCAACCGGGAAGCACCGGTAAAAGTGCGGTTCCAGGTATTGTTCAACAAAATGCCTTTGTATAATGTACTGGTGAAAGTGACTTATTCCACGTCGCAGCAAACCATTAAAACAGAAGAATACCGAACCAACCGAAGGGGGTTGATCACGGCTGAGAGGCGGCCGGGATCATACATGGTAAGTTGTGCATATATGGTGCGCAACGATCCGGATACTTCTGCACAGTGGCAGCGCTATGCTGGCAGCCTCAGTTTTGAATACTCGCAATTCTTTCCCGGCAATACCGGCAGGTAATAAAAGCTGCAAAAATCTCCAAACTTTAAACACCAAACTCCAAACCCTTCCCGGTTTTGACCTATTTTTGCCGCAAATTCAAACAACCGAAACACGCTATGGCAGTTCTCGTAAATAAAAACTCAAAGATCATTGTACAGGGCTTTACCGGCACCGAAGGTACTTTCCACGCAACACAGATGATAGAATACGGCACCCAGGTTGTAGGTGGTGTTACCCCCAACAAAGGAGGTACTACACACCTCGATAAACCCGTATTTAACACAGTGGCAGATGCCGTAAAGGCCACAGGTGCTGATGTAAGTATCATCTTCGTACCACCCGCATTTGCTGCCGATGCGATCATGGAGGCAACAGAAGCCGGTATTGGCCTCGTGGTTTGTATCACCGAAGGCATTCCGGTTCAGGATATGGTGAAAGTGAAAAATTTTATGCTGGGTAAAAATACACGGCTGATAGGGCCCAACTGCCCCGGTGTAATCACCGCAGGTGAAGCGAAAGTAGGGATCATGCCTGGTTTCATTTTCAAGCCCGGACGTATCGGTATTGTTTCCAAAAGTGGTACACTTACCTATGAAGCAGCCGACCAGGCTGTTAAGGCAGGCCTGGGAATCAGCACGGCCATCGGTATCGGCGGCGATCCCATCATAGGAACGCCTACCATTGAAGCAGTTCAGTTACTGATGAATGACCCCGAAACAGACGGTATCATCATGATTGGCGAAATAGGTGGAAGCATGGAAGCAGATGCAGCCAAATGGATCAAAGACAACAAGACAAAACCCGTAGTAGGATTTATTGCCGGCCAAACCGCCCCTCCCGGCCGCCGTATGGGCCATGCAGGAGCGATCATAGGCGGTGCAGACGATACTGCGGCCGCCAAAATGAAGATAATGGCTGAATGCGGCATCAATGTCGTTGCCAGTCCCGCTGATATCGGCAAAACAATGGCAGAGGTACTACAGAAAAAATAGTAGACAATAGCACCTGAGAAACCCGGCAATCACAACTGCCGGGTTTTTTTGTGTCAAAGCCTGCAATTTCCAATGTTTTGTTAATAGGGGAATAGTTTTTGTGTAATCAGCGGAAAGTACACATCCAACACTAACAAAGTAACTTACATGAAAATTCAGGAGATGTTCTTACGGAAGGTTTATACGGCTTTGCTTGCAATGCTGTCTTTTTCAGCTACAGCACAAACATCGGATACAGTTTTTTCAAAAGAATGGAAATACATTGATTCCATCATCGTTAACAGCGACCTTACACGTACTGCACTCGATAAGGTAAATAGCATCAGCCAGAAAGCAATACAACGCAAACTACCCGCGCAGCAGGTAAAAGCATTGGTTTACCGTTATACGCTGGAGGAACGTATCAACACCAACGACCCGGTGCACGCTATCAAAGCCATCCAAAGCGAGATATTTTCTGCCAAAGATCCTGTACAGCGATCCGTTCTCTATTCACTGCTCGCCAAACAATTCCTGCACTACTTCAACAATAACCGCTGGAGAATTTTTGACAGAAAAAACACTTCAGGGTTTCTAAAAACAGATATCACCACCTGGGCAAACGACGATTTTATCAGCGCCATCACGCGTAATTACCTGCTGTCTGTTCAGGAGCGGAACGCATTACAGCAAACAAAACTCGACCGCTATGATGCTGTAATCATCAGGGGTAATGCGCGCAACCTCAGACCTACCTTATATGACCTGCTGGCGCATGAAGCACTGGATTTCTTCATGCAGCAGGAAAGCTATACCACCAAACCTGCCAACGCTTTTACGCTGAATGATGAGCGGGCGCTAAAGCCACTTGTCATTTTTATTGCCGCGGACTTCCCTGTTGCTGACAGCAGCGCTTTGGCGCATCACGCAATCAACCTGTTTAAAAAAATACTTGCCTTCCATTCAGAAGACCCAGATAAAAATGCGTTGATCGATGCCGACCTTAAACGCATACAATGGGTTTACCAGTATGCGGCATTTGCGGGTAAAGACCGGATCTACCGCCAGACACTGGAATCCATTACAGAAAAATACCCAACCACCGGCGCAACGGCTATGGCCTGGTACCTGCTGGCAAAAATAGAATCCGATAAGGCCTCAAACTATCAGGCTTTCGGCGACACCACCCATCGGTATGGATACATAAAAGCAATAGAGATCATCAGCAAAGCGCTCCAGTCCTTTAAAGAAACAGATACCGGCGTTACTGACTTACAAAATCTCCTCGCGCAGATTCAACGGAAAGAATTGCGCACCCAAACAGAAAGAGTAAATGTAACAGGTAAACCCTTCCGCGCGCTGGTAAGTTACAGGAACGTGGATACCCTTTTTGGAAGGATCATCCGGGTAGATGATAACAATTTCAATTTCCAGGAACAGTGGGAACCGGGATTCTGGAAAAAAATCAGCAGGCTGAAGGCAGTCAGATCCTTTTCGCAGGCCGTTCCCGCCGCAGACGATCACCAGTTACATCATGCAGAAATCAAGATTGATGCTCTAACTCCGGGAAGGTATGCATTGCTGACAAGCAGCCACAGCGCATTTACAGATACACTGGATAAAATGTCCCTGCAGTTTTTTTCTGTGTCTAATATCAGTTATGTCCAAAGCAACAGCGACGTATTTGTGGTAAACAGGGATAACGGAACGCCGATCAGTAATGCAAAAGTTACCGTGCTGCGTCCACGATACGGTGGTAGCGAAAAAAAATGGATCATCGATACCCTTTTTGAAAAATATACAGACAAGAATGGCCTTGCACAACTGGATCCCCAAAAAATAAAAGGTGCATACCGGCTCCTGGTTAGTACCCCGGTCGACAAACTCAACCTGGAACAGGACGACTATCTTGCCCCGGAAGAAAATCCGCGCAATAACGGTAAAGCGGATAACCGCCGTGTTTTCTTTTTTACCGACCGCTCCCTTTACCGGCCCGGACAAACCTTGTATTTTAAAGGCATAGCCGTTATTAAAGAGGGCAAAACAGCGGGCAGCAGGCTGTATATATCATCAGAACCGGTTTGGGTGTACCTGAAAGATGTGAATGGCAAGGCAATCGATTCCCTGAAATTTACGCTTAATGATTATGGATCCTTAGCCGGTAACTTTAAATTACCTGCAAATGGATTGACAGGTAATTTTTCCATCGAAACAAAGAACTATAACCATTCGGCCGGCTACTTTTCAGTGGAAGAATACAAAAGACCCAGCTTCACCGTTGAATTTGAAAAGGTAAAAGGTTCTTACCGGCTCAATGACTCAATCAGCATCACAGGTATCGCAAAAGCGTATGCGGGCAATACACTCAACAATGCAAAAGTTGCCTACAATGTCTCACGCAATACGCGCTACCTTGTCCCCTACTTCTGGCGCAGGCCCTTTCCCACATCACCTGCAAGACAGGTGGCCCAAGGTGAGCTGACAACCGATGCGCAGGGGAAATTTACCATCCGTTTCAAGGCTCTCGCGGAGGATATCATTGACAGTTCGGGTAACCCGTTGTTTGATTTTTCAGTGGAAGCAAATGTTACAGATGCCGCGGGTGAAACCAGAACGGCCATAACAAAGATCACCAGTGGTTTCAGCTCACTGCTGCTTCAACTGGCCAATACCCCTGTAGCGCGCATTGACAGCACACAGCATATACAGGTGAGGACCACAAACCTCAATTATGAAAAAGAGCCTGCCATTGTTCGTATACAGGTATATCCACTACAGGCGCCGCAAAGGCTGATACGCAAAAGATACTGGCAACGGCCGGATCAGTACGTAATGGATGAAACAGAATTTACCCGCTATTTTCCCACAGACGAATACAGGAATGAAACGGATATGCTTTCCTGGCCCGCAGGACCTTCAGTGCTGACCGGAACCCTTGACACCAAACTTACCGACACTTTTTTGATCGCGCCCGGACGACTGAACGAAGGATATTACCGGATTGAAGCTGTCACTACGGATAAGCAGGGTCGCGAAGTAAAACAGGTTAGTTACCTGCACATATTTGATCCCGGGAGTAAACAAATAAATAATCCGGTGCCGCAATTTAATTATACCGTTCGGTATAAAATTGAACCGGGAGAAACAGCCTCCTTTTTTAGCGGGTCATCTGCTAAAAGAATTTTTGTCATCAGCAAAAACCTGAAAGCCGGCGGCGAAAAAGTAGCATACGGATATAACTATTATGATAATGGCGTGAGAAGCATTCGTTACACTGCAGAAGAAGCTGATCGCGGTGGGGTAAATATTGAAGAAGTGTATGTGTATGATAACCGCATATACCATAACAGATACCAAATTGATGTTCCCTGGACCAATAAAATGCTCGATATAAATTATACAAGCTACCGCAATAAAACAGA
>JANPIE010000084.1:0-15048 GCA_031424835.1 Chitinophagaceae bacterium
GGGCTCACTACTACCCTTACCACCTGCTGGTTGGATGAACAGTTTTGCGAACTGTTGGTGAGCGTATACACATAGTTCACAGTTATGGGCAAAAGGGTGGTATTTACGAGTACCTCACTAATATTGGTGTTGCCGGAGCCGGCACCATTAGCAATCCCGGCGACCACGGCTCTGGTCCATGTAAACGCATTTGCATTCTGCGATGAGGGTGTGTAATTAAAGGTGGTTCCACTGCATATAGCAGGTGGCGCCTTGGTACTGCTCAGAAAGGGAATGGGGTTGATCACCACATCCACATCTTCATTATAAGTGGTACAACCATTAGCCGATAAGGTATAAGAATATCTTACTGTAACTGGGTTGATGGTAGTATTATCCAAAATTTCATTAGGATTGAACGCCCCTTGTCCCCCAACATTACTGATACCTGTAACTGCCAACCTGCTCCATGTAAATGCCGTATTGGGCGTAGCACTGGTAGGTGTATAGCTGACATTCGCACCACTGCAAACAGCAGGCGGCGTTTTGCTCGACGTTAAAAGCGGCAGCGGATTAACCGTTACCACCAGTTGAAAAGTGGTGTTGGAAGAAGTGGTCACCACATACGTTGCGGTGGCCTGGGCAGTGGTGGAATTCGTTAGCACCTGTGAAACGGAACTCTGAGGTACTGACTGTGCCGTTCCGCCTGATACTGCCCCGGGCGCCGGCAATATCACCGGTGCTGTCCAGGTGTATGTAGTTCCATTAACAGCGCCTGGCTGTATAAAATTAAACGGTGTGCCGCTACAGATGGCGATGGAATAGGATTGCTGCGAATAACCAGCATTGACAAAACAGAAAAAACTGATCAGCACTGCCAAAATCCCGCGGACCAGGGTTTGCAAACGATGTCGGACTTTCTCAGCAGTTGCCATACAGGAGGATAAGGATAGTAAAGATTTATTTGGGTACTGGATGATGCCCGTAAACCGATTGCCGACACCTGCCCGGGCATTCATCGCAATCATAGATACCGTCGGGGAAGCACCTGTTGCCTGATATTCATTGAAATTCCGGTAATTCAGGACCCTAAAAAAAGGAAAACTAGCCCATTCCGGCAAACCTGCCAGTCTTTTTTTCAGGGTTGACGATGGAAAATCAATCCATCAACCCGGATATGCACACCAGAGCCCGCGCAAAAACCGCCCTTTTATGTGATGCACCATTGCCAATGTACTCCTTAATTTTATCCAATTACTACCATCAAATGAAAAGCATATTTCTATTATTCACCTGCTCCCTCTGCCTGTTGACTGCCACAGCGCAACCCCAGGTGGCCTACTTTAAACAGCATTTTCAAAACGGGCCTTCACTGCAGCTAAGCAAAAAAGATTTTCAGGAAGATCTCCGCTTCTGGAACAAAGTGATGGAAGAATCGCACGTGAACCTGTTTCATTCCATCAGCCGCGAAAAACTGGCAGTACTGGAAGAAAAACTGCTCGAAGGATTACCCGACAGCATCCCGCCTGAAACAGCGGTACTGGTTATCGGCCGGTTGGGCGCAGCATTGAATGAGGGACACATAGGCTTACCTTCCAGCCCACTCACCGACAGCCTCTATACCCAGTCAAGACGGTTTCCTTTCCTAATACAAAAAACCGATGAGGATGCCCTGGTAGTGAATGAGGATATCAGTGCCGAACAAAAACTTTCACCCGCTGCCCGCATCATCCGCATCAATGGCAGGCCGGTAAACAGGATCATTGATGAATACAAACAATACTTTGGCGGACTGCCCATCTGGCGCGGGCAACAGGTGGCTGCCAATATCCGGAAACTCTTATTTCTGCATGGTATAACGGCACCGTTTGCGTTAGATGCGGTAACAGCAGAAGGCGACAGTATTTCCTTCAGTGTTGCCGGATTTGATAAACAACAGGGCGATAGTATCAATAAAGCTTTGGCGCAACGCAACCGTTCTTCCCTGCCCTACGCGTATCAACTGCTGGAAAATAATATAGGCCTCATCAACTACCGGAGTATGGTGGATAATGCCCGCGATCCATTTTCAGCATTTCTCGAAAGAACTTTTGCATCCATCGATTCGCAGCAGATAAGCGGGTTGGTAATAGACCTGCGGGAAAACAGTGGGGGAAATTCAGCGCTGGGGGAAATTTTGATCAGTTATTTTTCGAAAAAACCTTACCGCTTTTCAGCAGGAATGAAATGGAAGATCAGTGAACATTATAAGGAATTCCTGAAAAGTAAACCCGGTGGTTATAATGAAGCCGACAATCGTTTTTATAACAGCCAGAAAAACGGGGATACCTACGAATACAAAGTAACGGAACTGGCAATACCCAAACACCGGGATCATTTTTTCAGCGGCAAAGTAGCGGTACTAATGGGACCGAATACTTTTTCCAGCGCCAATATGTTATCGGATGCCATCAAAACCTATGGTATGGCAAGAATCTTTGGCGAAGCCAGCGGGGAACCCCCGAATGATTTTGGCGAGATGTTCAATTTTATGCTTCCGAATAGCGGCATTATTGCAAGAGCTTCCACGAAAATGTTTACAAGGGTTGATGGCAACGAAAAAAATTTCGATCCCGTCTTGCCGGATGTTTGGGTTAAGCCAACTGCCCGGGATATCATAGAGAAAAAAGATCCCGTACTGCAGGCGGCGATCAAATGGATTGCCGAATAACTCTGCACAACCTCTGCTTCTCCCGTTCTCTGCGGTTGGAAAACGTTTTGAAATATGGGCTGCCGGTATTGCTGAACCCGTAACCAACCGCAGAGAACATGAGTTGCAGAGTTTACGCAGAGAGCTAACGATAAATATCGAGAAGACCATCCGGTAATGTCACATGCACTTCCTTTTTTTTATGATCGACCTTATCAAGTGTTTCTGAATGCAGGGGAATCAGCGCTTCTTTGCCATCGAGGTCTATGCGCAACAACACCTGGTGGGGTTGTTCTATTACTTCTTCTATCGGGCCGAGGTCATCACCCTCACTAATCAAATGAAAACCCAATAAAGAGATCGGCGCCGTTTTTCCCGCGAGCTTTCGAAAGTCTTCGTCAAGTAACCACGCATTTTTTGTTGTCAACCGGTTTGCCGATTCCTTAGTATCGATTCCTTCCAGTTTGATATAGATCTCTTCATGGTCCCGGGCTTTGGATGATTGTACAAAATACGGGAGATAGGAACCCTTATTCTCTTCAACAAACAATGCCTCCACATCTTTCAGCATTGTTTTTTTACCCAACGCATGTTTCAGGATCAGTTCACCCTTTACACCAAAGCTGGCCACCAGTTTACCTATATGAACGTATTCCTTCATGGTTGTGCAAATTAATTCATTAGCAGTAACCGGCATAAATGCCGGTGCAGGGTAGTCAACCCATCAAAAAAAAGACCCGAAATTGCTTTCGGGTCTGGAATATTGTTCTCCGGTCAGATTATGCTTCAGCAGTTCCTTCAGAAGCCTCTTCCTGCTTAACTTCCACCTTTTTTACCACCGGCGTATAAGCTTTCTTGGCTCTTTGGGTTTTTCTGTGCTCGTCATTACGACGGGTAATGTTTGCTTCATGCTCATTGTGCCATGCCTGGAATTTGGTCATAGCTGCAGCATCATCAAACAGTCCCAGTTTCACACCACGTAACAGGTGCTTCAAATACAATACTCCCTTGAAAGAGAGGATTCGGCGTACAGTGTCGGTGGGTTGAGCACCTTTGTTCAGCCATTCCAGCGCCTTTTGACGGTCTAACTGGATAGTTGCTGGTACTGTAAGCGGATTGTAAGTTCCCACTTTCTGGATAAACTTACCATCCCTTGGCGCACGTGCATCGGCCACTACAATAAAGTAGAATGGGCGTTTTTTGCTTCCGTGGCGCTGTAATCTCATTTTTACTGCCATGTTAAATAGAAATTTAACGTTAGGAATTTGGTTAACCCGACTAAGAATAATCGGAAGGCAAAAGTAAAGGGAAATCGGAAGTTTGCCAACTTTGAATGTGAAGGATTTGTTAGAGCTTGTAAATTGACTCTGGGGTCAGGAATTGGTGGCACATTGCCGTTTGCAGGTTACCGCTGCCGGCCGGTGGCCCTGCTTCCTGAAAGACTGGAGACCGGTAACCGGCTATCCGGCAACCGTCCTTATCGCTTCATCCCCGGAAACCGCCCGCCCATCGGCATACTGTTCATCATTTTCATCATACCCTTCATTTGCTCAAACTGCTTCATAAAAGCGTTGATTTCGGCTATATCCTTACCACTGCCCTTAGCTATCCTTAGTTTCCGGCCCGGTGTTAATATATCAGGGTTGGCACGTTCAAATGGGGTCATTGATTTGATCATCGCCTCAATGGCTTTGAAAGAATCATCATTGATATCTACATCTTTGATAGCCTTGCCTACACCGGGTATCATACCCATCAGGTCTTTCAGGTTACCCATTTTTTTGATCTGCTGCAACTGGTCAAGGAAGTCCTGGAAATCAAACTGGTTCTTTCGGATCTTTTTCTCCAGCTTTCTTGCCTGCACCTCATCAAATTGCTCCTGCGCTTTTTCTACCAGGCTGGTGATATCACCCATACCCAGTATCCGCTGCGCCATACGCTCGGGGTAGAAAACATCGAGCGTGTCCATCTTCTCACCGCTGCTCACGAACTTGATGGGTTTGTTCACGGTGTATTTGATCGATAAAGCAGCACCACCCCTTGTATCACCATCCAGCTTGGTAAGCACAACCCCCGTAAAATCGAGGCGGTCATTAAAGGCTTTGGCTGTGTTCACCGCATCCTGGCCGGTCATGGAATCCACTACGAAAAGTATTTCCTGCGGACTCACCGCAGTGCGTATATTGGCCACTTCGGTCATCATCGCCTCATCAATAGCCAGTCGGCCGGCGGTATCTATGATAATAACATTCTTGTTTTTTGATTTTGCCTCTTTGATCGCATTCTGCGCTATGGCAACTGCGTCTTTGTTTTCACGCTCACTATACACATCTACGCCTACCTGCTCCGCCAGTACGGTTAACTGGTCTATGGCTGCGGGACGATAAATATCCGCCGCAACCAGCAATACCGATTTGCCTTTTTTTGTCTTGAGATAACTGGCCAGTTTCCCTGTAAACGTTGTTTTACCACTACCCTGCAATCCCGCAACCAATATCACGGTTGGGTTACCAGAAATATTGAACTGCGCCTCTGTGCCACCCATTAATTCTGTAAGCTCATCCTTAACGATCTTCACCATTAACTGGCACGGACTGATGGCATTGATCACTTTTTCGCCGGTGGCTTTCTCTCTCACTTTATCCGTGAATTCCTTGGCTATCTTAAAGTTCACATCCGCATCTATCAATGCGCGGCGGATATCCTTTACGGTATTGGCAATATTCAGGTCATTGATGCGCGCCTCCCCTTTCAGGTTCTTAAACGCCGACTCTAGCTTTTCACTTAATGAATTAAACATAGTTGCTGATTTCTATCTTACTTACACAAATAAAAAATGAATATAACCGTAAGGCATATTCACTGTTTTGGGATGGCAAAGATATGGGAATACGAAAAACTCTCTGTGAACTCCGTGGATCTCGGCGCCTCTGTGTTGAAAAAACCGTGTCTCTGTACCCTCACCTGTCCGAAACGAAGGTTTTAACACAGAGGCCAAAGATCCACGGAGTTCACGGAGTTTAGCCCAGGTAGAATCGTAAATGTTTAGAACGGTTGGTGCTGCGCAGCTTGGTGATGGCTTTGTCTTTTATCTGCCGCACCCGCTCACGGGTGAGGTGAAAACGCTCGCCAATGTCTTCCAGGCTCAATGGATGATCAACCCCTATTCCAAAGAAATAGCAAACCACTTCCTTCTGCCTTTCAGTAAGCGTACGCAGGCTGCGTTCTATTTCCATCCGGAGAGACTCATGGTGAACAAGTTTTTCATCGGTTCTTTCGGCATTGGGATTTTCCATCAGGTCCAGCAAAGTACCTTCTTCCCCTTCAGAGAGCGGGGTATCCATACTTACATGCCGGAAGCCCACGCTCATGGTGGCCGTAACTTCTTCAATGCCTATGTCAAGCAAATCCGCCAGTTCCTGGGCAGTAGGTTCACGCTCAAACTCCTGTTCCAGTTGCTGGTAGGCTTTGCTGATGCGGTTGGTAAGTCCCACTTTATTGAGTGGCAGCCGAACGATACGGCTCTGCTCCGCAAGCGACTGCAGGATACTTTGCCGTATCCACCAGACGGCATACGAAATAAATTTGAATCCACGGGTTTCGTCAAAACGGAGTGCCGCTTTGATCAATCCAAGATTACCCTCATTAATCAGGTCGGGCAGCGTTAATCCCTGATTCTGGTACTGTTTGGCAACTGATACTACAAAACGGAGATTGGATTTGATGAGGCGGTCCAACGCAAGCTGGTCGCCCTGGCGGATGCGCATTGCCAGTTGTACTTCTTCTTCGGGGGTGATCAGGTCTACTTTCCCGATCTCCTGCAGGTATTTTTCAAGGCTTTGTGATTCACGGTTCGTAATAGACTTCGTGATCTTGAGTTGACGCATACTCATAGCTTAGCAGGTTTTGGTTGTATGTTTGTTTTGGTATGAACCTTTTTGTGGGGGAAAAGATCCAGCGTCACACGATCAGTTGAATAGCAATTTAAGATTTTTTCAATTCATTACAAAAAAATTATTTCACGCAATTTATTGAAAAGCAATGCCTTAGCGTTGGTGCAACATTGATTTCGCGGCTGGTATGCGAGATTGCCACGCCCGGGGTAAAAAAACATTTGGAAGCGAGCGATTATTTAATATTATTGCAGGCCTACGATGATTGTAGATTAAAGAGATTGTAATGAGTAAGAAGCAACTATTTACGTTGGAATTGCCGGTAAGATGTTCACCTGGGATTTTGTACGAATTTTTGGCTACGCCTGCCGGTTTGCAGGAATGGTTTGCAGATAAAGTTGACGAATTTGATAACGTGTACAGCTTTTCCTGGAATGGCCAGGCACCTGACAAAGCAGATGTAGTAGACAAAGAAGCCGATAAATTCATCCGCTATCACTGGCACCACACAGAAAAGAACGAATACTTCGAATTCCGCATTGAAAAAACGGAAATATCCAACCAAACCATTCTCCTTATCAAGGATTTTGCCGAAAAAAACGAGATCAAGGACCAGAGCCAATTGTGGCAATACCAGTTGAAGGAACTGTTTCACCGTTTGGGCGCGTGACGCGCAGCACGAGGCGTCAATCGTGAGACGTGAGACGTCAATCGTGAGACGTCAATCGTGAGACGTCAAACGTGAGACGTGAGACGTGAAAAGTGAGAAGCGAAGGGTGAGATAGTTAAATTAATTTTTCTGCGAAATATTGCGCGGCAGTTGGTGGGCCCGTGTCTATTTTCATTTCTTCACTCACGTCTCACGTTTGACGTCTGACGATTGACCTCTCACTTCTCACGCCCCCCGCCCCCAAGCATCCCAACCATCTCCCCATACCCTTGTTCAAAAAAAACATCCAAACTGTTCCATTCATAGAGGGATATTTTCTTTGCGATTTTCAGGAATGGTAATGTGGCCATATCTCCATTCCATTCCTTTATAGGAAGATAATTATCCGGCCTGAAATGATGCTGCCAGGGGTTGGTGCCGATGCCAATAAACCAATCACCTGGTGAGTAGTGTAAATATTGCTGCAATGCAGGAACATATTTTTGCTGATAACTGCCCGACAACTGCAGTGTAATACTGCAATAATTGCCCCACCAGAAAAAACTCCGGATCGCAAAACTATCTTCGCTTCCAAAGTTGCGCGGGTAATCAAGCATTACCCAGGGGAGTTGCTCATACTGCTCGCCTTTTGATATTTTGGGTGAACGGATACCCGTATCAGGCGCTACCCTCTCATTCGCTTCGATCAATACCCGGTACCTTTCGCTTAACTGGCCAAACAATGCATACACCTTATCAATTACTGCGTTCTTTGTTAAAATCCACCCCGCATCCGTAACCAATTCAAGTTCCTTTGGCGAAAGCGCTATTTTTGTTTGACCCATAGACAATATTAAGACAGGACAAAGTGATAAAAAAACTTGATATACTCATCATACGCGCCTTTATCGGTCCTTTTATTGCCGCGCTGGTGATTTCCCTGTTTGTACTCACTATGCAGTTCTTCTGGTTGTATATAGACGACCTGGTTGGAAAAGGTCTTGACCTTTTTATCATTCTCAAACTAGTAGGTCTTGTTACCCTGTTCTGGGTACCTCTTGCGCTACCGCTGGCACTGCTGTTTTCTTCCATCATGACCTTTGGAAACCTCGGTGAAACATTCGAATTAGTGGCCATTAAGGCAGCGGGTATACCGTTATTACGTTTTATGCGCCCGCTAATGATCTTTACCATTTTTGTATGCGGCCTGGCATTTTTGTTTGCCAACAACATCATTCCGGTAACACAGATGAAATTATCGGCGCTTAAATATGATATCATCGTTACCAAACCTGCTTTTGATATCAAAGAAGGCGTATTCTATGATAAGATTGAAGGTTACGTGATCAAGCTGGGTAAAAAAGAAAAGAACGATAGCCTGATACATAACGTGGTGATCTTTGAAAAAAATGAAAGGGGCCGGGAATTACAGGATAATATGTTACTGGCAGAAAGCGGCATTATGCGGGTAACGCCCGATAAGCGTTTTTTGGAATTCATTCTCAAGAACGGCTGGCGCTACGAGGAAAAAGGGGCACGCGCAACTACCAATACCCAGTTTACCAGAATGGGATTTAAGGAATACAAAAAAGTTTTCGACCTCAAAAGTTTCAAACTCAGAGAATCAGGTGACAGCAGTTTTTATGACCCCAAAATGCTCAGCATGCGGCAACTGAATTCAGCCATTGATTCTTTACACAACGTAGACAGTTTTTACATAAAAAAATCAGAAGCGGAAGTAAACCCTTATCTGCGGTTTGCCCGTTATTCCGATACCGGCTGGAAGGCGATTGCGCCAGACTCCCTAAAGAAAGCAGCCAAACTCAACGACCTGATACCCGATTCACTGGAGCAGAGAATCATGGATGCCGGTGTAAGCCAGCTTAACAGCATAAAAGGAAACCTGGCTGTATTGTCTAACGACTATCATGAGCGATACAAGTCACTGCTGCTGCACGAAATTGAATGGCATAAAAAATTCACGCTTTCCATAGCCTGTTTTGTGATGTTCCTGATAGGTGCACCACTGGGTTCAATTATACGCAAAGGCGGACTGGGTGCCCCCCTCGTGTTTGCTATTATTTTCTTTGTCGTATTTCATCTATTCAACACATTCGGAGAAAAATTCGTAAAATCAGAACAGGCAAGTCCGCTGGCAGGCATGTGGCTCTCTACCATGATTTTATTACCGATAGGCATATTCCTGACATACAAAGCCATGCGTGATTCGCAGTTGTTTAACCAGGAATTCTATTACCGTTCTTTCAAACAGTTGCGGAGTTTTTTGGCTAATTTTAAATCACGCATCAAAAAAAAATAAACCAGAGTGTATGATAAACCATAACAAAAGCCGCCGGCAGTTTATAAAAAATACCGGCACAGCAGGCATCGCTTTTACTATTCTGCCATCCTTACAGTCATTTGCTGCCGATGTACCCGCAACG
The DNA here is from genome assembly GCA_031424835.1 of Chitinophagaceae bacterium. GTDB lineage: Bacteria > Bacteroidota > Bacteroidia > Chitinophagales > Chitinophagaceae > Sediminibacterium. Next base: position 9,655 of record JANPIE010000084.1, read on the forward strand.
GGCTTTACGCAACAACCCTTGCCTTACGCATTTAACGCCCTTGAACCGGTAATTGATGCGATGACTATGGAAATTCACCACACAAAACATGCATCCACCTACGCAAAAAACCTCGCGGATGCCGCTGCGGCCGAAAATGTGAACACAGCTAATTCAAAACTGGAAGATGTGTTACGAAACATCTCTAAATATTCCGCCAAAATGCGCAACAACGGGGGCGGGCATTATAACCATGAATTATTCTGGCAGTGCATGAAACCCGGAGTAGCCGGCAAACCTGGTGGTAAATTAGGCAAAGCCATTGACCAGGCTTTCGGCTCTTTCGAAGCTTTCAAAACACAATTCTCCGATGCGGGAAAAAATCGCTTCGGAAGCGGATGGGCCTGGCTGGTACTGAACAACGATAAAAAATTGATCATAGGCTCTACTCCCAACCAGGATAATCCTTTAATGGATACCAGCGAACTGAAAGGCACACCGCTGCTGGCTCTGGACGTATGGGAACATGCCTACTACCTGAAATACCAGAACAAACGCCCTGATTATATCAATAACTGGTGGAATGTAGTCAACTGGGATTTTGTGGAGTCGAGATTTAAGAAAGCATAGTTCTTTCCAATTCAAAAGTCAAAAGCATATTTTCTTTTGACTTTTGATTTTTTAAACCAAATAAGATGAAAACAACCACAAAATGGGTAAGTGCGCTTGCATTTGATGCCACAGCTGACAGCGGGCATACTGTACGAATAGATACAACGGTTGCGGGCGGGGGTTTAGGGAGCGGCATGAATCCCAAAAAAATGTTACTGGGCGCGCTGAGCGCATGCAGTGGTATGGATGTAGTGGACATCATGACCAAAATGAAAGTACCCTATACCAGACTGGAAATAGAAGCCGAATCTGAACAGACAGACGACCATCCAAAAGTATTCAAATACGTTACTATGGTATACAGAGTTGATACTACGGAAGAGAACATTGACAAAGTAAAAAAAGCCGTGAAACTGTCACATGATAAATACTGCGGCATATCCGCCATGCTCTCAAAGCACTGCGCCATCAATTACACAATCGAACTCTTGTGAACAGGGGAACAGAGGAATGATGAACAGATGAGCAAGCAACAGATGAAGTGGAACTGGTAGACGCATGAACGGCGTTTTGCCCCTCCGATTAACATTCATCTGCTCCTAGCTCATCTGTTCCCCTGTTCGTCTGTTCTCCGCGTTTTCTATCTTTGCAACTAAACTCCTCTACACTGCATTCAGCCAAACAAAATTTCCGCGTACAACTCGCTATCTGCATATTGGGTGTGGTGCTGTTCCTTGCGAAGATCATAGCCTACCAGTTCACGCACTCGCTGGCGATTCTTACCGATGCGCTGGAAAGCATCGTGAATGTGATAGCAGGTTTTATTGGTTTGTATAGTTTATATGTAGCATCCAAGCCGCGTGATCTCGATCATCCTTATGGCCATGGCAAAGCCGAATTTGTTTCCGCCGCCGCGGAAGGCAGCCTCATTATTGCCGCAGGTATCATGATCGTATACCAAACGGTTCTGAACATTATTGAAGAAAACCCCCTGCAGCAGCTGGATATGGGCCTGCTGCTGGTGGCAAGCACCGCCGTACTGAATTTTGTTGCAGGTACGATCTGTTTACGTATCGGCAAAAAAAATAACTCACTCGCACTCAGTGCAAGTGGAAAACATTTACAGGTAGATACCTATACCACCCTTGCCATTATTGCCGGACTGCTGATCATTGTTTTTACAAAACTATACTGGATAGACAAACTCATTGCAATCATCATGAGCATGGTGGTCATCTACAACGGTTACCGCATCCTCCGCACCTCGCTGGCGGGCATTATGGATGAAGCAGACATACAGCTACTGCAGCAGTTTATCAAAGCGCTTAATGAACATCGCCGCGAAAACTGGATCGATCTGCATAACCTCCGCGTGATCAAATACGGCAGCCTGCTGCACATCGATTGTCATCTTACCGTTCCCTGGTACCTGAATATCCACGAGGCACACCTTGAGATAGACGCGCTGGCAGCACTGATCAAAAATCAATTCGGCGACGCCATTGAACTCTTTGTACATACAGATGGCTGCCTGCCCTTTGGATGCCCTATCTGCATTAAGTCTGACTGTCCTGTACGCCAGCATCCCTTTGAAAAAAGGCTGCAATGGACAATGGAAAATGTGCTTTCGAATGAAAAACACCGATTGTGAAGCAATCGGTTAGACATTAGGTTGTATCAGAAAATCGCCAACCACTAAAAGCCAACGGCTAATCCCTATTCTTCCTTAATTTTGTCTCCCTCATAACAATCACCAAAAAATCACAGATCATGCAGGCTTGGAAAGATTACCAGGAAAAACACAAACAACGTTTTTTAGATGAACTGCTGGAACTACTGCGCATACCGAGTATCAGCGCCCGCAGCGAACACAAAGATGATATGAACAGATGCGCGGAAGCGGTAAAGCAACGCCTGCTGGAAGCGGGTGCCGACAAAGTGGAGATTTACCCAACTGCGGGTCACCCGGTAGTGTACGCGGAAAAGATCATTGATCCCTCCAAACCAACCATACTGGTGTATGGCCATTATGATGTACAACCTGCGGATCCTTTGGAATTATGGCACAGCGGCCCGTTTGAGCCAGTGATCAAAGACGGAAAGATCTATGCACGTGGATCCTGCGACGACAAAGGGCAATTCTATATGCACGTAAAAGCGTTGGAAACCATGACCCGCACCAATACTTTATTTGCCAACGTAAAATTCCTGATAGAAGGCGAAGAAGAAGTGGGCAGCCCTAACCTGGCCAGCTTTGTAAAGTCCAACAAAGAATTGTTAAAAGCAGATGTAATACTGATCAGCGATACATCTATGCTTAGTATGGAGACGCCTTCCATTGATATCGGCGTACGCGGGCTCAGTTACATAGAAGTGGAAGTAACGGGCCCTAACCGCGACCTTCATAGTGGTGTGTATGGTGGCGCTGTGGCCAATCCTGCTACGATCCTCGCAAAAATGATCGCAGGCTGCCATGATGAAAATAACCGCATTACCATTCCGGGATTTTACGCTGATGTAGTGGAAGCCACTCCCGAAGAAAGAAAGAAAATGGGCCAGGCACCTTTCAATGAAGAAGAATATAAAAAAGACCTGGGTGTAATCAATTTATGGGGTGAGAAGGGCTATACCACAAATGAAAGAACCGGCATCAGGCCCACACTCGAAGTAAATGGAATCTGGGGTGGCTATACAGGGGAAGGAGCGAAGACCGTTTTGCCCTCAAAAGCATTTGCCAAGATCTCGTGCCGGCTGGTGCCAAACCAATCATCTGTCACCATCACGGAAAAAATATTGAACTACTTTAAAAGCATCGCACCTGAAGGCGTTACGGTGAATGCGCATGAGCACCATGGGGGTGAACCTTATATGACACCGATCGATTCAGACGCCTATAAGGCAGCGGCCAAGGCCGTTGAAGCCACTTTCGGAAAAGAACCCATACCCGTACGCGGAGGGGGAAGCATACCCATCTGCGCATTGTTTGAAAAAGAACTGGGCATCAAGATCGTGTTCATGGGTTTTGGGCTCGACAGCGATAACCTGCATAGTCCGAATGAAAAATTTGATTTGTTCAATTTTTATAAAGGCATTGAAACCATTCCGTATTTCCATAAGTTTTATACGGAGATGAAGAAATAGGAGCAGTCCGGTTTTTGACAGTTTTTACCGCGAAGGCGCAAGGGCGCAAAGGATCGCGAAGTATCAATCTCCTTGCGTCACCTCGCGCCCTCGAGTCTTTGCGGTGAAAATGAAATTGTAGATTTGAGCATACTATGCCCGAAACAACAGAAAAATTACGCATCGATAAATACCTCTGGTCCATTCGTCTCTTTAAGACGCGGAGCCAGGCTGGTGATGCCTGTGATAAGGGCAAGGTAAAATTCCAGGGCGCATCTATCAAAGCATCGCGGATAGTAAATATTGGCGATGAATACGAAGTAAAAACAGAGGCCCGCAAATGGGTAATAAAAGTAACCGGGCTCCTGCATAAACGCGTGCAATATTCTGAAGCGATACAATTTTATATCGATATAACCCCGGAAGAGGAACTAGACCGCATTAAATTCCAGGCGGCTGTTTTCTCAACAGGCAAGCGGCAAAGTAAAATAGGCAGACCCACAAAAAGAGAACGCCGCGACCTAGGTGGTTTTATGGAACAATAAGTATGGCTATGAAAAAGATCTTGATTTTCCTTGCGGGTTTTCTTTTTTGCAGTTACCTGCCGGCACAGGGTGTATCCGTACCTGCCATATTCCCTGGCGGCGACTCTGCCTGGAGCCAATATCTTGACAGCAGTTTCAACAGGCAGATGATCATCAGCCAGTCCACTAAAAAGGATATTGAAAAATTTGGCCGCATACAAAGGGTCCAATACGGTTTTGGCATAATGACTGATGGGAGCATTGGCCTGATCACCATCGAGGGGCAGGTAAGCCAATCTATACGCAATGAAATAAACCGCGTTTTGCGAACTGCGCCTCGCTGGGTGCCTGCCACGGTTAATGGTGCACCTGTTGTGTATCGCATGAAGCAGGTTTCTACCTTCCGTTTAGAGTGATACAAGGTATTTGTATGTTTGCACTATGAACATCGACATCATCACCGTCGTTCCTGAATTATTAGACAGCCCTTTTGCGCACAGCATCATGAAACGTGCCAAAGAAAAAGGATTACTTACCGTGCAGACGCATAACCTCCGCAAATGGGCCATCAATAAACATATGCAGGTAGATGATTACCAGTTTGGCGGTGGTGCGGGAATGGTGATGATGCCCGAGCCGCTCGCTAATGCAATTGATGAATTGCAGAAAGAAAAAAAATACGATGAGATCATCTTCCTGACGCCCGACGGAAAATTATTTGACCAGAAAATGGCAAATCAATTATCGCTGAAAGAAAATATTCTTTTGATATGTGGTCATTATAAAGGCATTGATCAAAGGATACGCGACCGCTATGTTACAAAGGAAATATCCATTGGTGATTATGTACTCAGCGGCGGCGAACTTGCCGCAGCCGTAGTGGTTGATGCCATTGGAAGATTGTTACCGGGTGTACTGAATGATGAAACCTCCGCGCTTTTTGATTCTTTCCAGGACAATTTACTCGCGCCACCGGTGTACACACGACCGGCTGATTTTCGTGGCGACAAAGTTCCGGATATACTGATACAGGGTGACCCAAAAAAAGTGGAAGACTGGCGGCATGAACAGTCGCTTCAGCGTACCAAAGAACGGAGACCCGATATGCTGGAGGAAGAGTAATGATTAGCAGAGATCTATGACTGTTATATTTTCACGC
>JANPIE010000085.1:0-15454 GCA_031424835.1 Chitinophagaceae bacterium
CCCCACCACCCGAAACCCGAAATCCGAAACCCGAGATTGTCTTCGACGATTTCGCTAAAATAGACCTGCGCGTGGGAAAGATAGTGAGTGCAGAAAAAGTTGAGAAAGCAGATAAACTATTAAAGCTGTCTGTTGACCTGGGTTTTGAAACCCGCACAATCGTCTCGGGTTTTGCGCTCCATTTTAAACCCGAAGATATTGTTGGCAAACAGGTAACCATTGTGGTAAACCTCGCACCAAGAAAAATGAGGGGTATTGAGAGTAATGGAATGATATTAATGGCTGAAGACATCAATGGCAAACTTCATTTTATAAACCCTGAAAACAACATTGATGCTGGTGCAGGGGTGAATTAGATAGTCCTTTATCTTTATTTATGACAGAACAAGAAAAAAAATTATTTGATGACTTAAAAAAAGCCTTGCAAGACCCCTCAACCTTCTCTGAATTAAAAAAGATAAATGATGAGAGGACTGCTCGAAATGAAGTAATGAGAGAATCGCTTTACGGTTCAAAAAAAGAAACAAATAAAGTAGACCATAGAACAAGGAATAGTAGTCATAAACAAATTGCACTTTTTGTCATTCTGGTCGTAGGCTATATATGTTTTGGCGTATTTTTAAAAGAGGCTAAATCAAAAGATCCATCATTTAACGTTATGCTATTTTTACTGGTTGTATTTACGTCATTTGTAGTCGCTGGAATTATCTATTCAAAGGCAAAAAAATAGCTGGTTTAATTTACGCAGGCTTGCAACACATAAGCCTACACAAAAATCCATGCTATAGGAAAATTATTTAATTATTATAGCTTAACTCTATAACGTTTTTCAAAATAACCCTACTAAACTTTATCTGGGCTCATACATTCCTTCAACTCCCGTTCACTATACGCGTATCCATACTGCTTCAGCACATCATCCGGCACACCGTTCCACATGTTAGGGACATTACCCATGTAACCAAGGTCCTTCACGCCTATTTCTGAAGTATAAAAACCTGTTGTTACAAGGTTGCGTGCGAGGTTGAAAAAAGCAACGCCTTGTTTCATTTCAGGTTTTGCTTTGTTGGGATACGCTATCTGGTCAACCATCGCAATCTGTTGTTTGCTGTCGCAATCCACAAAAGCTTTATCGAACTGTTTGAAGCATTGCATATCGAGCCAGCGCAAGCCACCCCGCATGGGCGTTTGGTGTCCGGGCATATCCTTCACGATGAATTCAATAAAGTCAGGCACTTTGGCATCTGATGCGCTGCCGCTGGTGGCGTCTTTGGGCATAATGATATCGCCCAATACCGTAATGGTAGCCATCTCATGGTCGGTAAAAAATTTATCGCTTTCGGCAACTCTTTTCAGGTAATTTTTTTCTTCCTGCATACGCCAATCGTCTACAGTAGCTGTTCCGGAAGCAGCTATCGCTTTTTTATCCGCATTCTTGCAGGATTCTATCAGCACGCCGGAACCTACGGTTCCTATCAGCAGGGCTTTGATCGATTTTCTTCTGTCCATAGTGATCAGGTTTTAGATACCCGGGCGTTAGTTAGGGCGCCTATTTAATGAGGTCCCTTACATCGTTCGGGATGACGGCTATAAATTTTGTTTTTTCATTTCATCAATGATGTACTCAGACGCCCTCATGGATAAAGCGAGGATCGTCCAGGTAATGTTCTTATCTGCCTGTGAAGTAAACTGGCTGCCATCTACACAGAACAAGGTTTTACAGTCATGTGCCTGGCTCCATTTGTTGAGTGCAGATGTTTTACGATCAGCGCCCATACGCACAGTGCCGGCTTCGTGGATGATATTACCTGGATTGGATAATCCCCATTTATTCTTTTCGCTATCGTCTCCACCCCATGTAATGATGGCGCCCATATTATGCAGGATTTCTTTAAAGGTCTCCTTCATATGCTTGGCCTGTTTGATCTCGTATTCCGAATGCTTGGTATGGAAGCGAAGAACGGGAATACCGTATTTATCAACCACTTTCGGATCGATCTCGCAATAGTTATCAATATTAGGAACTGCTTCTCCCCTTCCTGCCATGCCTACTCCGGCACCGTAGAAGAAACGAACATCTTCTTTCAATGATGAACCATAACCACCTGCTTCTTTTGTTTTTCCGTTAACCTGGTACTTACCATTCTGGTTTTCCATTCCCATACCAAAACCATAGGCAGGCTGTCCCATTCCACCCCAGTATTCAATGTGGTAACCACGAGGGAAATCCAGTTTTTTATTATCCAGCCACCACGGTGTGTACACGTGCATACCACCCACACCATCTTCATTATAACGCTTACGTCCAAACAGTGTAGGCAATACCCCGCCTACAGCAGCGCCGGTTGAATCGTGCAGGTATTTACCCACCACATTGCTATCGTTGGCAAGCCCGTTGGGATGTCTTGTTGATTTGGAATTAAGTAAAAGACGCGCAGTTTCGCAGGTACTGGCAGCGAGTATTACAATACGTCCGCTTACCTGGTATTCCATATTATCCACTTTGTTCACGTACGAAACACCAGTTGCCAGTCCTTCCGCATTGGTTATCACTTCACGCGCCATGGCATTGGTGATGACCTCTACATTACCTGTTTCCATCGCGGGCTGCACCAAAGCAGACGACGACGAAAAGTCGGCGGCTATTTTACAACTGCGGCCGCATTGTGCGCAGTAAAAACACTGCCCGCGTTTGTCATTAATTTTTTTGGTAAGGATGGACAATCTGGAAGGGATCACCGGAATGTTCAAACCCGTAGCCGCTTTCTTGATCATCAATTCATGCAGCCTGGGTTTAGGAGGTGGCAGGAAGATACCATCTGGATCATTGGGCAATCCTTCATTGGATCCGAATACACCCAGTAACTGGTCGATCTTATCGTAATACGGTTTTACATCATCATAACTGATGGGCCAGTCGTCACCAAGTCCATCAATGCTTCTGCGTTTGAAATCTTTTGGACCAAAACGGAGCGAGATACGTCCCCAGTGGTTGGTTCGCCCGCCAATCATGCGTGCGCGCCACCATTCCCATTTATCGCTGCCTTCAGCCTGCGTATAGGGTTCACCATCGATCTCCCATCCCCAGTAACAACCATCGAAATCGCCAAAGGGACGGAACTTTGTACTCGCACCACGGCGGGGCGATTCCCAGGGATTTTTTAATTGCGCTGAATGTTTGGCGGGGTCGTAGTCAACGCCTGCTTCGAGAAGGCAGACTTTTAGTCCGGCCTTTGACAATACATATGCCGCCATACCGCCACCTGCTCCTGAACCCACAATGACCGCATCGTATTTTTTGGTTTGTTTCTTTACCTGGAGATCTCCCATATAGCAATGTTGGTTTTGTAATCGTTGAAGGAATGAATGTATGATTTTTTTGGAGTAATGACTGTTAGGTTAGGGGAAAAAATTATTGGAAGAGAGAGTGAGGCGTGAGACGTGAGGCGTGAGGCGTGAGGCGTGAGACGTGAGACGTGAGTGGCGAATGCAGTGGCGTTATTGGGCAAGCATTGTGGCGGAGAAGAAATAAGCTAACGCCGTTGTTGGCGGCGGCGTGGCTGAACGCGGTCCTCAATGGAAGAGAAGAAATAAGCCGCAGATTCGCAGATTGAATAGTGACTAATCTGCGAATCTGCGGCTTTAATTATACCTGGCTTTATTACATGTTTGCCTGTTTTACGTCTTTATTGACGCCGGCTCCAGACGTGAGGCGTGAGACGTGAGACGTGAGGCGTGAGACGTGAGGCGTGAGGCGTGAGACGTGAGGCGTGAGGCGTGAGACGTGAGGCGTGAGGCGTTAGCGGATGGGGTGGCGTTGCATGGCAAAAGTAATTGTCGGTGGGCGACCATGGTGTTCGGAATATTTCCAGTGGTAGATTAACCGACAGCTACAAGGGCTGCGTCCTTTGTTTTGCAGGCAAAAACAGACGTGTCTTTGAAATAATCTGAGAGGCTGGTGATCTTGCCTTCGGCATTGAAAGTGATATCTGTTATTACGCGATTCCTGTACTCGTCACAACCTTTGAGCTTACCATGTGAGTCGCAGATATGGATACAGCGTGAGTCGCCTACGGGCAGTATGTCTACGATCGTCCATTGGAGAAATTCGTAGCGGTTGAACATGGCACGGAACAGGGCTTTTATTCTAGAAATACCCTTTACCGGCGCGGCAGGTGGTATCCATAACTCGCTGTCGTCACTGAACCATGACGATACCTTACAGGCGTCGTTAGAACGCATGTCTTCCATGAACGCAAGGATCTTTTCTTTCATTAACCTGATTTACGTAGTTTGATGTAATACGGATGTAAAAGGATCTACTCAAACAGGGTTTTAACCAAAAAGTTCGCTAAGGGTACAGCATAAGGTTTTCCAGGGCTATTGCCGCAAAAAGAAACCCGCCTCAGGTTAGTAAGGCGGGTTATTGGGTATTCATATACGGATTAGTATCAGCTACAACCCATGCTATTGCCACAATTCAGGCATTTATAGCAGGTACCGCTGCGGATGGTGATATGTCCGCAGGTATTACACGCAGGCGCATCGCTCTGCATATTCTTGGCTGCTGCGTTCACTGCATCCATTCCGGCTTCCGCCCTCGCGGGTGAAGCAACGGCGCGCTGCAATTTTTGTGGCTGCACCGCTGGGGTAGTGTTTGCAGAAGGGGCGGTAATGCGTACACTACTCAGTTCGGGCTTTCCCAGGAAAGTGGCTTCTCCTTCTCCCTCACCGGTATTGCCGATGGTAGGTTTATCCAGCACATGCACCAGGTCTGTTCTGCCGAGGTACTCGAATGCCAGGGCGCGGAACACAAAATCAACAAGTGATGTTGTGGTCTTGATGTTTGGATGATCCACCATACCGGAAGGCTCGAACTTGGTGAATACAAATTTCTCTACGAATTCCTCCAATGGTACGCCATATTGAAGACCTACCGAAATGGCTATGGCAAAACAGTTCATGAAACTGCGCAGCGTGGATCCCTCTTTGGCAAGGTCAATAAAGATCTCTCCCAGTGTACCATCGGTATACTCACCGGTACGAAGGAAGATGACCTGTCCGCCGATCTTTGCTTTCTGGGTATAACCCCTGCGTTTGGCAGGCAAGGATTTTTTCTCTACGATACCTGATAATGCCCTTTTGAACTTGGTATCAGTAGAAGCCTGCATGCGTTTATGCACTTCATCAAGCAATTCTTCAACAGTCAGCTTACTCAGGTCAACAATATTTGAACTGTTCTCACTTGTCTCCAGAACCTTTTCATTTGTTTCTTCCGCTTCCCCTGCTTTCTTTTTCTTATCAGATTTATTACTCAGTGGCTGGCTCAGTTTGGAACCATCACGATAAAGTGCGTTTGCCTTGAGACCCAGTTTCCAGCTCAGCATATAACAATCGGCTATCTCATCCACCGTTGCCTCATGAGGCAGATTAATGGTTTTGGAAATGGCACCGCTCAGGAATGGCTGGCAGGCGCCCATCATGCGGATATGCCCATAGGCATGGATATATCTTTCCCCTTTCTTACCGCATTTGTTTGCGCAATCGAATACAGGAAGGTGCTCTTCTTTCAATGCAGGCGCACCTTCAATAGTCATCGTACCACACACATAATCGTTCGCGGCATCCACCTGTTCTTCGGTGAAGCCCAGTTCTTCGAGCAGGTTAAAGTTCCAGTCGCTGTATTGTGCTTCGCTGAAACCCAAACGCTGCATGCACTCATCGCCAAGCGTAAAGCGGTTGAAAATAAAGCCGATCTCGAATGCAGATTTGGCGGCACCATTCAGTTTTTCAATCTCCGCGTCGGTAAATCCTTTTTCTTTTAATGCGGTTGGATTTACAAAGGGTGCACCTTCAAAAGTTGCCGCGCCTACTGCATATTTCTCAATGGCTTCGGCCTCCTGGGTATTATACCCAAGGTTACGCAATGCCTGGGGAACAGACTGGTTGATGATCTTGAAATAACCACCGCCACTTAATTTTTTAAATTTCACCAGGGCGAAATCCGGTTCCACACCTGTTGTATCGCAATCCATTACCAGCCCGATCGTTCCCGTAGGCGCGATAACGGTTGTCTGGGCATTGCGGTAACCATATTTCTCTCCAAGTTGCACCGCTTCATCCCATGCTTTGGTAGCCGCTTTCAGTAAATGATCGGGGCAGTGTTGCGCTTTGATTCCCTGTGGTTTTATTTCTATGCCCACGTAGGCTTCTTCTGCATCATAGGCTGCCGCGCGGTGGTTGCGCATTACGCGCAGCATATCTTCTTTGTTTTCTTCGTATTTATCAAACGGTCCGAGGATACCGGCCATTTCTGCGGATGTTTTGTAAGAAACACCGGTCATGATGGCTGTGATAGCACCTGCAATACCGCGGGCCTCTTCACTGTCATAAGGTATTCCGCTAACCATCAGCATAGAACCCAGGTTGGCAAAACCCAGTCCCAGTGTGCGGTAATCATAAGACAACTGCGCCACTTCTTTTGAAGGGAACTGTGCCATCAATACAGATATCTCCAGAACAGTTGTCCATAAACGCGTGGTATATTCAAATCCTTCCACATCAAAAACATTGTTCTCTTCTGTATGGAACTTACGCAGGTTGATGGATGCCAGGTTACAGGCGGTATTGTCCAGGAACATATACTCTGAACATGGATTGGAGGCATTGATGCGGCCACCTTTAGGACAGGTATGCCATTCGTTGATCGTAGTGTCATACTGTGTTCCCGGATCAGCGCAGCGCCATGCGGCATAAGAGATTTTTTCCCAAACATCGCGGGCAGGTACCTTTTTCATGGTACGGCCATCGGTGCGGGCTTTCAGTTCCCAATCGCCATCTTCTTCCAGTACTTTAAAGAACGAGTTGGGGATACGAACCGAGTTATTTGAGTTTTGTCCGGACACGGTTGCATAAGCCTCACCTTCATAACTGTTATCATATCCTGCAGCAACAAGGGCGGCCACTTTCTTTTCCTCCTCTACTTTCCAGTTGATGAATTCCATCACTTCCGGATGGTCAAGGTCAAGGCAGACCATTTTGGCTGCACGGCGGGTAGTACCACCGCTTTTGATAGCACCCGCAGCGCGGTCGCCTATCTTTAAAAAGCTCATCAGTCCGCTGGAGGTTCCGCCGCCGCTGAGTTTTTCCCCGCCGCCACGGATCTGCGAGAAGTTGGTTCCTACACCTGAACCGTATTTGAAAATGCGGGCCTCACGCGTCCAGAGGTCCATGATACCGCCATCGTTCACCAGGTCATCTGTTACACTTAAAATGAAACAGGCATGCGGCTGGGGGCGTTCGTATGCGTTGGCAGATTTCTTGAGTTTGCTGTCTTTGGGATCCACATAATAGTGACCCTGTGGTTTACCGGTGATGCCATAGCTTTCATGCAACCCGGTATTGAACCATTGTGGCGAATTGGGAACACAGGCCTGGTTAAGAATGCTGTAGGCCAGTTCATCATAAAATACTTCGGCATCTTTTGCAGAGGCGAAATAACCATAGCGTTCACCCCATACGCGCCAGCAATTGGCCATGCGGTGAGCCACCTGCTTCACGCTGGTTTCCCTGCCCACGGAACCATCGGGTTGCGGCACACCTGCTTTACGAAAATATTTCTGTGCAAGAATATCGGTTGCAATCTGGCTCCATTGCTTCGGGACCTCCACATTATTCATCTCAAAAACTTTTTCGCCGTTCGGGTTTTTGATCACGCTGTCGCGGTAATCATACTCGAACATATCGAAAGGGCTGATCCCATCTTTTGTGAAGCGGCGGCTGAATGCCAGGCCTTTGTTGGAGCGAGGGTTAGACATAGTGTGGGTTAGGTTAATCGTTATTTTTAATCGTGGCTTATATCAGGTGCCTGCATGAACAAAATGTTCAGCGGGTTGACGAAAATATCTTTCCGTTCTGACAAACCCGGTGTGGAAATATCAACAGATTGTGGATAAGGAATGTGCATTGTTCCGCAGCCCAAATCCCTGCTGCATTTGAGGGGAAATGCACACATGTAGAAAATATTTTTTGCCGAAAAGCGTTGCCGGACGGGTTATTTTGCGTAAATGAGGAAAGGGGCAAAAAGTAGGAATTTTACAATAAATACCTGCCCATATGGGCTTATCAAATTATAAATAATACGCTATCTTTCAGGTCGGTACAGGAGCACTGTCTCCTATCCGAATAATTTTCCGCATTTTTGCAGGAATACTTTATCCGTAATCCGAATGAAGCAGGCGTTATATAACCAGTTTACAGAAAGAAAAAAAGCAGGAAAAAAATCATTTGCGGTACTCATTGACCCGGACAAGGTAGACAATGATAAGATAGACCAGTTGGTGGCACTGGGTACCGATGCAAAGGTGGATTACTTTTTTGTTGGCGGTAGCCTTGTGATCTCAAGTCACCTGGATGAATGCATACAGCAAATCAAATCCGCCTGTGATATACCTGTCATCCTTTTCCCGGGCTCTCCTTCCCAGGTGAGCAAGTATGCGGATGCCCTACTGTATCTCTCATTGATATCAGGACGCAATCCCGAATTGTTGATTGGCCAGCATGTGATCAGCGCCCCTTTTGTAAGAAAAAGCGGGCTGGAGATTATGCCCACGGGGTACATGGTAATTGATGGAGGTGCGCCTACCACCGTATCCTATATCTCAAATGCTACCCCTATCCCTGCAGACAAGAACGAGATCGCTATGTGTACCGCGATGGCGGGAGAAATGCTGGGAATGAAGCTTATTTATATGGATGCCGGAAGCGGCGCCAAACGGCCCATTACTGAACACATGATTGAAAAAGTTGCGCGGCACATAGAAGCACCTTTGATCATCGGTGGGGGCATCACCGAACCGGAAAAAGCTTACCTCAACTGCAAGGCAGGCGCTGATGTGATTGTAGTAGGAAATGCGATAGAAAAAGATGTTTCCCTCATTAAAGAGATCAGCACGGCGGTGCATAGTGTGCCGGTGGCTGCGAGGTGAGGGGGTGGAAAGTCAGGAGTCAAAAGTAAAAAGTCAAAAAAATAATAGTTTTCGATTTGGGGCTTAAAATAAATTGGCGATCCGTTTGGATCGCCAATTTATTTTAAGCGTCTTGTTGCATTTTCACTTTTCGCCTCTCACTTCTCACATTTCACCACGCGGCTAGCGCAATGACGACGTATCCACCCTGGAAGGCGTTTCCTTGCCGCTTACAATTCCCTTTGAACTTAAGGCGATTGACTTGATGATCATGGTCATATTCTCTATGTCCAATGTGCCTATTTCATCACTTGCCTTGTGGTAATGGGGTTCGGAGTCCATCTTTGCAGTGGAGATGGTATGTGCGGGTACGCCCAGTCTTGCCAGTGTGGCGTTATCTGAACGATAGAAAAGATTTTCGTTGGTATAGGGGTCGGGATAAAATGTAAAACCGGTTCCCGCCAGGTTGCCCTGCAACAGTTTACCCATATCCGTTTTTTCATACCCGGTTATATAGGCAGAATTTTTTCCCCACTTGCTTTCCGTGCCAATCATCTCGATATTGAACATGGCTTTTACGTCTAGCGGGTTGAATTGCCTAGAAAAATATTGCGCACCATACCCGCCCGATTCTTCCGCTGTAAAGGCGACAAACACGAGGGTACGCTCATTGTTTTTTAATTCGGCAAAGTATTGGGCAAGTAACATTACGGCAGTTGTACCTGCAGCATCATCATTGGCCCCATTATAGATCGAATCTGTGTTTACATTGCCCTGCCGGTCCTTACCCTGTACCCCTAAATGATCATAATGACCAGAGAAGATCACGTATTCATTTTTCAGGCTCCTGCCGGGTAAGATGCCTACTACATTTTGTGTTTTTTGTTCTGTGATCTCGTGTTTGGCCTCTATAGAATAGGCCTGTGGATCCTGTGTGGTTAAAACGAAAATGGTATTTTTATCCGACTTAAACTGTACGGTTTTTGCCCGGTTCAGGCTACCATAAACCCTTGAAAAGGAAGTGTCCACCAATACCAGGTAATTCTTGCCGGCATTCATGTATTTACGCACCTCGGTACCAAAATTAGCGCCTGCCTTTATCATTACTTTTTCATAGCCCGACTTTTCAGTTACAGACAGTTCGGGCTGGGTGGTAAATACGATCAGGTTCTTAGTTTCCTGGGGCGTGCCATCAAAATTTGCTGCGGCACTGATAAACCTGGGTCGAACCATGGTGATTGACTGCAGGTAACTGTTGCTGTTATTCCATGTTTTTAACCCGGTTTTTTTAAACTCCTCTGCAATGAATGCAGCGGCTTTGTCCAGCCCCGGGGTAAAACTGCGGCGACCTTCCATATCATCTGCTGACAAAATACTTTCTATACGTTTCACCTCCTGTGCATTAATGATCTTATCGATATCCTGTGCAAAGGAAAAAGTGATCAGCGTAGATGCTAATAACATTAAACTAAACTGCTTCATGATTATTTTTTTTGGGGGGGTGAGGGCGGCTTCGAGCTATGAGCTGCGAGTTTTTTTGGCTCGCAGCTCGCAGCTCACACCCTATAAACTCATCATTTCCTTAAACTTCACTGTCTGCCTGCGGCTTACTTCGATCTTTTCGCCGCCTTTCAGGTCAACCAGCAGGCCGCCATTGAAATAGGGTTCAATCTTTTCTATCCAGCGAAGGTTGATGATGTGTTTGCGGTTTGCGCGGAAGAACATCCTGTCATCGAGTCTTTCTTCCAGGGCGTTCAGGGATTTCAGGATAAGTGGCTTATGGGTGCCAAAGAATACTTTTGCATAGTTGCCCACGCTTTCAAACAAACGGATCTCGCCCAGTTTCACAAACCAGCAACGTTCACCGTCTTTAACAAATACCTGGTCATATTCGGTAAGCGGACCGCGGTTAACGCCATTGAGTCCTACATTCTCTTTAAATATTTCCGCCTGCAGTTTCTGTATTGCGTCTGCCAGCCTTTTGGGTTCGATGGGTTTGAGCAGGTAATCCAGCGCATTGACCTCGAATGCCTTGATGGCATATTCATCATAGGCTGTGGTAAATATCACCCGCGGGGCTTTCTCCACTTCTGCCAGCAGATCAAATCCGGTTTTACCGGGCATCTGTATATCCAGGAAGATCAGGTCGGGATTGAGGGTTTCTATCTTTTCTATACCATCATCCACATTGGCCGCTTCTTCGATCACTTCAATATCGGAATGATCCTGTAACAATTTTTTGAGCTCGTTACGAGCGAGCCTTTCGTCATCAATGATAATTGCTTTAATTGCCATACCGCTAATTTATGAATAGAATATCAAGAAAGTGCGTCCTGTACTGGCATTTTTACTTTTGCCTCCACCATATCGTTATCGGTGTTACGTATGGCAAATGCTGCTTTATCTCCGAACAATAGCTTAAGACGGTTGCGCGTGCTGGTAATGCCAAAACCATCGCCGCTGGTAGTATTCCCGTTTAGCTGGCCGGTATTCTGTACGATTAACTCATGGTGGCTATCCCGGTAATCAGAAATTACCCTGATCAGTCCGCCGCTTTTTTGCTTGCCGATACCATGCTTGATGGCATTTTCCACCAGGGTCTGCAGCATCATTGGGGGCACAGGCTGGTCAAGGGTATCTTCATCAATATCATACTCCACCTGCAGGCGATCCTCAAAACGGATATGTTCCAGTGCGAGGTAATCCTTTACAATATTCAGTTCCCGCTCAAAGGGTACGGTTTCCAGTTTTTCCGCCTGCATACTGCTTCTGAGTATATTGCTCAGTTCAGTGATGGCCGTCCGGGCCCGCTCGGGGTTTTCATCAACCAGCGCACGGATGCTATTAAGGGCATTGAAAATAAAATGTGGGTTGATATGCGACTTGATGGTCTTCAGCTCCAGTTCTTTCACCAGGCTTTCGAGACGTACTTTCTGGATTTCGCTCGTAGTACCCAGTTCCACATAATGCCAGAGGTAATAAATGGAAACCCATACCAGCACCAGTGGCGAATCAAGGATCAGGTTGGCGAGAAAGCGTTTTTCCACAGAAACTTTGATCTTGGGGTCGTACATCTGCAGCCATTCTACTATGGCGCTATTGGCAAGGTTGTACAATACCACAACGCCCAGTACCGTTACTGTTAGCAGCCACCATTTGGTAGACTGTACAGGGGGGCGCAGTTCCAGTTTGAGGATCAGTTCACGCAGTAAGTGCGTGAATATCAATCCAAAAAGAATGGTTATGGCTATTCGTGGGTAAAGAATATGGTTGGTCTTGTTCTCGAATATGTATGCGAAGAACACCATGGTAAGACCATATAATAACCAGCCGCCCAGCTGGCACCACCAGTATAAAGACGATTTACTTCTCATGTCGGGGGCAAATATAGAGGTTAAGCCCGCCCGCGGAACAGCTAAATTTGACCAAAGGCAAAAACAGGGTCTGTTTGGCGAAATCAGCGGTTAGCCATTGGATTTGAACGGTAAGCGGGTTGGAGGCTGTTAACGTTTGGCCTCCCGCGCGTAGCCGTTACCTTTGCGCAAATAATGCCAATAGCTAACAGCTAACGTCTAACTGCTGCCCTAAAAGCCTATTTTTGCATCATAAACCCGTCTGAATGCAGATAACCCCAGGTGCTTTATTGCAGAAGATCGATTCTCCCGATGACCTTAAAAAACTCAGCCGCGAACAGTTACACCAGGTTTGTGACGAACTCCGTCAATACATAGTGGATGTGGTAAGCGTGCATGGCGGGCATTTTGCCGCCAGTTTGGGCGTGGTTGAACTTTCCGTTGCACTTCATTACGTTTACAATACCCCCTATGACCAATTGGTATGGGATGTAGGACACCAGGCATATGGACATAAAATACTTACGGGTCGCAGGGACAATTTTGTTACCAACCGCAAGTACCAGGGCTTAAGTGGTTTTCCCAAACGCAGCGAAAGCGAATACGACACTTTCGGTGTTGGTCATTCCTCTACGTCTATATCAGCCGCACTGGGTATGGCCATGGCTGCCCGGTATAAAGGAGAACAAAGAAAATCAGTGGCCGTTATTGGAGATGGCTCCATGACCGCGGGTATGGCTTTCGAAGCAATGAACCATGCGGGTGTGGCAGACAGCGACGTGCTGATCATTTTGAATGATAACTGCATGAGCATCGATCCCAATGTGGGCGCATTGAAAGAATACCTTACGGATATCAGTACTTCACCCACCTATAATAAAGTAAGAGATGAGGTTTGGAACCTCATGGGTAAATTACCTGTGGGCAAGCGTTTCACCCGTGATATGGCGAGCAAACTGGAAGCAGGATTGAAGGGAGTGGTTAGCAAAAGCAGCAACCTTTTTGAAGCGCTCAAGCTCCGTTATTTCGGCCCTATTGACGGACACAATATTACCAAGCTGGTTGATACTTTAAAGGATCTGAAAGAAATACCCGGTCCCAAAATATTACACATCGTAACGGTAAAAGGGAAGGGATATTCATTGGCGGAAAAGGACCAGACCAAGTGGCATGCGCCCGGATTATTTGATAAAGTAACCGGTGAGATCTTTAAGAAAAAATTGGAAACACCCCAGCCGCCAAAATACCAGGATGTTTTTGGGCACACCATCATTGAACTGGCAGAGAAGAATGAAAAGATCATTGGTGTTACGCCGGCCATGCCCAGTGGTTCTTCTTTAAAATTTATGATGGAAAAAATGCCCGCACGTGCATTTGATGTGGGGATCTGTGAGCAACACGCGGTAACCGTTAGCGCAGGTATGGCCACACAGGGTATGCGTGTGTTCTGCAATATCTATTCTTCTTTCATGCAAAGAGCCTATGACCAGGTAGTGCATGATGTGGCCATTCAGAAATTGCCCGTAATTTTTTGCCTCGACAGGGCCGGGCTGGTGGGCGAAGACGGACCCACGCACCATGGCTGCTATGATATTCCCTACATGCGGTGTATTCCCAATTTGGTTGTGAGCGCTCCCATGAATGAACAGGAACTACGCAACCTGATGTATACAGCACAACTGGAAACCAACCAGTCGCCGTTTGTGATCCGTTACCCGCGTGGGGAAGGCGTGATGCCGGAATGGAGAACAGGTTTTGAGGAATTACCCATAGGCAAAGGAAGAAAATTGAAAGATGGAAAGGATGTGGCGATCCTCAGCTTCGGACATCCCGGTAATTTTGCCCAGGCCGCTATCCGCGAGTTGCGTGGCCAGGGAATAGATCCTGCGCATTATGACCTGCGTTTTGTAAAACCGATAGATGAGGACCTGCTGCATGAGGTTTTCCGTAAATATTCCCGGATCGTGACTGTGGAAGATGGTACCGTGGTGGGCGGATTTGGGACGGCCATACTGGAGTTTATGAACCAGCACAAATACACAGCAGAAATAAAAATATTAGGCATACCGGACAGGCTGGTAGAGCATGGTTCACTGAAAGAGCTGCATAGGGAATGTGCCTATGATGCAAAGGGAATTGCTGATGCCGTGAGGGAATTGATGAAGGATTTGGTGACTGTGACAACAAATATTGCCGGGTAGCCAGGTACGTGTTGCAGGTAAAATTTTATTGCAACTATGTCGGTCGCCTGACCGACATTTTTTTAGTTTCATCCCCGCTATGGATTTTTCATGCGGTTGCATCAAAGTAATATGTCACGTTATAAACTAGGCCCGGCCCTATTTTTTTCTCTTTTTTTGACGGGCGCATTGGCCAGCACACCGGGTCCGGAAAAAAAATTGAGGCCCATTGCCGCACAGGCCCGGGATTTTGCCAGGGAGCGAGGTTTCAATACCTCGGTTTGTTTTCTCCTGGACCTATCTATCAGCAGCGGGCGAAACCGGTTTTTTGTTTTCGACATGCAAAAGGATTCTATTCTTGACCAGGGCCTGGTAACGCACGGACATTGCAACAATATTGCCCAGCGTTTGGTGAAGTTTTCAAACAAACCGGGTTGCGGATGCAGCTCATCAGGGAGGTACAGGGTTGGGAAAAAATACCAGGGAAATTTTGGAACTGCCTACAAACTTGCCGGCCTTGACAAGACCAATAGCAATGCCGAAAAAAGGGCAGTGGTGATGCATTCACATAGCTGCGTGCCCGATACCGAATGTTACCCGCAAGAAATCTGCAGGAGTGAAGGATGTACTACCGTGTCACCGGGTTTTCTTAAAAGGATCAGCTTAATTTTAACGACTTCGGAGAAACCTGTTTTGATGTGGGTGTTTTCATAAAATGTTGTGTTATACATCCCACAATAGTGAAAGAGATAAGCCGCTGATTCGCAGATTATTTTCTTTGTAAAAATCTGCGAATCTGCGGCTTAATTTTTTTCAACTTAATACGATTTATTCTTCCGTTGATGTTCTCTGGCCGTTGTTGGTCGCCTGACCAAAACCAAAGGGCGTGGCGGTGGGGGTTAATTTTTTTTGAGGGGTACAACAACGGCGAAGCGGACAAAAAACACAAAAAAAA
>JANPIE010000086.1:0-9099 GCA_031424835.1 Chitinophagaceae bacterium
CGGTTGTTATTTGGCGACCGTTTTTTTTATTTCGTAAACCGCCTTTCTCAACATTGGAGGTACCAGCCTATGTTCATATATCTTGGAAATCTTACTGAATTTATTGCTTTGATAGTGGCTGCTGTGTGCTTTCAGAGAACCCGCAATTCATATTTAAAATGGTCCCTTCCATTTTTAGCAATCGTATTTGTGGGTGAATTCGTATTGCAACTGCGTATACCTTTTTTTTCAGAAATGCGATTCGAAATTAACTACCTCATTGCCATATGTGAATCACTTTTTTATGGGTACGTTCTTTACCATTTAGTTACCGACACTTTTCTTAAAAAAATGATTAAAATATTTGTACTCATAAGTGTTATAACCTACTT
Organism: Chitinophagaceae bacterium; assembly: GCA_031424835.1. Taxonomy (GTDB): domain Bacteria; phylum Bacteroidota; class Bacteroidia; order Chitinophagales; family Chitinophagaceae; genus Sediminibacterium. The sequence continues at coordinate 372 of JANPIE010000086.1, forward strand.
AGTTACCTATTCTGTAGGTGCGTATAAGTTCTTTATTTTGGAATTAATTGCATTTGGATTTTGCTTGACAGCAATATCTTTGTCTTACTTGTACATGGAGTTTAGGCAAGACGGTCCAATCGTTTTTAAATTATCCCCAGGATTCTGGCTTGCCGTTGGAGTTTCATTATTTTTTTCAAGCATAAGTATTTCATTTTCCTTTTTTAAAGAGATACAAAAAAATGGGATTACCATTTTCGGCCTATACTTGACAAATTTTATCGCTCGGGCGGCAAGTGTGATATTATATACTTGTATCGCTATTAGTATACTATTATTCAATAAACAAAGTTCCTGTTCCTATCCATCAAAGTATGATCCCAGCAACAAACTAAATCCTGACGGAGAAAAATTTCAATAAACTTTATTTACCTGCTTCAAATAAAAGCACAGAAATTAAGTATAAATACCCTATCCAACCATCCCTTCCCCCGCCTTATCTTGCGGTTAATGAAAACAATCGCTTCTCCGCACCAGGTACTGGAATCTGTTTTTGGCTATTCCGCATTCCGGCATAACCAGGAAGAGATCATTACTCACCTGTTACAGGGCGGAGACGCCGTGGTACTGATGCCAACCGGTGGCGGTAAAAGCCTTTGTTACCAGGTACCCGCGCTTTGCCTCCCCGGGGTTACCATCGTGGTTAGCCCATTGATCGCTTTGATGAAGGACCAGGTTGATGCCCTGGTTTTAAGCGGGGTAAAAGCGGCTTTCCTCAACAGCTCGCAATCAGGTGCGGAACAACAGTTGATCATTAACCAGTTGCGGCGCAATGAACTCAAATTATTATACGTGGCACCGGAACGCCTGGTGGGAGGCGATATCCCTTTCCTGCGTTTTTTGCAGGATATCACGGTTTCATTGTTCGCGATTGATGAGGCACACTGCATCAGTCAATGGGGACATGATTTCAGAAGTGATTACCGCGTACTTAGCCAGTTGAAATCAGCGTTTCCCCGCATACCCATTATCGCCCTCACCGCTACGGCAGACGACCTCACCAAAAACGATATTGTAGAGCAGCTCCATATAAACGGCTGCCGCGAATTTGAAAACAGTTTTAACCGCCCCAATATTTATTACTATGTAAAACCCAAACGCGGGTATTACGAATCACTGGTGGACTATCTCCGCGAACACGAAGAGGATAGCGGCATCATCTATTGCCTTAGCCGGAACGCCACGGAAGCCCTGGCGGAAAATTTGCGTGCGGATGGTTTCAATGCCGCCGCCTACCATGCAGGTCTTGATAAAAACACAAGGGATGAACGACAGGATCAATTTCTGAAAGACGATATCAGGATCATTGTGGCTACTATCGCATTCGGGATGGGCATCAACAAAAGCAATGTGCGTTTTGTGGTTCATGCCGACCTCCCTAAAAACATCGAAGGCTATTACCAGGAAACAGGTCGCGCCGGGAGAGACGGTCTGCATAGCGAAGCCATTTTATTTTATGGCGGTGGTGACGTAATGAAGCTGCGCGGTTTTGCGCAGGTAGAAGGCAATCCCGAACAAACCAAAATCCTGCTGAAAAAGCTTGACCAGATGGTGCAGTTCTGCGAAACACGGTCCTGCCGCCGCCAGTACCTGCTTAATTATTTTGGCGAGAAAACAGGAAATTATTGTGCAAGCTGCGATACCTGCCTCGATAAACCCGATTTGCAGGACAGCACCATAATTGCGCAGAAAATTCTGAGCACCGTTTATCGCCTCAAACAGGGATTTGGTATGCGCTATGTAGTGGATATCATGAAAGGCAGTAACAGCGAAAAGATCCGCCTCGAACACAAAAGCCTCTCGGTATATGGGGTGGGAAAAGAAAAAGCCAAAGAAGAATGGATGCACTACACCAAAGAGCTGCTCCATTTCGGTTACCTGCAGCAAAGCAGTGGCGAGTACCCTGTATTAAAACTCACAGAAAAAAGCGAAGCTGTATTGTTCAAAGGCGAGAAAGTATATTTATCTGCACCCGTGCAGGTGGCCATTGCCAAAGAACCTGTTATTTACCAGCCACACAGTTATGAAAAAGAGCTGTTCGAAAACCTGAAAAAACTCCGCAACCGCATAGCTCATGATGAAAATGTGCCCGCATACCTGATCTTCAGCGACAGTACCTTACTTGACCTCGCCACTTTTCTGCCTACCAAAAAAGAGGACCTTCCGCGCATCTCCGGTTTTGGCGCATTCAAAATAGAAAAATACGGCCGCGATTTCCTGGAGCTGGTCCAGGATTATTGTCATGAACACAACCTCTCTTCACAAATAGATTTAAAACCCAGCAAAAAACCCAAACGCGAGTCCGCCATTCGCGAGCGTCCCTCTGAAACCAAACTTGCATCCTATGAATTGTTCAGGGCCGGTCATTCCATTGACACGATAGCTGAGATGCGACAACTGGGCGTAACAACCATTGAAACCCATTTGAGTTATTATGTGTCCACCGGCGAAATCAACGTAAATGAATTTGTGAGTAAAAATAACCAGGTGCTTATCGCGAATGCGGTTGAAAAATACGGGTCGCTTAGTTTAAAACTGCTGAAAGACAACCTGCCGCCCGGCGTTAGTTATACCGCAATTAAGATGATGCTGGCGCATTTGAAGAGAGTAAGCTCCTGAAATCTTTTTGAATCCCTAAGCCGCTAGCGCACAAAAAACCAGGGTGATTTTTTCGGAAGCCGACGTGCAATATAGGATCAGGCAGAATTGGCACAAGGCCTCATTCAATGTCAAATGATATCCTACATGAGACCTCCGTGCTTCTGTGCTTTTGTGGTGAAGCCTTCGCAGGATGATTGAAGCGAAGGCTTCACCACAGAGAACAGAATTCACAGAGAGGCACGGAGTTATTTTCGATATTGAATATAGGATCAGGTATCATATACCAAAGTAGTCCCGACCAGGTAGGGAGACGGGGGGAGCGACAGTGTCAGGCACTGCAGCGATCAACAAAAACAAGGCATGTTTTTTCAAAGCAAAGGGCTCAGGGCGCAAGGATTCGAGAGTCATAGAATGGAATAGTTCGAAACAGGAGCAGGATTGCGATTATTGTACCTAATCCTACGTGCAATATTTCTATGCGCATTCAGAAACCACCCGCAAATGCAACGGCCCTGCATTCAGCCCATGAGCTCTGCGAGCCGCGCTGCATAAATCCGCAATGCCCACCCTGTTCCGGGGTTTCTAAAAATAAATAATCATTGGCATTTGCTTCATCATAGGGTATACAGGCCTCGAGTAAGAACGGATCGTTTAATGCCTGTACGATCAGTGAAGGCACACGGATATGCTTAAGCAAAGGTTTTACACTTGCCTGCGCATAAAAATCATGTGCGTCTGCAAAGCCGTGCAGCGGGGCCGTATACCGGTTATCAAAATCAACAAAATGTTTGATCTTTTTATAACCGGCATAACTGATCTGGCCCGGGAACCTGCTTTCTTTCTCCTGAATTTTCTTACCCAGCTTGCGCAGGAAACGGCTTGCATATATTTTATTACCCGGCAGCGATAAAGCTTCCACACTCGCCAGCAGGTCGCAGGGAACAGAAAAGACAATAGCGGATTTTATTTGTGAAGGCACGGTAGCAGGGTATTCTGCCAGCGCCCGTAAACTCAAACTGCCACCCATACTGAAGCCGGTTAATACGATGTGTTCATATCCATATTTCTTCAGTACATGGTCAATCATAAAGCGCAGGTCGCCGGCATCGCCATGGTGGTAAAAACGTAAGAGCCGGTTGGGTTCGCCGCTGCAGCTACGGCAGTTCCAGCCAAGTACATCATATCCCTGCTGCAAAAAAAGTTTCGCCATGCCCAATACGTAATGCCGGCGAGAATCTCCTTCCAGGCCATGCGTAATGATTACCAGCTTTTTGTTTTCCTGCCCTGCCCGTGCCCAGTCAAGATCTATAAAATCGCCATCGGGTAATTCCAGTCTTTCCCGCTGCTGGTATTGAAAAGGCACCTGCCTGAACAAACTGGGCCAGATGGTTTGTATATGTCCATTAAACTGCCAGGCAGACGCACGATAAACAGGTTTTTCAAGAATAGGCATAGACGGCTGTTGGGGCAAAAATAGCGGAATGGGGTAATTTTCAAATTTTCAAATTGCCACATTCGTATCTTCAACCCATGGGGCAAAACAAGTACCTGAAATATTTTAATGTGCTGCCGTTGTTTAACACCAAACGCACAAGGGATATCTTCCAGGTAAACCCTACTGCGGTGCCCGTACGCAAAGAGGCACTTGAGATACACATCAAAGTATTCGATTATACACCGCAGGAACTGGATGAGAAGGACCTGCATGTGGTGGAAGACGCGTTTCCTTACCTCGATAATGAAAGTGTTTCCTGGATCAATATTGACGGGATCCGTAAGGTGGATGTGGAAAGCATCTGCAATCATTTTGGTGTGCATTACCTTATCATCGAAGACATCATGAGTGTGGGCCAGCGTCCCAAAATGGATGAGATGGAACCGGTATTGTATTGCCTGCTCAACATGCTTTATTTCAATGACCGCACAGGCGCGGTAGAAACAGAACAGATCAGCATCATATTGGGAAAAAAATTCCTGATCAGTTTCCAGGAAGACGCGCACCGCGATGCATTTGATCCGGTGCGTGATAAACTCCGTGCCGCTTCCAGCCGCTTACGCCAGGCAGGGGCAGACTATCTATGCTATGCGTTGATCGATATGATTGTTGATCATTACTACGGCGTAATGGAAAAACTAAGCGAACGCATCGAGTTGCTTGAAGAAAAAATCATCCGAAGTACCAATACACGCGCACTGGCAGAGATCAACAACCTGCGCAAAGAGCTGATCGTACTAAAAAGAAATGTGAGCCCGGTACGCGATATTGTAAATGGGTTTGTGCGCACAGACAGCGAACTGCTGGAAGAGCGCACCACCAAATATTTTAAAGATATCTACGACCACATATTGCAGGCGAATGAACTTGCAGAGAACTACCGTGATATGATGATGAACCTGCAGGACCTCTACCTCAGTAATATGAGCCTTAAGACAAATGAAGTGATGAAGGTGATGGCCGTGGTAACCTGCCTGCTCGCCCCGGCCACTGTTATCGGCGGTATTTTCGGTATGAACTTCGATCGCATACCTTACCTGCATAACCAGTACGGCTTCTTCATCGCCATTGGCCTCATGCTCATCTTTCCTATCTGGATGATTGTGGTATTCAGGAAAAGAGGGTGGTTTTGATTTTTATTTTTTACCGCAAAGACGCCAGGGCGCTAAGGGACGCAAAGTTTCGCAAGGCTCTTTACCCTTTGCGTTTCTTTGCGCCCTGGCTTCTTCGCGGTAAAAAAAAGCACCACCAGCTATCAGATCTTCACCAGCTTCCATTTACCCTTCTTAAAAATAATCACACTGGTAATGGTAACACAGGCTTCTGTTACCACTATGGCAACGAATACGCCTTTGGGTCCCATGTCCAGCACCACGGCCAGCAGGTACGCAAACGGTATCTGGAACACCCAGAACCAGAAAAGATTTATCCAGGTAGGCGTCCTGCTATCACCCGCACCATTGAATGCATTGATGAGTACCATTCCCACGCCATAAAAAATATAACCCAGGCTGATGATGCGCAACGCGGTAACAGCGGTATCAACAACTGCGGGTTGTGAATTGATCAGTCCCACAAAAAATTCTGCACAGGTAACAAACAGCAGTGATACAATCGCCATAAATATGGCATTGTATTTCGCTGTGCGCCATACAGAGGTTTCTGCGCGATCAGGTTGTTTGGCGCCAAGGTTTTGTCCTACCAGTGTTGCCGCTGCATTACTTAAACCCCAGGCAGGCATCAGGAAAAAGATCAGCAAACGTATGGCGATGGTATAACCCGCCACCGCATCGCTGCCGAAGCCCGCCATAAAACGTGCCATCACTATCCAGCTTGCCGAGGCAACAATGAATTGAAAGGTACCGGTAGAAGCGATCTTCATCAGTGAACGGAGAATGGCCCCATCCGGTTTAAAATGCGAAAGGTTTATCTTAATGATGCCTTTGCCTTTAAAAAGATGGTATACCTGGTAACAGACACCGATACCCCTGCCCGTAGTAGTGGCAATAGCGGCACCCGTTAATCCAAACCGGTCAATCATGATGGGGCAGAGAATGATATTGCAGATGTTCGCGAGCCATAAACTGCGCATAGCAATATTGGCATCACCCGCCCCGCGGAAAATACCGTTGATGAGGAACAATAACATGATCACGATATTACCCACCAGCATAATGCGGGTATAGGTAATACCCATTTCAATCACTTTAGGGTCTGCGCCCATAAGTGTGAGCAGGTCCTCTGCAAAGAAAAGGCCCGCAATGCTTACCGCCACGCTAACGAGGATGCATAACAGAACCGCCTGTGCGCCCGCTTTGGCCGCACCATCCGGATTTTTTTCACCTACACGCCGGGCCACCATAGCGGTTGCCGCCATACTGAGACCGATGGCAACGGAATATACGATGGTGAGAAAAGATTCTGTAAGTCCTACGGTAGAAACCGCGTGCGGCCCCAGTTTTCCTACGAAAAAAATGTCTACTACGGCAAATACCGACTCCATGCACATTTCAAGTATCATGGGTACGGCAAGCAGAAAAATGGCTTTGCGTATACTGCCTGTTGTAAAATCCTGGTGTTCGCTGTTGAGTGATTCTTTGAGGTAGCCCCAAATAGATTTTTTGCTCTTATGATTGGTATAAGAAGTCATTACAGGTGGTTGATTGTTGAAAAATATGGATAAGGGTTAAAAGAGCTAAATGGGGTTAAAGTGGTACACAAATACCTTTTTAACTTGTTTAACTATTCTAACCAAAGGGCGTTTGCCAGATGGCCGGGAGAAATTTGAGCCTTGATAATTGAAAATCCAGGCCCTGCTTAGTAGTTCATATGCTGGGTTTTGTTGCCGTGTATGGTTTACCGAACGGCGTAACTGGTAACGAAAATAAGAAAATTAGGCAAATGGCAAAATGAGCACACGCATTATTATTTTCCTGCTCCCCAGCTAGTTTATTTACGTATATGTTGCATTCGAACCTGTTAAAGAGGCAATAACAACAAATAGCCCGCCCGAATATAGTTTCTGTTGCACCACTTTGCGATACCCGCCATATCATGCCCCTTATCAACCTAAAAGCAGCCTTCTGGTCTAAAAAAATGCCTTTGGTAAACCCATTGGATAATAAAACGACAGAATTAAAAAATAACTAGCCCTGTTTATCCGTTAAATGGAATGCCATACCAGGCAATGCATGCATTTTGGGCAATTGGGTAAGAAAAAGCCGATTTCATACAACGAAAAGCCTGTTTTTCCCGTATTTGTCTAGAAAAAATGTTACTGATAGCGGAACCAGGCCCATATGTGAGCGTAAATATTTTATATTAGCTGTCCAATATTCCTATCATGACCCGTAGTTCCCCCCTAACTGCTGCATCCTGTATGCGCCCATGTATTGGGGGAGGGGTAGATATTATTCCTGTTGGAGCTCTCCCAATTTTTTATAAGGTTACAGTATTAAGGGAAAAAATCAGATTGCTTTTTTTACTGGGTTTGTTTTTTTTATTGCCCTTTCTCTCATTTTGTCAACTTTCTGCCTCAATTAGCGGCACCACTTCAGTTTGTGAAAATGGAACAGCATCCGTCACTTTTACGGGAACAGGAGGAACTAGACCTTATACCTTTCTATACAATATTAATGGGTTTGGTTTTCACTTTGTTACAACAACACTTGCGAGTTCCAGTGTAGATGTCGCCGTCCCTACATCGACAGTAGGAGCGTTTACTTACAATCTTATTTCTGTTCAAGATGGTACGCTTGCCTCTACGGGGGCATCAGGTTCTGCAACAATTACGGTTAATGCATATCCAACAGTAAATCCTATAGCCGGTCCAACCATCGTATGTGTAGGATCAACAATAACTTTGACAAGTACAACACCCGGTGGGGCATGGTCTAGTAATAATATAGGTCTGGCAACTATTAATTCAACCTCTGGCTTATTAAGAGGCGAATTATCAGGATCCCCCATTATTAGTTATGCAGTAACATTATCAGGCTGCACTACTACGCTTACATCAACGGTTACGGTTAATCCTATACCGGAGATTAGTGCCTATCCTTCTTCACCCCCAAGCGTCTGCGTTGGAGCATCTTCCTTTCCGGTAACTTTCGGAACAACAAATAATCCTGATCGATATAGTATTGTGTGGTCTGGCGCTGCAATTACGGAAGGATTTCCCAATGTTGTATCACAGCCGTATGTTTCGAGCGGAGGAACTATGACAACTGTAAATATTACAGCAAGCGCTCCTGCAGGAACTTATAGCGGCACTCTAACTTTCGCAATTTCAGCTACGGGCTGTTCTTTTTCTGGATCAGCTGAGGTTGTTATAAATCCTTTACCGGTAGTCGCATCAATAACTGGAGTGACGACAGTATGTGTGGGAGCTACCACTCAGTTAACGAATACAACTTCATCAGGTACATGGGGCAGTAGTGCAGGTTCAGGAGTGATAAGTGGGACAGGATTATTGACGGGTGTATCAGCGGGCAATCCTGTTATCAGTTACGGAGTTACTGCCTTAGGCTGTACTACAACAGTTACCACAACAGCTACGGTAAATCCTTTACCCATAGTTTCCATATCCTCTGC
>JANPIE010000087.1:0-27570 GCA_031424835.1 Chitinophagaceae bacterium
AGCGAGGCAAGAGATTCAATGGTATTTTCTTTCGAAAGATTGTCAATGAGATAATCCTGTACCTCATGAACCTGCGGGTTGATATGGTTCCTGTAATCAAGATAAATACTTTGTTGTTTGTGCTTACCACTTCTCCTGTGATATACAACAAGTCCCCGGGCTACCTTATGCGTAAACAGGGCGCCTTTCAGATCCTCAAGTATGGCCAGCGCAAGATCAATACCCGCACTGATGCCGGCGCTTGTATACACGTTGTTACTTTTGATGTACAGAATATCAGCCACCACTTTGGCCTGTGGAAATTGCGACTGCAGCGCGTCTACCCGCCTCCAATGGGTGGTGCATTCCGTATCTTTTAACAGGCCCGCATGTCCCAGTGCAAAAGCACCACTGCATATGGAACAAACGGTAATTCTTTTTTCTGAACATGCTTTCAGCCAGTTAAAAAATTCCCTTTCCGCTTTAAAAGGAATACTGTTTACATAGGCGTTGTCCATTCCCGGCACGATTACAAAATCGCCTTCTTTTAATGCAGCATTTTTATAATTTTCCAGTTTAGCAAAACTTAACCCTGCTGTACTTACGGGCTCATCGGTGCTGTATTGATAAAATTCCATATCAATTTCCATCCCCTGTACTATGGCTTCGGTAAAAACCTGTGCGGGCCCCGAAAGATCAAGTAATTCAACAGTGGGGGGTACGATAAAAGCTACTTTTTGCATATGTTTTCTTTATTAGAATGCCTCGAACAAAAGTACATGGCTGAGATTCTCAGGGAAGGACAAATTAGTGTCAATTCCGGACAAATAAAAGCCACTGTATCAGGGTTTGAGCGGGTTGGTAAACCGTACTTCCGGTTAAGCTTCAGAGGCAGTTGCATCGGAATGGGCTTTCGCACCTAAAACTACGCATCAACCCTTTGCTGTAAAGCTGCCTTTGAATAGCAGTATGTAAATGCCAATCACGAAATCGATCGACAGGCAAAATATATCGTAATGAGGCGGAATTAATGCCGGATCTCTGAAAAAAGGGTAGGCAATATCCCAGCATCCATGCAGGAAAAAGCCGGCCGCCAGGATGGAACTGTTTTTTTTGATTCCGTAGTAGGCGATGAACACAAACAGCACGGCCTGTAGTGAATTGATCACCATGGACCGTGCATCGGTCCATACAAACCCCACATAAAGAAACCCTATCCCTGAAAGTATGTGGCTGTAAATTATTTTTTTGTCGAACTGCTTAAAAATGCTGAACAGGATTATGAGGAGGAAGCCCCCGGAAATGCCTATGATTGCTGCTGTCATTTTAATTTTTTTTGATTGGTTGGGTAAACGTTTACTTTATTCTGATGCCTATTCCAAACTCCAAAGCGATATTATTCATATTTCCGTCCAGGCTGTTAAAACTCAGATCTTTGGTGGGCCAGGGATAGATGGGTACATACGCACGAAAGCTGAAAAAGTACTTATTTGTGCCCAGCTTGAGACTGTACATCAAACCATAATCGGGGCTCACAGAATTGATTTCCTTACTTACCTTTTGGTCTTCATGGTTAGTCAGTGTTTCTTTAAATGAAGTAAATTTTATACCTGCCATTAGGAGGAAACTATGAGAACTTCTTTTGGAGTAAAAGCTGGTACCCACACCAAATTTTTGGTTGATTGAATAGTTGTACTCAGTAGTTATGCCATTAAAGTTCCTTTGAAACAGGTTGTTGATATTGAACGACGAGTGCGACGCAAGACTGAGTTGTTTACGTAGATTCCATTGTACCAGGCCGGATAGAAGAAAATCGGTTCCAAAATTGGCGTGAATGCCAATGCCCGGTTCAATGGTTAACTGCTGGCTTTTTGCAGAGGCTGGTTTTACTGCGGGTACCGCTTTTTTTTGTGTAAATCCCTGTGAATAAACCAGCACTGCGGCAATGATGAGAATAAGTTGTCTGTGTTTCATAACGGTTGTTTTGGTTTTGTGTAAATCGGTTGTATATGGAATTACCTGTTCTGGAAGTAGTACATCAATCCTTTGATGATGTTCGGGTTTCTTGAACCCATATGATCAAGGTTTGGTTCAAGGTGTTTTTTGAGTTTGATGTAACTGTAGTTATTTTTCAGTGCCTGGTAGAATGCCTCGAACGGTGCCTGCATCCTTCCTGAATTTTCTGCTTCGCCTATTCCCATGAATACCAGTTGCTTTTTATCCTTGCTGTTAGCGCGGTTATCTTTTTCCATTTGTAATGCTACCAGGTTATCGAACCAGAAGGAAGGGCTTAGCATGATGTAATTGCCAAACACGTTATTTTTGGTGGCAAACGCGTAACCTCCAAATAGCCCGCCATACGAATGACCCAGTATTACCCGGCCTGCCCGGGTAGTATCCGCGCCGTAATCCCGCTCAATTTTGGGTATTAACTGTGTTTCAATAAAGTGCAGGAAGGCAGAGGCGCCCCCTGTTACGCCACTGACTTTTGTGGGTGTATAATCTATGCTCCTGTCCTGCCCATATCCGATACTTACTACCAGTACGTTTTTAACACCGCAGTTGTCAGATATTTCCTGGCTCTTGTTGGCTACGAACCCAAAAATTTCTTTTCCGTCCAGCACGTAGATCGTTGCATATTTTTCTGCGGATGGATGGTAGTTTTCCGGCAGGCCTACTTTTATGTCATAGGATGCACCGTTGGCTGTAGACTGAATGGTAAACTCTTTTGTAGATCCACGGTTAATTACTTCCTTCTCGCATGAGCCGAGCAGGAACGTTAACATGAGGGCCGTTATGGCAACGGTGATTTTACCAGGGCCTGTTTGCTTTTTCATTGTTTTCTGTTTTTAAGGTGATTGTGTAATGCAAAGCTATCCTGGCTTTTGCCGGCTGAATGGACAGGTTGATGTCATAAACGGACAAACTTTTTCCGGCACTGTGAAATCGGTTTTGGTGGATATTACTTATGGACTAAAGTGTGTGGGATGAAGTCCTAAAGTGTGCAATGGGTAATACATAAATGCCTTTCTTCTTTTGTCTGCTCTGAATTTTATAAGGGGAAAGGTTTAGTATACAAATTTTGTCTTCGTTCAATGCTATTTGTTTAGGCCGGCGTATTCACTCAGCACGACTATTTACATTTCTATAATTAGCGGCCCTTATTATTGTATTACGTGTTTCTTATTTACGCAGCGTATGTCTTTTAGTACTGCACCTTTTTTTCATTGCCATTTATTGTTATGATGATTAGTCTGCTTTGTTAGTGGTGCCGGTTTGAGATCACCTGGTTGTCCGTTTATGACAGCAACCTGTCCATTGGGTGGTCCCGCGCCCTGCTACCTTTGGGTAGTTGATCAATGAGTATCCATTTATAACAATAAAATTCTGTCATGAAAAAGCAAAGCGAAATAGTTACCTACCATTTAAAGGCTTCTGAATTTCAATGGGAAATTGAACCTGGCAAATTCATTGCTGCCTGGGGATTTAATAACCAGGTTCCAGGTCCGGTGTTACGGGCAAGTAAAGGAGATACACTGGTAATTCATGTAGAGAACCATCTCCCTGAACCCACCCTGGTACACTGGCATGGTCTGCGCCTTCCCGTTTCGATGGATGGTACGGCTGAAGTGCAAAAGCCTATTTTGCCCGGTGAGCGTTTTGAATACCGATTTACCGTGCCCGATGCGGGAACCTTCTGGTACCATTCACACCAGAACGAAACCGTGCAGATGGAACGAGGTATGTATGGAGGAATTGTTGTCTCGGATGATACGGACCCCGTACTGGATAATGACAGGGTGTTGCTCGTTGATGATATGAAACTTGACAGAAACAATGACTTTGATAAACACGGCGCCATTGGCAGATGGGTGGAAAGACATGATGGAAGAGAAGGCAGCACCAACCTTATTAATGGCAAAAAAGATTCGGTAATAAACATGCATGCCGGGCAATCCGAACGGTGGAGAATTATCAATGCGGCGAGTTCCAGGTATTTTAATGTAAGCCTGGGAGGTAAACCATTTAAGGTAATCGCTACCGATGGAGGTCTATTGGAATACGCAAGGACGGTGACAGCGTTACTGATAGTACCCGGCGAAAGATTTGATATCGTAGTGGGTCCTTTTGAGGAAGGAGAAGAATTTTCAATTAGTTCACTTCCCTTTAACCGGGTAACCATGCTTAAAGCGCAAGTCCAGCATTATGCTACCGTAAGGGTATTGGCAGGCAAACCATCAGTGGCGGTACTACCCGACAGATTAAGGCAAATAGAATGGTTAGCGCCACAGGATGCGCCTGTTAGTCGTAATGTAAAATTATCTGTTGACCTGAGCCTGAAACACGGTATTGATTTTAGGGTCAATGAAAAAATGCATGGCATGGACAAGCCGGTGGTAGTGGGCGAGTTGCAGGTGTGGAATGTTTCCAACACCAGTTTTATGGACCATCCTTTTCACCTGCATGGTTTCTTTTTTCAGGTACTGGAAGAAAATGGCAAAGCGCCGGAGTACAAATCATGGAAGGATACCTATAATCTGAAACCCAGGAGCACCGTCAAGATAGCCTGGATGCCCGATAACCGACCGGGTATGTGGATGTATCATTGTCATATTATCGAGCATCATGCCGCCGGTATGATGGCGCATTTTGAAGTAATAGCAGATTCAGCAGCGAAAGGTGAGGACAATCCCGGAAAAAAATACCGGGCAGATAATGAGTTTGCATAAAGCATGCATGAGCAACCGTCATAGAGGGGTGTTTCGAAATTCAATTTGCTTCGGATGGTTTCTGGCGCCGGTATTGGTCGCCGACCAACAACTCTTCCGCCATGGCACAGAAATAAACAAGAGAAAGTCTCTCGCGCCGTTGATGGTCGCCGACCAGCAACACTTCATTGGGCCCAAAATCACAAAAGGAAAGGCTCTTATCTTTTCCTTAGCTAAGCGAAGTGGATTTTTTTTCGAACCGGTTTATAGATGATTGGAAATTGCGGGCGGGCATGAATAATCATGAAAATAGGATCAACGCATCCGGTTATAGTAATATTTTATTCCACGGGAATTTTATTAAGATCAGGCGATGCATGCACAAACAACTTTGATTCATGAAAATAGTTGGCCATATGTAAGCCGTCGCCTTTAGAGTTTTTAGTGGCCCTCATGACGAACCATTCCGGCATAGTTTGATGTTGTTCTACCAGTTGGGTATTTGTTTGTGCCATCATTTTATGTAAGCGGGTAAGGTCGTTTTTATCAAAAACCTTAACATAAAAAAAATCACTGTACCAGTAAACGCAAAGATTTCCCATAGGCGCCGTCCCGATCCAGGCCGAGCAATCATTAGTTTTCATAGTAAAATTCGCAAAGGAAACGATCGGGTTCTTTTCAAGGCGGGCGATGATAGCGGTTATTTCTTCGCAGGTTTTTGATTTGTTGAATTTCAGCGCCGCCGCTTTGTTGTGGTCGTCAAGTGTGTACTTATAATTCTGGTCAAGATCGCTTACCGAGGAAATGAATTTTCGTATATCAACCGAACTGTAAGTAGTATCAAAAAAGACCACCAGATAGTTATTGGAAAGTCCCTCTCCGATTGGCAATTTTGCGTCTTGGTAATAATAGTAACCAACAAAATTACAGGTGGGCACACTTTCCGGTGTATCCTTATGGCAACCGAGAAACAGCATTGAAAATAATAGTATGTACAATGCCCGTTTTATCCCTATTGCGTTTTGGTTTCTTAAATGTACAAAAAATGTTATGTAGGATGATGGCAAATAAAAAAGGGAAAGACTCTCACCTTTCCCTTTCGTTGCCCGACCTGGATTCGAACCAAGACATACTGAACCAAAATCAGTTGTACTACCCTTATACTATCGGGCAATCCTCGCATTCTTTTCAGAATGGGGTGCAAAAATAGGCTGAGGGGCCACTTGTTCCAAATTTTTTATAAAGAACAGCCATTAGCCGTTAGCTATTAGCTGTTAACAGATTAAGCTAATGGCTAACAGCTAATAGCTAGCTGCTTTTCCTTATATTATGCCTCCAAATCAAGCTATATGACAAAATTAATCCTTCTCGGCGTCTTCGTGGTATGCATGATTCTCATGTCTTTCAATTACCAGAAAAAGAAAAAAGTCATTTTTTTCGGGGATTCTATCACGCAGGCGGGCGTAAACCCGGGCGGGTATATCCGTTTGGTAGATTCATTGATCAGGCAGGAAGGGCAGGAAAACAATTACGAGACGATTGGCGCGGGTATTGGCGGCAATAAGGTGTACGACCTGTACCTGCGGATGGAAGAGGACGTTCTCAAAAAAAGTCCGGACATAGTTGTGGTATATGTGGGTGTGAACGATGTATGGCACAAAGCATCGAGCGGTACCGGTACCGATTTCCCCAAATTCGGAAAATTTTACGAGGCGCTTGTCAACAGGCTCCAGGCTTCGGGAGCGAAAGTGATTGTTGCCACGCCGGCCGTGATCGGCGAAAGAAATGACAACTCCAACCAGCAGGATGGTGATCTGAACCTTTATAGCAACTGGCTACGCAGTTTTACCGCTAAGAATAATATCCCGTTGGTTGACCTGCGTACCGTGTTCCAGCAATACAGCCTCAGGAATAATCCTGACAACAAAGAGTCCGGTATTTTAACAACTGATCGTGTTCACCTGAATGCAAAAGGCAACCTGGTTGTAGCGGAAGAGATGTGGAAAGCGATCAAAAACGTGAAATAACTTACCCAAAGGGTGCCCCTTTACCCAGGGAACGGATATTGTATTCTATGATCGAACAATAAAACGAATCATATGAAAAATTTATGGATCGCCACAGGGTTAGTAGGAACCGCGGCAGCAGGCATTTACTGGTACATGAGAAACAGGAACCAGACATCTAAGAACCTTCACAAATTAGCAGACGCCGCCGGCGATGCGCATGAAGGCGTAAGAAAATACTTCAGAAAAGCAAATCATGAAGCTAAGCGTGACTTTGAAGATGCAATAGCTTAAGGCAGGATCTATCATAGAGTGGATTTAGAAAACAAGAGGTATCAACTTTTTAATAAAGGTGATACCTCTTTTTGTTGGGTATGTTTAGGCTAGAGTGTTAATGTTGTTAAGGGTTAACAGGGGGTTAATGGGGTGAACGGCTAAACGGTTAATACGTTATACAGATGCTTAAATATGTACTGGTTTTGAAGTTTGGAAAGTAAATAAATAGTGGTGCGGCAACCAATCACTAACCCCTAATCACTAACCCCTAATGGCTAACACCTAATGGCTCCTCATGCAGCAGTTGCATCCGCAGTACCGCAGAAATTTCCTTCGCCTGGTTTACCACCATCAGGTGTCCGCCGCCGGCGATGATATGATCGGCTTTTACAAAACGGCGGGGGAGCAGGTGATCGGCGTCGCCATGAATATGGAACAGGTTTTCGGGCTGGTAAGTATTTTTCCAGTTCACCACTTTGTCAATGGCCCAGGCATTGAAGCCATTAATGGTATTGTTGATCACAGCATTCAATGCCTTTTTTTGTTCTTCGGTACGCGTACCGAAAATAAAACGCATCGTCCGGGGGTTGGTAGCAATCCTCTCCAGGGGCAGCATCCTGTGCAGGGGAACATACTTCGCGAGCCTGAAATAGGGAGGTATCTCGTGCCTTCCCTTCGCGCTGGAAATCAGTAACATTTTTTTTAAGGGTATGTGTTTTGAAATTTCGATGGACATCATCCCGCCAAAGGAAAGGCCGACAACACAAGGGTCAGGCAGGGTTATTTTTTCCGCCATCCGTTTCGCATATTCTTCAATGGGTTCACGTGCGTGCGGCTCAAGCCAGGCGAGATGTACCGGTTCTATGCCCGGCAACTGCAAGGCCCGAAAAGCCGTATGATCCGCTCCCAGTCCCGAAATGAAATATACTTTCATGGGCTTTGGACTATTAGACTGCCTTTACGAGGTAGTAATTTTTTTTGCCCTTCTGTACCAATAAATATTTATCCTGTAACAGGTCCGCGGTATGCAATTGTGTTTTCCCGGGACTGATCTTTTCTTTATTCAAACTGATACCCCCGGCCAGCCACATTTTTTTTGCTTCGCCCTTGCTGGGGAATATCTGCGTGTCGGCCAGAAAGCTTACCAGTTCATACCCGTTCTCCAACTGGCTTTTGGAGATATCTATGGCAGGCACACCTTCCATTACCTGGAGCAATTGATCTTCCGACAGGGATTGAAGAATGGTAGTGGTTGCATTGCCAAATAAAATTTCGGACGCTTTTACTGCAAAATCAAAATCGGTTCGGCTATGTACAAAACAGGTAAGTTCTTCTGCCAGTTTTTTCTGCAGTAAACGCGCATGCGGCGCTGCCATGTGCGCGTCAAGCAGTGATTGTATCTCCTCCCTCGGCAAGAGAGTAAATATTTTGATCCAGCTGGCTGCATCCTCATCGCTTGCATTCAGCCAGAACTGGTAAAACTGGTAGGGAGAAGTTTTTTTTGCATCCAGCCAGATATTACCTTTTTCTGTTTTGCCGAATTTACCCCCGTCAGATTTTTTGATCAGCGGGCAGGTAAATGCGAATGCTTCACCACCTGCTTTGCGGCGGATCAGTTCGGTGCCGGTAACGATATTGCCCCATTGATCACTGCCACCCATCTGTAGTTTGCAGTTTTTGTTTTTGTATAGCCAGTAAAAATCATAGCCCTGCACCAATTGGTAAGTGAATTCTGTAAAGCTCATCCCCGTTTCGCCCTCCAGCCTTTTTTTCACGCTATCCTTAGCCATCATATAATTAACGGTGATATGCTTTCCTACCTCACGGATAAAATCAAGAAAGCTGAAATCCCTGAACCAGTCATAGTTATTCACCATCTCAGCCGCGTTCGGTTTACCGGGTGTAAAATCAAGAAATCTGGTTAGCTGGTTATACACCCCTTTCTGGTTATGTTGCAGTACGTCTTCACTGAGTAAATTCCTTTCTTCGCTTTTCCCGCTTGGATCGCCCACCATACCCGTAGCGCCCCCAACCAAAGCAAATGGTTTATGCCCTGCCCGCTGCAGGTGCACGAGCAGTAAAATGGGTACCAGGCTGCCGATATGAAGACTATCCGATGTAGGATCAAACCCTATATACCCCGAAACCATTTCTTTCTGCAGCAATTCATCCGTTCCGGGCATGATATCCTGCACCATTCCCCGCCATTGTAATTCATCTATCAGGTTCATCTGTTTTGGTCTTTGGACAAAAATAGGGAATGTGGGGGAAGCGGTGGGCAATCGTGAGGCGTGAGGCGTGAGACGTGAGACGGGAGTGGTGAGTGGTGAGTGGTGAGTGGTGGCTGTGAGGGTTGATCGTATAAACCGACATTCCGCCAACTGAAACAAAATAAACTCAGTTTTCACGTTTCACGTCTCACCTCTCACGTATTTTTGCCCCATGAGAACTGTTGGTGACGGAACACGCATACTTAATTTCCTGGTTGATACCCTTATCATTTTCACTATTTCCTATTTTAGCTACAAAGCCTGGAACTGGTATGTGATCTATTGGGGTTATAAATATTACAGCTTCCCCTGGTATTTTTTTGGCGCCATGTTCGTTTACTATTCTTTTTTCGAAGGCATTTTTGCAAGAACACCCGGCAAGTGGATCAGCTATTCACGGGTTGTGAACGGCGCAGGAAAAAAGCCTTTTCTCGGCTGGATACTGGTACGCAGCCTGGTACGTTTAACCATCATCGATATGTTCTTTATTCCCTTTCTTGGCAAGCCGCTGCATGATTATCTAAGCCGTACCGCCGTTGTGGAATCCTGATTCCTTCCCTAATTCGCAATGGCGGGCATAAGGATTGTTATATTTTTGCTGCTGGATAATATTTCCATCCAGTAAAGCATGGCTAAAATCGCGATCAATATAGCAACCGGCAGTCTTCAACAGGCAGAGATGATAGTGGGCATTGACCTGGGTACCACCAACAGCCTTGTGGCCATCATTCACCCTGAGAGCAAACAGCCTGTGGCATTGAAAGAACACGGCAGCAGCAGCCTCGTACCCAGCGTGGTGCATTTTGATGAGTCAGGCAACGCGGTAGTGGGGGAGGAAGCCAAAGAATTTCTCGAAACCGACCCGCAAAACACCATTTTCAGCGCCAAGCGATTGATGGGCAAAAGTTACAACGACATCAAAGCCAATGCAGGTTTCTTTACCTATAAGATAATTGACGATGATACAGAAAGCCTGGTAAAAGTGCAGTCCGGCGGGCGGTTCTACACCCCTATCGATCTATCCTCTTATATACTGAAGGAATTGAAACAGAGGGCTGAGCACATACTCAAAACGCCGGTTACCAAAGCGGTAATTACCGTGCCCGCCTATTTCAACGACGCTCAAAGACAAGCTACCCGTGATGCAGGTAAACTAGCCGGGCTGGATGTGCTGCGCATTATCAATGAACCCACAGCCGCAAGTCTTGCTTATGGGTTAGGCCTGGATAAAAATGAAGAAAAGACCATAGCCGTTTATGATCTTGGCGGCGGCACTTTTGATATTTCCATCCTGCATATCAACAACGGAATTTTTGAAGTAGTGAGCACCAATGGAGATACCTATTTAGGTGGCGATGATTTTGACAGGGTGATTGTGCAGCATTGGATGAAACAGTTTGATTTATCTCCAGATGAGCTGCAGCAGAACGCGGAGTTGTCTCAGGGCTTCCGCCTGAGAGCAGAAGAAGCCAAAAAAAGATTAAGTGATCACGATAAATACAGTGTAGCCTGGAACAACCATGTACTGGAACTGGATACCGCAACGTTCGAGGAGCTTACCCGTCCCTTGATCCGCCGGACAATCGATTGCTGCCAACGGGCTCTGGAGGATTCCGGGTTATCAAAAGAAAAGATCGACACCATCGTAATGGTTGGCGGAAGCACCCGGGTACCCGCAGTAAAAAATGCTGTCAGCGATTTTTTTGGAAAGGCTGTAAATGATTCAGTTAATCCCGATGAAGTAGTGGCCCTTGGTGCGGCAGTGCAGGCGGATATACTGGCAGGAAACAACAAGGATTTTTTACTGCTGGATATTACGCCGTTAAGTTTGGGTATTGAAACAATGGGCGGACTGATGGATGTGCTCATCCCCCGAAACGCGAAGATCCCTACCAAAGCGGGCCGTCAATACACCACACAAAAAGATGGACAGGGCGATATGCGTATATCCGTTTTCCAGGGAGAACGTGACCTAGTAAAAGATAACCGCAAACTGGCAGAGTTCAGCCTGAAAGGAATTCCCGCAATGCCTGCGGGACTGCCGAAAGTAGAAGTAAGTTTTTTGATCAATGCAGATGGAATATTACTGGTAAAAGCGAAAGAACTACGCAGCGGTGTGGAACAGGAGATAGAAGTAAAGCCGCAATACGGTATTACCGACAGCGACGTAGAAAAAATGTTACTCGAAAGTATCACGCATGCAAAAGACGATATGCAGGCAAGGGCTTTGGTAGAAGCGAGAACGGAAGGAGAACAGATATTGGACGTAACGGAAAAATTTATCTCTAAGAATACTTCGCTGTTAACCAAAGAAGAAATGTTGGCTACTGCCGGCGCGATGCAGGCTTTACAACTTGCGCTGACCATGGAAGATAAAGACCTTATTCATACCAAAGTGGAAGAACTCAATGAGATCTCGCGACCATTTGCGGAGCGTGCGATGGATGCTGCCGTTGGGGGAGCTTTAAAAGGGCGGTCGATCGAAGAGGCAAAGTAATTTTTTGCCACCGATTTCCAAGCTTGGCACCGATTAAATCTGTGTCCATCTGTGAAATCTGTGGTTATTTTTCACGCAAAGGCGCAAAGTTTGTAAGGCGCAGAGGTTAGAGGGAATTCAGTTCAGCTCTTCGCTGAATATATTTACCCAGTATATCGAACTCAATGTTTACAAGGGTACCCTGATGCACCTCGTGAATATTCGTATGTTCAAACGTGTAAGGGATCACCGCAATGGTAAAATGGGTTTCTGTAATATCAAAGCAGGTGAGGCTCGTTCCATTCACCGATATGGAGCCTTTTTCAATCACCAGCGGCGCAAATTCCCTGGGAAATTGAAAAGTATAGACCCAACTGCCCAGTTGCTCCTTTCGGTCGGTACAAACCGCGGTGGTATCCACATGTCCCTGTACAATATGGCCATCCAGCCGGCCATTCATAACCATACACCTTTCAATATTGATCTCAGTCCCGGGCAACCATTGGCCCAGGTTCGTTTTGTCGAGGGTTTCCGCGATCGCTGTCACAAGGTGCCTGCCCGGCTCCAGCGCTTCTATGGTAAGGCAAACCCCGCTATGACTCACACTCTGGTCAACTTTTAACTCCCCTGAAACGGGTGATGCTACCCAAAAACTGCGGTTGGACCCCTTTTCCGCCACGGAAACCACCTTTCCTGTACATTCGATGATGCCTGTGAACATGGGTGCAAGATAAGGGGCGGGGCGCCAAGAGACAAGCCCCAGGGCACAAGGTTACAGGAAAGTACCTGGGGCCTGGAATCTTCAATCTTGGGCTTTTACCACAATTTCCTTTTGGAACATTAAAACTCCCTTCTTATCTTTGCCGTCCTAAAAAACACCTGAGGAGGTATATCAGTTATGCTTATCATCGATTCAAAAGATTGCGAAAACATTGACAAGGCACTCAAAAAGTACAAGAAAAAATTTGAGAAGAGTAAGACTTTGTTGCAGTTAAGGGAGCGCCAGGCTTTTATTAAGCCTTCAGTGGTTCGCCGCGGTCAGATCCTTAAAGCGATCTACAAACAGAACATTGCCAGCGGAAAGATAGAGCAGTAAGCCTCTTTTCGTTAGAGACATATTTAGTAGCCTTAGTTACGTAACTTTAGGCTACTTTTTTTATGCCCATACCTCAGTATCCACAACTGGAACCTTTTCTGGACTATCTCAAATTTGAGAAGCGCTATTCGCAGCATACGCTGCTTTCGTACCGTAACGACCTTGAACAGTTTTTTGCCTACCTCGCCAGCCAGTTCGACGCGCCAAAAACGGAGCAGATAACGGCCATGTTCATACGAAGCTGGCTGGCTGAACTGAAGGGCGACGATATGAGCGCAAAAACCATTAACCGCAAAATTTCCTCGCTTAAATCGTTTTTTAAATACCAGTTGAAAACCGGCATGCTGGATGCCAGCCCTATGACCACCATTGTGGCTCCCAAAATGAGTAAGCGTCTCCCCGCATTTGTGGAAGAGAAAGATATGGCTACCCTTTTTGATTATGTGGAATTTACGGATGACTGGAAAGGACGCACAGAGCGGCTGGTTTTGCAGTTGTTTTACAGTACCGGCATGCGGTTAAGTGAGTTGATCAGCCTGCGGGAGTCGCAACTGGACGGTTCGCAGTCGCAGGTTAAAGTGCTGGGAAAGGGAAACAAGGAGCGCATCATACCCGTGTCGAAGGAATTGATCAGTGCGCTGCTGGCATACATTTCAGAAAAGCCTATGCGTAGAGAAGGGATTGTTACCGTATTTGTTACGGAAAAAGGCGGGCCGTTGCAGCCCAGGTCGGTATATGCCTTTGTTCGACAGCGGCTGGCACAGGTTACCACCATCCAGAAGAAGAGTCCGCATATCCTCCGTCATAGCTTTGCCACCCACCTGATGAACCATGGTGCGGACCTGAATGCGGTAAAGGAACTGCTGGGCCACAGCAGTCTTGCCGCCACCCAGGTGTATACCCATAATACCATTGAGAAGTTAAAAGAGGTGTTCAAAAAGGCCCATCCAAAAGCCTGATTTTTTATGGTGTGATAAATACCCAAAATCAGCCGGTATAATTTTTTTTGTTTTAGTTTTTATGTAACTTGTTAGGCCCGATGCCGCACAGATATGGGAAAAACGCCTGCGATAAGTTCTTTCAAATATTTATTTCTTCACCAATTAAACGTGAGTTGCTATGAACGTTAACATTCAATCCGTACATTTTGATGCTGATGACAAACTGGTCAATTATGTAACACGGAAGCTGGAGAAGCTGACGACCTTCCACGACAGGATCCTCAAAGTGGATGTGTACCTGAAACTTGATAATGTGGTACACACGATCAAAGACAAGATTGTAGAGATCCGGATTCATGTCCCGAGGCACGACTTCTTCGCAAAAGCATCTTCAAAATCATTCGAAGAATCCTTCGACAATACGATGGAATCCATTGTTTCACAGATAAAGCGAAAAAAAGAGAAATTAGCAGCCTAAAAAATAAAAGGCTTCCTCACACGGGAAGCCTTTTTCATTATATCCATTTTTATGAAAAACGCCCTCTTTATCACCCTTGTACTATTTCTTGCTGCCTGCGGAGCCAGGGAGGAGCAAACCGTTGCCCATATCCTGCAGCGCCGGTTGGATGAAAACGGTAAGCTGATGATCTCTTACCGGTTTTCGGCCGGGGGTAAATGGGTGTATGACAGCATGGAGCTCCATAACCAGGTGATCCCGCACGATTCTCTTCAAGTTGTTTTCTCCTCTCAAAACCCAGATAGCAGCCGGCTGCTCATACCCTGAAAACCGCGTTTTGAAAGCGTCCGGTAAAACCTGTTGAAAACTGGATGAAAAATTTCAATTCAAAATTTTGCTGAATAAAGTTTTCCATTACCTTTGCCGTCCCGAAAAACGGGGAGTTCTTTTATATTTGGAGATTTGGGATAGCAGATTTTGGGATTGATTTTCAGCCAGATCTGATTCCTGCAATTTCCGATCCGATACGTTAACGCCGAAGTAGCTCAGTTGGTAGAGCAACTGATTTGTAATCAGTAGGTCGCGGGTTCGACTCCCATCTTCGGCTCCAGGAACAGTCTGTAGTCTGTGGTCTGTAGTCTGTAGTTGGTTTAAACCACAGACTAAAGACTCCAGACTCCAGACTGTCGTTTAAGGGCAGATGGCCGAGCGGTTAAAGGCGACAGACTGTAAATCTGTTCTCTCACGAGTACGTAGGTTCGAACCCTACTCTGCCCACAGTTCTTTGGATTTTCGATTTTGAATTGCAGATGTCAGATTAAGGGATGTCAATCTAAAATCTACGATCCAAAATCGCACATTGATAAGCGGAAGTAGCTCAATTGGTAGAGCGATAGCCTTCCAAGCTATAGGTCGCGAGTTCGACCCTCGTCTTCCGCTCGGACAGGTTTGGGGTTTGGAGTTTGGCGTTACGTTCAAACAACTCCAAACCCCAAAATCCAAACCAGGAAAGCCGTTGTAGCTCAGGGGTAGAGCACTTCCTTGGTAGGGAAGAGGTCGTGAGTTCGATTCTCACTAACGGCTCAAAATTGAAAACTTTAGGGTCAAAAGCCCTTTACAGGAATAAAAAAACTTTATACCGGCCCATAAGCCCGTAATTTTGCAAACACAAATAAAAACCGATAAAAATGTCTAAAGAGACCTTCAAGAGGGAAAAACCTCACGTAAACGTTGGTACAATTGGTCACGTTGACCACGGTAAAACTACCTTAACCGCTGCCATTACCAGCATCTTATCGAAGAAGGGAATGGGTAATGTGGCCAAGAAGTACGATGAGATCGATGGTGCACCCGAAGAAAAAGAGCGTGGTATCACTATCAATACCGCTCACGTTGAATACCAAACTGCCAATCGTCACTATGCGCACGTTGACTGTCCTGGTCACGCTGACTATGTGAAAAATATGATCACCGGTGCTGCCCAGATGGATGGCGCTATCCTGGTGGTTGCTGCTACTGACGGCCCTATGCCTCAGACCAAAGAGCACATCCTGCTTGCACGCCAGGTAGGTGTACCACGTATTGTAGTATTCATGAACAAAGTTGACCTGGTTGACGATCCTGAATTGCTCGAACTGGTTGAAATGGAAATCCGTGAACTGCTGACCTCATATGGTTTTGATGGTGATAACACACCTATCATCCAGGGTTCTGCAACAGGTGCACTGGCTGAAGATCCAAAATGGGTTGGTAAGATAGACGAACTGATGGAAGCGGTTGATACCTATATCCCACTGCCTCCCCGTCCTATCGATCTGCCGTTCCTGATGTCTGTAGAGGACGTATTCTCTATCACAGGTCGTGGTACCGTTGCAACTGGTCGTATCGAACGTGGTATCGTTAAAGTTGGTGAAGGTGTTGAAATCGTAGGTCTGATGGAAGCTGCCCTTACTTCAACTGTAACAGGTGTGGAAATGTTCAAGAAATTATTGGACGAAGGCCAGGCTGGTGATAACGCAGGTCTGCTGTTACGTGGTATTGAGAAAAAAGATATCCGTCGCGGTATGGTAATCTGTAAGCCAGGTTCTATCACTCCGCACACTGACTTCAAAGGTGAAGTATACGTACTGAGCAAAGAAGAAGGTGGACGTCATACTCCATTCTTCAACAAATACCGCCCGCAATTCTATTTCCGTACTACAGACGTAACTGGTGAAGTTACTTTGCCTGCAGGAACTGAAATGGTTATGCCTGGTGATAATATCGGTCTTTCTGTAAAACTGATCCAGCCAATTGCGATGGAGAAAGGTCTGAAATTCGCGATCCGCGAAGGTGGACGTACAGTAGGTGCCGGTCAGGTAACTGAAATCGTAAAATAAGCGTAAAGCGTAAGCTTTTCGCTTTATGCAAATGGGTTTTTCACTACATTTGTAACATACTCTAAAAGCTGTTCCGGACCTCCGGAATAGCTTTTAGCTTTCTACGGGCATCGTACAACGGTTAGTATTAAGGTCTCCAAAACCTTCGATCTGGGTTCGAATCCTAGTGCCCGTGCGCTGAATTTCAGAATTGAGAGAGCCGATTTTAGATTTGATAAAAATCCCTAAATCTGCCATCTCCCATCCAAAATACAATTATGAACAAGATCGCAACCTATTTCAAAGAAAGCTACCACGAGTTAATGGAGAAAGTGACCTGGCCGAGCTGGAATCTTTTACAGCAGAGCACGGTAATCGTACTGGTAGCCACCATCATCATCACAGCAATGGTATGGATCATGGATTTTTCCAGCAACCAGTTGTTGAAGCTGATCTACTCATTATTCAAGTAAAACAACATGGAACCAGTAACAGAAACCCCGGTAGCTACAGAACAGCCAGCGGCCCCACAGGCTGAAACCAAATGGTATGTGCTCCGCGTGGTAAGTGGTAAAGAGCGTAAAGTAAAAGAGTATCTCGATAAGGACCTGATCCGTAATGGATGGCAGGAGACCATCAGGCAGATTTTCCTGCCGATGGAAAAAGTATATAAAGTGCAGAACGGTAAGAAAGTAATGCGCGAGAAGAATTATTTCCCCGGTTATGTGATGATGGAAGTGCTGGATGGCAAACTGAATGATGACATGGTGCAGCACATCAGCAATATCAGCAACGTGATGCACTTTCTTACTGATGGTAAAGGCTCCAAAGGCAATATCATTTCTCTCCGTAAAGCGGAAGTAAATAAAATGCTGGGTAAGGTAGATGAGATGAATGACCAGGGCGTAACCATGAGCGAGCCATTCATTGTTGGTGAAACCATCAAGATCATCGAAGGACCATTCAATGATTTCAATGGTGTGATCGAAGATGTGAACGACGAGAAGAAAAAACTGAAAGTGACCGTGAAGATCTTCGGCCGTTCAACGCCGGTGGAACTCAGTTACATGCAGGTGGAAAAATTGAGCTAGTTTATCTGATAATATTTTTAGCCGCGGAAGACTTCCGCGGCTTTTTTTTGCCACAGATTAACACAGATAATGGGTGCCAATCTGTGAAATCTGTGGCAAAACTGTTTTTCAAGGATTTTAAAGCTTTATTTTTGAAAAAATTACCACATGAAAAAATTCTTATTCGCTTTTGTATTGAGCGCCACTGCAATGATCGCCCATGCGCAACCACCGAATGTACCCGCAGAAGCAGGTGCTAATTTTGGCGTAAAAACCACCGCTGACGGTGCCATCTCCGTAGAGGAGCTGTATACCAGCGTACAGGGAAAAGAAAAGGCTATGCCCGTAAAACTGAAAGGCGTAGTAACAGAGGTATGTAAAATGGAAGGCTGCTGGATAAAGGTAAAATCAACCAATGGCGATATGATGGTAAAGATGAAGGACCACAAATTCACGGTACCGGTTATCCTTAATGGCAAAACCATCGTGATCGACGGCACTGCCGAAGAAAAGCTTACTACCGTTGAACAACTCCGCCATTTTGCAGAGGATGCTGGCAAGAGCAAAGCCGAGATCGCTAAGATCACTGTTCCGAAGAGAGAAGTGATCGTGCAGGCGAACGGAATTCTCGTTTTGTAAAACATTGTTTTTCAATTAGTTGATAAGTTAACTGGTTGATAAGTTGATATAGAGAAGAGGTCATTGGGCTCCTTTTTAACTGATCAACTTATCAACCAGTCAACTTTTTACGTTTTTCTATGGTATTTTCTACGCAAATACTTACCTTTGCGACCCCAAAAGTTCTTTAGAAAGAAGAATGATTGAATTTGGGAGTTCCGCTTAATGCGGAACGCTATTACCAATTAAATCTAAAAAAATGGCAAAAGAAATCTCCGGCTACGTGAAGCTGCAGGTGAAAGGCGGTCAAGCCAATCCTGCGCCTCCGGTAGGCCCAGCACTCGGTTCAAAGGGTGTGAACATTATGGAGTTCTGCAAACAATTCAATGCAAGAACCCAGGACAAAATGGGAAAAGTAGTTCCCGTTCTGATCACCGTGTACACTGATAAGTCTTTCGACTTTATCATCAAAACTGCTCCGGCCGCTGTCCAGTTAATGGAAGCCGCAAAGATCCAGACAGGTTCCAAGGAAAGTAACCGTCAGAAAGTAGGTAAAGTAACCTGGGAACAGGTTGAAGTCATCGCAAAGGATAAGATGTCTGACCTCAATGCTTTTACGCTGAACAGCGCAATGAGCATGGTGGCAGGTACTGCCCGCAGCATGGGTTTAACTGTTGACGGGAAAGCTCCCTGGGAAAACTAATTATTCACCTCCAAACATTAAACAATGTCAATTACCAAAAAAAGAAAAGTAGCGGTAACGAAGGTGGATAAAAACAAGGTTTATTCCCTGAAAGACGCTTCTACACTCGTTAAAGAGATCAATTGTACCAAATTCGATAGTTCTGTTGACCTGCATATCCGTTTAGGTGTTGATCCTAAGAAAGCTGACCAGCAGGTTCGTGGTACCGTATCCTTACCGCATGGTACAGGTAGGACCAAAAAAGTACTGGTTCTTTGTACGCCTGATAAAGAGGCTGCTGCAAGAGAAGCCGGTGCTGATTATGTGGGCCTGGATGAGTTCATCACCAAGATCGAAGGTGGCTGGGTAGACGTGGACGTTATTGTTGCAACGCCTGCCGTAATGCCTAAGATTGGTAAACTCGGTAAAGTGCTGGGTCCGCGTAACCTGATGCCCAACCCTAAAACTGGTACTGTAACCAATGATGTTGCTGCCGCAGTTAATGAAGTAAAAGGTGGTAAGATCGCCTTTAAGGTTGATAAGGCTGGTATCGTTCATGCATCTATAGGTCGCGTGTCTTTTTCACCGGAAAAGATCGCTGAAAACAGTGCTGAACTGATCAACGCGATCATCAAACTGAAACCATCTACCGCCAAAGGTATCTACCTGAGGGGTGTGAGCATGGCCAGCACGATGAGCCCGGGTATCACATTAGACACTAAATTATTGAACTAATCCTGGTGATCCCCTGCTTACGTGGGGGAAATGACCCGGGTTTTTAAAAAGATTAGTTATGACGAAAGATCAAAAAAATGAAGTGATTGAGGCGTTGAAAGAAAAATTCACGCAGTACAATAACTTCTATATCACAGATACCGAAGCGCTTTCCGTAGCGCAGGTGTCGAATCTCCGCCGTGCCTGTTTCAACAAGCAGGTGGAAATGAAGGTTGCAAAGAATACCCTTATCCGCAAGGCGCTTGAATCACTGGATGGTGACAAGTATGCAGGCGTATATGACTCTCTGCACAAAGTAACTGCCCTCATGTTCTCTGAGAACCCTAAAGAACCGGCGTTGATCATCAGCTCTTTCCGTAAAGGAAACCCTGGCGACAGACCCGTTCTGAAGGCGGCCTTTATCAATGGTGATGTGTATACCGGTGATAATTCACTTGTATCACTTACCAAAATTAAGACGAAGAACGAACTGATCGGCGAAGTGATCGGCTTATTGCAATCTCCTGCTAAGCGTGTACTGGCTGCTTTATTGCACCACCACGAAAAACAGGCTGCCGGTGTGGAAACACCAGCACCCGTAGCAGAAGCAGCAGCGCCGGCTACAGAAGCACCTGCAACTGATGCACCTGCAGCAGAAGCAGCAGCGCCTGAAGCACCGGCCGCTGAATAATTTGACCCCGCAGAGGCGGGAGAAAATGTGACAATTTGAAAATGTCACAGCCAGATTTTCAGTATGAATTGTATTAACTGGGATGCGGATTTGAAAATTTTCAAATTTTCAAAATTTCAAATTCCCAAATTGATAAAAAACAAATTTTTTTAAACCCTCCGTCGGATCTCATTAGAAGAAATGAAGACGGAAAAAATTTAAACACATGGCAGACGTAAAATCATTAGCCGAAACATTAGTAGGCTTAACAGTAAAAGAAGTTCAGGAATTAGCTGATGTATTGAAAGCTGATTACGGTATCGAGCCAGCTGCTGCAGCAGTGGTTATGTCAGGCGACGGTGGCGGTGGTGCTGCTGCTGTAGAAGAGAAAACATCTTTCGATGTTATCCTTGTTAGCGGTGGTCCAAGCAAACTGGGCGTTGTTAAGATCGTTAAAGAAATGACCGGCCTCGGACTGAAAGAAGCAAAAGACCTGGTTGATGGCGCCCCTAAGCCTATCAAAGAAGGCGTTTCTAAAGCAGAAGCAGACGAGATCGTTGCTAAACTGAAAGATGCGGGTGCTGAAGTAGAAGTGAAGTAATTTCAGCACATTGAAAAAATACAGCCGGCGGGGAGATTCCTGCCGGCTTTTTTTATGGGGGAGAAGGTGAGAAGGGGAGAAGGTGAGAGGTGAAATGTGAGAAGTGAAAAGTGAATCGTGAGTCGTGAGTGGGAAAACAATTGAGAACCTGTCAACCTTGCCTTTTCACTTTTCACCTCTCACTTTTCACCTCTCACGTTTTACGTCTCACGTCTCACGCCTCACGAAAGCTTTTTGTTTTTTGATCGGAAATCATAACATTTACACACATTAATCAGGCTTATGAAGCGTATTGTCACCGTGTTCGCAATATTGTGGGCTTTTGCAGCCTGCAAGAATAATACAAATCCCGAGAGAGTCTTCTTCGATAAAGAGGGAATGGACACTACTGTGCAACCCGGCGATAATTTTTTTCGCTATGCCAACGGCAACTGGCTGAGGAACGCGAAAATTCCTGATGATCAAAGTGGCTGGGGCAGTTTCTATACGCTGTACGAGGACAACCTTCAGAAAATGCGCGTGATACTGGAAGAGGCATCAGCAAAAACAAATACGGCAAAAGGAAGCGTAGCACAGAAAGTGGGTGATTTTTATGCGAGCGGTATGGATACCGCAGCGATTGAAAAATCTGGTTACGAACCGTTGAAACCCATGCTGGCAAAAATAGAAGCTGTTTCCAATTACAGGGAACTGGTAAACCTGCTGGCCGAAAGCATGAAAGAAGGCGATGGTGATATCTCCCAGATCGGTTACTATGTGGGTTCTGACGAACGAAACAGCGTAAAGAACATCCTGATTCTTTACCAGTCTGGTACCACACTTCCCGAAAAAGATTATTATACAAAAACAGATTCCATCACTGTCAACCAGCGTAACAAATTAGTGGAACATGCGGCTACCTATTTCAGATTGACGGGTATGGATGATGCTGCTGCAAAAAAAGGCGCGGCGGATTTACTGGCGCTTGAAACATTGATCGCGAAGTCGCACAAGACACCCGTGGAAATGCGCGACCCGATTAAAAATTACAATAAAATGTCGGTAGCCGATCTTGAAAAAATATCGCCCAATATTGGCTGGACGAACGTGTTTAGCCGGATGGGACTGAAACCCGATAGTGTGAATGTAGCGCAGCCTCCGTATTACCAGGCGTTGAGTGCTCTACTGGCTTCGCAACCAATTGGTGTGTGGAAAAGTAAGATCCGTTTCGATTATATTTCCAACAGCGCAGCCTATTTAGGAAAAGCATTTCGCGATGAACGCTTCCTGTTCAGTAAATTATTCTCCGGGGCAAAAACACAACCGGAACGCTGGAAGAAAATGGTGAGTCTATCCGATAATGGATTGAAGGACCTGGTAGGACAACTGTTCGTTGAAAAATATTTTCCGCCGGAAGCCAAGCAACGAATGGATGCGCTCGTGAACAACCTGCAGACTGCGTTCAAGGCGCGGATCTCCCGGCTGGATTGGATGACCGATACCACCAAACAGAAAGCGCAGGAAAAACTTGCGGCCTTTCTCAAGAAGATCGGCTATCCATCAAAATGGAAAAGCTTTGATGATGTTGTCATATCCCGTGATAACTTTTACGGCAACACGCGCAGCATCGCAAAACATGATTTTCGTGAAGCCATGGCCAAAGTGGGCAAGCCTGTTGACAAAACGGAATGGCTGATGACCGCCCCAACAGTCAATGCCTATTACAACCCCACAATTAACGAGATCGTGTTCCCCGCCGGCATACTGCAGTTTCCTTTTTTCGAAATGAATGCCGATGACGCAGTTAATTATGGCGCCATAGGTATGGTGATCGGCCACGAAATGACGCATGGCTTTGACGACCAGGGCCGGCAGTACGATCTTGAAGGCAATTTGAAGGATTGGTGGACAGCTAAGGATGCAGAAATGTTTACATCGAAAGCAAAGAATGTGGTAAAGCAATACAATTCCTTCGTAGTACTGGATAGCCTGCACATTAACGGCGAACTGACCCTTGGTGAAAACCTGGCCGATATTGGAGGCCTTGCCATCGCCTGGGATGCGTTTAAGCTCACCGAACAGGGTAAGGGCGACAAAAAAATACAGGGATTTACACCCGACCAGCGTTTTTTCCTGGGTTTTGCACAGGCCTGGCGCGTGGCTACCCGTCCTGAAGCCGTTCGCACAGGTATCACCACCGACACACATTCGCCGGACGAATTCAGGGTTGTGGGGCCACTATCCAATTTTGACCCGTTTTACCAGACGTTCGGGGTGACAGAAAGGAACAAAATGTATATCAAACCGGCGGATAGGGCGCGGATCTGGTGATGTATTGAGGATCATTCGGCAGCCATCGGATATTCCCTAAAACCTGCAGGATAGCCCCTAACGGGGCATTGGAAATCACCATGGGCTGGGTGCTACAAAGCTTTGGTCCCTAACGGGACCAGCTTCCGGAGATTGGTCCGGGCCCGGGCAATTCCAGGTAACCGGGCCATCGCCCAATGCCCGTTAGGGGCATAAGCTATGTAGAAAGGATGATGCGGTTTTATCAAAATGCCCCATAGGGCTACCCTTAGGCGGCCGAAACATCTGGGGTGATCCAAATCACCGTAATTGTTTCCGGATTTTTTCCCATTTTCGACAATCTGGCAGGGATGCTAAAAACGTTATCCCCAAAACGGCTTTTGGTCTAAAATTTGTTTTTATCGTTTCTTCATCAATCCTTACCTTTGCCATCCTTATTTTTGGGCTATTTAGCGGGTGGACATTTTTATCATTTTCGTTTGAATGGTGAATGCGCCGATTGTACGCTAAGAGGATCTTCAGTTCTCCCCAAATTTTTTTTGCATAAAAACCGGTTTTCATACATATGTCTACAACTACAATGAACAACAGGGTCGGCTTCGGTAAAACCAAACATTTGGCCGATGCCCCTGACCTTCTCGACATTCAGTTAGAATCCTTCAGAGAATTTTTCCAGTTAGAGACTACACCCGACCGACGCAATGTTGAGGGTTTGTTCCGCGTGTTCAAGGAGAACTTTCCGATTACGGATACGCGTAACATCTTTATGCTTGAGTTCCTGGATTATTTTATCGATCCGCCGCGCTATACCATTGAAGAATGTATGGAACGTGGATTGACCTACGCTGTTCCCCTGAAAGCCAAACTCCGTTTGAGCTGTAATGATGAGGAGCACGTGGATTTCCAGACAATCGTGCAGGATGTATTCTTAGGGAACATTCCTTACATGACACCCCGCGGTACCTTTGTAATTAATGGTGCCGAGCGCGTGGTGGTATCGCAGTTACACCGTTCACCCGGTGTATTCTTCGGCCAGTCCATTCACCCCAACGGAACCAAGATCTATTCTGCCCGTGTGATCCCTTTCAAAGGTGCATGGATGGAATTCGCTACCGATATCAACAACGTGATGTATGCGTACATCGACCGTAAGAAGAAATTCCCGGTAACCACCCTGTTGCGTTCTATCGGTTTTGAAACGGATAAAGATATCCTTGAACTCTTCGGCATGGCCGATGAGATCAAAGCCGATAAAAAAGCATTGGCTAACCAGGTTGGCAAAAAACTCGCTGCCCGCGTTCTGAGAACATGGGTAGAAGATTTCGTTGATGAAGATACCGGTGAGGTAGTAAGCATCGAGCGTAACGAGATTGTTATGGAGCGTGATACCGTTCTTGATGAGGAAGCCATCGCAACCATCATCGAGATGGATGTGAAGAGCGTATTCATCCAGAAAGAAGACGTGGGTGGTGATTATGCGATCATCTATAACACATTGAACAAGGATACATCGAACAGTGAGCTGGAAGCGGTTCAGCATATCTATCGCCAACTGCGTGGAGCTGATGCCCCTGATAACGAAACTGCGCGTGGCATCATCGATAAATTGTTCTTCTCTGATAAACGTTATGACCTGGGAGAAGTTGGCCGTTACAAGATCAACCGCAAACTGAACCTTGATTATCCTTTACAGAAAAAAGTACTTACCAAGCAGGATATCATAGAGATCATCAAATACCTGGTTCGCTTAACAAACGCGAAAGCAGAGATAGATGACATCGATCACCTGAGCAACCGTCGTGTACGTACTGTTGGCGAACAACTGTATGCACAGTTCGGGGTGGGTCTTGCGCGTATGGCGCGTACCATCCGTGAAAGAATGAACGTTCGGGATAATGAGGTGTTCACTCCGGTTGACCTGATCAATGCGAGGACATTGTCTTCCGTGATCAATTCATTCTTCGGTACCTCACAGTTATCGCAGTTCCTCGACCAAACGAATCCTTTGAGTGAGATCACGCACAAGCGTCGTATCTCCGCACTCGGACCAGGCGGTTTGAGTCGTGAAAGGGCGGGCTTCGAGGTTCGTGACGTACACTACTCACACTATGGCCGTCTTTGTACCATTGAAACACCGGAAGGACCGAACATCGGTCTGATCTCTACACTTTGCGTACACGCTTCTATCAACGATATGGGCTTTATTGAAACCCCTTACCGTAAAGTAGTGGATGGTAAAGTGAATATGAAAGAACTCACTTTCCTGAGCGCGGAAGAAGAGGATACAGCAAAAATTGCGCAGAGTAATTCTCCATTGAATGAAAAAGGACAGTTCACGGAAGATAAGGTTGTATCACGCCAGACAGGTGATTTCCCGATACTTGATAAAGAAGAAGTAGAATATATGGACGTTGCGCCAAACCAGATCGTTGGTTTGAGTGCTTCGCTGATCCCGTTCCTGGAACATGATGATGCCAACCGTGCATTGATGGGATCGAACATGCAACGCCAGGCTGTACCATTGCTGCGTCCGGAAGTGCCTATCGTTGGTACCGGCCTGGAAGGTAAAGCTGCACGTGATGCACGTATCCAGATGCACTCTGAAGGAAATGGTGTGGTAGAATTTGTAGATGCCAACGAGATCCATGTACGTTACGACCGTAACGATGCGGACCGTCTTGTAAGCTTCAACGATGATCTGCAGGTATACAGGCTCACCAAGTTCATCAAAACGAACCAGGCTACCTGTATCAACCTCCGTCCGGCTGTAAGAAAAGGACAGAAAGTGAAGAAAGGAGATTTCTTAACTGAAGGATACGCGACCAAAGACGGAGAACTGGCGCTCGGCCGTAACCTGCAGGTGGCATTCATGCCATGGAAAGGTTACAACTTCGAGGATGCCATTGTGATCAGTGAGAAAGTGGTGCGTGAAGATCTTTTCACTTCTGTACACATCGAAGAATACGAACTGGAAGTACGCGATACCAAACTGGGTGAAGAAGAATTGACTCCAGATATACCCAACGTTTCTGAAGAGGCCACAAAAGATCTTGATGAACATGGTATCATTCGTATCGGTGCAACCATTAAAGAAGGTGATATCCTGATCGGTAAGATCACACCAAAAGGTGAATCTGATCCTACCCCCGAGGAGAAACTGTTACGTGCCATCTTCGGCGATAAAGCCGGTGATGCAAAAGACGCTTCATTGAAAGCACCTAACGGAACAGAAGGCGTGGTTATTGATAAAAAACTTTTCCAGCGCGCCAAGAAAGATAAGAATGGCAAGATCCGTGAGAAAGCATTGCTGGAGAAAGTGGAAAAAGTACACCAGCAGAACACAGAATCGCTGAAAGAACTGTTGCTTGAAAAACTGCAGACGCTGTTGAAAGACAAAGCCTCTACCGGTGTAAGCAACAACTTTGGTGAAATGCTGATTGGTAAAGGAGCCAAATTCAATCAAAAGAATTTGTCTACTATCGATTACCAGAATGTTAATCCATTAGGATGGACAGGTGATGCGAAGATCGATGACAACATCAACACATTGCTGCACAACTACAGTATCAAGTTCAACGAAGAACTGGGTCGCTATAAGAGGGAGAAATTCAATATTTCCATTGGTGATGAGTTGCCAGCCGGTGTATTGAAACTCGCTAAAGTGTACTTGGCCGTTAAACGTAAACTGAAAGTAGGTGATAAGATGGCGGGCCGTCACGGTAACAAAGGAATCGTTGCCAAGATTGTTCGTGCAGAAGATATGCCATTCATGGAAGATGGAACACCGGTTGATATTGTGCTGAACCCGTTAGGGGTACCTTCACGTATGAATCTGGGACAGATCTATGAAACCATTCTCGGATGGGCCGGTAAGAAAATGGGTCTGAAATTCTCTACGCCGATCTTCGATGGTGCATCAACTACGCAGATTGAAGATTATTGTGTTGAGGCTAATATCCCTCACAACGGGCATACTTACCTGTTTGATGGTGAAACCGGAGAACGTTTCCACCAGAAAGCAACTGTTGGTGTGATCTATGTGATCAAACTTCACCACATGGTTGATGATAAGATGCACGCCCGTTCTATCGGACCGTACAGTCTTATTACGCAACAGCCTTTGGGTGGTAAGGCACAGTTTGGTGGACAGCGTTTTGGTGAGATGGAGGTTTGGGCACTCGAAGCATATGGTGCCGCCAATATCCTGCAGGAATTGCTGACACTGAAATCAGATGATATCATCGGTCGTGCAAAAACCTACGAGGCAATTGTAAAAGGTGATAATATCCCTAAACCAGGTGTACCTGAGTCATTCAATGTATTGGTACATGAGTTGAGGGGATTGGGATTGGATCTGAA
>JANPIE010000088.1:0-11007 GCA_031424835.1 Chitinophagaceae bacterium
GTAACCGCCGCACAACGGGCAAAAGAACTTGGCTTGGGTTTGAATGCGGGTCATGACCTGGATCTTCATAACCTGAAATATTTCAAACAAAACATTCCGTTCTTAGATGAAGTAAGCATCGGTCACGCATTGGTTTGCGACGCCATCTACCTGGGTTATGAGAATGCAGTACAGATGTATAAACGGCAACTGCTTTAATTCCTCTGCGAAACCTCTGCCCCTCCGCGGCTCTGCGGTTGGAAAAGGTCTTGCAAAGCGTTCATTTTGTATTGCTGGTATTTTTTTAACCGCAGAGAACAAGAGGGGCAGAGGTTTCGCAGAGTCGTTTTATTTAATTTTCGATATAACTTGTGCAAACATTCGAAAGTCAACTTTTTGTATGAGATATTCCCTCCTGCTAATTTGCTTTTTAAACGCCATCAATATTGCGGCACAATCAGTAAAACCCGTCCTTCCACTTCCCACCAAAGAGCAGTTGCAATGGCACGAAAAAGAGTTTTACCTGTTTGTACATTTTGGTCCCAATACATTTACCGATAAAGAGTGGGGTGAGGGGAACGAAGATCCATCCGTATTCAACCCCACAGCGCTGGATTGTGAACAGTGGGCACGGATCGCGAAAAAAGCGGGCGCCAAAGGGATCATACTTACAGCCAAACACCATGATGGCTTTTGCTTATGGCCCAGCAAATACAGTAAACACACAGTTAGAGAAAGCAAATGGCTCAATGGCAAAGGCGATGTAGTCAAAGCTTTGGCAGAGGCCTGCAAAAAAACGGGGATTGAAATGGGTGTGTATATTTCTCCCTGGGACAGAAACCACCCCGACTACGGCACACCCGCCTATAATGATGTGTATGTGGCCACCATGAAAGAATTGCTTACCGGGTATGGCAAATTTTTTGAGTTATGGTGGGACGGTGCGAATGGTGAAGGACCTAACGGCAAAAAACAGGTCTATGATTTTCACCGCTTCCAGGACTCCGCTTTAAAATGGCAGCCGCAACTGGTAATCTTCAGTGATATTGGTCCGCATATACGCTGGTGTGGCAATGAAAAAGGATTGATTGGTAACACCAACTGGAACCTGCTGGATACCGCTGGCTTCCAGCGCGGGCATGGTGCGCCTCCCACGGATACTTTGAACCAGGGCAATGTGTATGGAAAAAACTGGATACCTGCCGAAGCAGATGTATCCATCCGGCCGGGATGGTTTTACCATGCCAGCGAGGACAGCAAAGTAAAATCGCCTGCCAGTTTATTCGACCTCTACCTGCATTCGGTAGGTAATGGCGGCAATTTGCTGTTGAATGTACCACCCGACCGATCGGGGCGCATACACGCTGCGGATTCAGCGGCGCTGATGGGCTTCCGGAAATTAAGGGATGCGGCTTTTTCAAAGGACCTGCTCGCCCATGCTAAAATCAGTTCCGGAAAAAATAACCCCGGCAAAACACTTAACCATCTTACAGATAAAAATATCAGAACAGGTTGGTCATCCGGTCAGCAGGAAAATACCGTATTGGATTTCACGCTACCCGCCAAAACGATCGTCAACGCATTGGTACTGGAAGAAATGATTCAACACGGCCAGCGGGTGCATGATTTTATCATTGATGTTTCCGATGGCAGCCAGGTATACCATACGGTGTACAAAGGAACCACCATTGGCCGGAAAAAAATTGCTGTTTTCAACGCAGAAGCAGTGAGCCGTATCCGCCTCACCATACCACATGCCAGGGCAGCACCGGTATTAAGGAACATTGCCGCGTATCATTTTGACGATAAACGATAGCAGGAAGCGCAACCCATTCCTGCAAGGCTACCTGACCCAAAGTTAGCAGGGTGCCTCAAACAGCGAGCACCCAAAACCGCATGCAATATCAAAAATGCGACTTAAAAATCCCGGGGCAACCCCGCTTATCCCCAAATCCCCGCTTTGGTCATAAACCTTCCCGCTTTAGTCATAAATTATTTAAGTTAACACGCGGAGATGATTAGCTTACCGTTCAAAACCAAAACAACATGAAAAAACTATTCGTGGCAGCGGCTATTTTCGCCATCAGCACTTTGCAGGCGCAGCGTCTCCTCACCGTTCCTCCGGGTGGCGGTAATAAAAAAGCGATGGTGAACGAAAAGATCGGCCTTACGGATGTAACCATTCGCTATGATCGCCCCGGTGTAAAAGGAAGGGAAGGAAAGATCTGGGGACAGTTGGTGCCCGTGGGTTATACCGACCAGGCGTTTGGCACCAGTAAAGCGGCGCCATGGCGGGCAGGCGCCAATGAATCAACCAGCATTGAATTCAGCACTGATGTAAAAGTGCAAGGACAAAAGATCCCGGCCGGACGATATGGCCTCTTCCTTGCCTATGAACCCAATGAAAGTACTCTTATCTTCTCAAAAGACGCCAGTTCCTGGGGTAGCTACTATTACGATCCCAAACTCGATGTACTCCGCGTAAAAATAAAATCTGTTGCCACGGACCGTTCAGTGGAATGGCTGAAATATGAATTCAGCGACCAGACTGAGAATTCGGCAACCATAAACCTGCTCTGGGAAAAAATGGCTTTCCCATTTAAAGTGGAAGTGGACCTTATAGAAACGCAGCTTGCTTCATTCCGAACTGAACTGCGTACAGAGAAAGGGTTTCATTGGTCTGGCTGGCAAACTGCAGCGCAGTGGTGTGTTGACCATAACACCAATTTGCAGGAGGCATTGCAATGGGCGGATACTGCCACCAACCCGAATGTATTGGGCGAGAAAAATTTCAGCACCCTTTCCACGCGTGCGCAGGTGCTGGCTAAATTGGGCCGCGGCGCAGAAGCCGCCACTGTTATGCAGGAAGCGCTTCCAATGGCAAACATGAACCAGATTCACCAGTACGCAAGAACCCTGTTAACGGGCAAACAGGCCCGGCAGGCACTGGAAGTATTTACACTTAACTACAATAAATACCCAAACCAGTTTACAACGATCATGGGTATGATGCGGGGAAATTCAGCGGTGGGCGATTACAAAAAGGCACTGGAGTTTGCCGAGAAAGCCCTTCCCCTTGCACCAAATCCTGCCAATAAGAATAACATCGAAAAATTTATTGGATTGCTGAAGGAAGGAAAAGACATTAATTAAGTACGAACTTGTAAGTACGAAGTACGAAGTGTCTTTCGTTCGTACTTCGTACTTCGTATTTCGTACTTAATGTGCCGAAAGAGTTATCTTGCAGTTGTATATTTTTACCTATGGCAAGCTTTAGTCCGGTAATCGGTATCATCATGGGAAGCGACAGCGACCTGCCTGTAATGCAGGGGGCGGCTGCGATTCTTAAACAGTTCAACATTCCTTTTGAATTAACAGTAGTTTCAGCGCACCGTACACCCCATCGTATGGTGGATTATGCGGGCACGGCCAGGGAACGTGGGTTAAAAGTGATCATAGCGGGTGCAGGTGGCGCGGCACACCTTCCGGGTATGATCGCCTCAGTTACCACTTTACCTGTTATCGGCGTGCCTATCAAATCCTCCAATTCCATTGACGGATGGGATTCGGTACTTTCCATATTGCAGATGCCCAATGGTGTACCGGTGGCCACGGTGGCCCTGAACGCTGCAAAAAATGCCGGCATTCTCGCCGCGCAGATCCTGGCTACCTCAGATGCCGGGATTGCTGCTTCTATCGCCCATTATAAACAGGAACTCAGCCACGATGTCAGCGGCAAGATCGCCGAACTCAAAAAAGACTGGCCCAACGGGTTCGATGAATAAGCGCACAGAATAAGCGATGAATGGTAGCGCGAAGACCGGCGCATTTCCAACAATATACTTCGTACCTCGTACTTCACCATTCATACTTACAACGCTGGCATATTTTTTTACTATATGCTATAGTAAACCCTGACCCGTGTCGCAACAACCTGTTATCCCCGCACAATATACCGGTGAAAGTACCGACAACTATCATTGCATAGAAGCTGATTCCGATAAGGAAGCCGTGGCGCTTTTTAAGGATGCGGTGGCGCGGTTATATGATGTAAATCATTGGCGTGACGTATGTTCCATTGCAAGCGCCTCGTTCCGCCTGACCGATGAGAACGGAAAAGAAATTGACCGGAAATTAAAACAGGGTGATCATTTCAGGATTGATATCC
Organism: Chitinophagaceae bacterium; assembly: GCA_031424835.1. Taxonomy (GTDB): domain Bacteria; phylum Bacteroidota; class Bacteroidia; order Chitinophagales; family Chitinophagaceae; genus Sediminibacterium. Next base: position 4,148 of record JANPIE010000088.1, read on the forward strand.
CGGCACCCGGTACAATCACCGGTGATGGGTACGACTGGGTACGCATTGAAAAGATCGAAGCGCATATCAACCCCTGTGCTGAATGGGAAGCCGTGGCCATTACCGTGCGGCCCGCCTCCAACCCCCAGGGTGACAAAGAAGATACAGCACATTTTTTTTCTGCCGAAGCCACGAGTACTTTTCTTGTACAGCGGGAAAAGAAAAAAGTGTCTGCGGAAGTACATGGGCGGAATGAAAAACCGAATACCGATACCGACAATACCTTAGACAATCTCCGCAACAAAATAATCGGCGAAACCGCACTCACGGGTTTTTCTGATCTGCAATGGAAACAACTTGTGAAGGGAATACTTGCGGCTTCATGACTGCATAGTGCCGCGATGCGTTAGTAAACGAATCCTTGTTGAAACTATATTGAAGCAATAACAAAACCTTTGTTGAAGCCGGTGGAAACAACATAGATCAGATTGAGCCATTCTTTGCCCTGCCTGGCATAGTAAAGAGAAAAATTATCCACACGCTCCTGCAAACTGTTACCCGGAAAAAGATCTTCCCTGAGTTTCGCTACCTGCTTTTGCTGCACTGAAAACTTAGCCCTTTCTGCACGAAGAAATTTTTTCTCAAGGGCGGCCAGTTTTTTCAATGCCTGCGCTTCCAATGAAGAGATATGGTCCTGCAAACTGGCATCAATACTTCCGGATCGTTTTTTTATTTCGGCATACAGCTCCTGTAAACTGTGCACTTCGTTTGCAAGGCTGAGTTGGTTTTCACTCTCCCGCTTTACAAGCGTGTTCAGCAGCGTTTGTTCGTCACTGAATATCTCTTCAAAAGAAAAACCCAGCTTGTTAATCCTTTCTTCCTGTTCTTTTTTCAACAGCAGCACAGAATTGCGAAGCAGCAGTACAGGGTATGGAATATTAACGGCTCCAAAAACATTTTTAAGCTCCAGCCAGTAAGCCAGTTCCCCACCACCACCAATAAAAGCGATATTGGGCAGAATCGTTTCCTGGAAAGCGCCGCGGAGGATAACGTTCGGACTGAACCGCTCAGGGTGGGCTTTGAGTTCATCCAATATTTCGTCCCTTGTAAATGATAAGCCCAAACCCCGTACCTCGTATTTCGCGCCATGTATTTCAATGCGCTCACGCTTATCATCAACCAGGTAAAACAGGTTCAGTTCCCTGCCACCGGCTTGTACTTTGTACTGTTTTTCGAGTGCGGCAATGGTTTCGCTTACCGCTTTATGTGAAAAACCTTCCACCAGTTCTTTCACTACAACTGTAGTAAAAGCGGACTTCAACTGAACATTGTCAGGTATCAGCACCACCAGACCATAATCCGAAAAGAGAAAATTCACCAGCTCGAGCGTTGCCTGCTGGATGGTTTTACCCTCAGTATAACAGGAGTTGAACAACGCAGTAAGTTGCCGGCCAAACGGCAACACACCGGTCTGTCCATGAATCTCACTGATGAGTTTGATAAGCGCCTTGTCCACTTTCATTCTTCCCACGGCACCGGTTTGTTTTGTATGCCATTCCAGTTTTCTTCCGCCAACAAACACATGCCCCAACTCATCAATATCTGCATCTTCACTGCCCATGTAATAAACCGGAACGAATTTTTCTCCCGGTCTTTCCGCATTCAACTCATCTGATAACCTGATGGTGTGAATGATCTTGTAAATAAAGTAGAGAGGCCCCGTAAAAATATTGGGCTGGTGTGCGGTAGTAACGGTAAACGTATTTTCATCAGCGAGAGACCGGATATTGGCTTTTGTTTTTTGAGACACCTCGATGCCGTCGTATTGTTTTTCTAAAACGTCTACCAGCAGTTTACGCGGTGTGGCGAATTGCTTCCGGGCGGAAATAGCACTGCTAATGCCTGCTATATTGGGGCTATGCAAATAAAAAGGCTGCAGCCCCGGAGACTGCGAAAGATAATCTGTAACGATCCTGGAAAAATAGCCGGTGCTTTCGTAAGGTAAGTAGTTAGCTGGTTGATCCATAATAAGGGATAAAAGTACAATTTACCATTAACAGGACCACGCACCCTTGTATTTTCCACCTTCCTGCATTCCGGTGTCATTAAACAGCAAATTCAGTGCCTTTTTGCTCAACCGCCAAACCTGTCAGGTATGAATGGCTGAATATCCATACTCAGCGGTTGTTCATTCAATATCTCACTGACGAGCTTGCCGGTACCGGCACCCAGGCTTAGCCCGAGCATGGAATGCCCGGTAGCCATTACCAGGTTTGGGTATTGCCGGGTGCGGCCGATATAAGGCAGCCCATCCGCTGAACAGGGCCTGTAACCATACCAAATTTTGTCAACGGATGGCATGGGCACTTTAAATTCGGGAAAATATCTTTCCACTGCATTGAGAATACCCGCTACCCGATTCATCCTGGGCGGTGTTTGGGTAGATGTGATCTCCATGGTACCGCCGAATCGGATTTTGTTACCGTCCATGGGCGTTAAAGCTACACGGCCCTCCACCAATACTGCCGGGTGATTGAGCGTGTAGGGTGAATCTTCCAGTGTAACCGAGTAACCCCTTCCGGCAACCAGCGGTATTTTCACGTGTAGCTTTGCTGCCAGTTCCCTGCTCCATGAGCCAGAGGCAATGATCACGGCATCACAGTTGAAGGCATTTTTTTCTGTAATCACTTTCTTTATGCTGCCATGCATTTTTTCAAAACCGGTGACGGCTTCATTACCGTGCATGTGTACACCTTTTGCTGTAAGATCTGCGATCAGTTGCTGCATCAGTTTATTAGGGTAAAGATGCGCATCGCAGTTGAAATAAACAGCGCCCAGGGCCCTGATCTCTGTTTGGGGTTCCATTTGCTGCAGCGCATGGTGATCCAGTAATTCCGTGCCTGATAACCCAAGTGCCTGCGCTTTCTTCATTACATGCTCTGCATGTTCAGCACCGGCTTTTGTCTGGAATATTTCCAGCAGCCCTTTGGATTGATATGCAAAACTGAATTGCGGTAATGCTGTCCAGCTTTCATACAATCGCTTGCTGAGTATGGCAATATCGCGTAACGGCACTGCGGCTTTTGCTACATTGGCCGTTGTGGCCGACTGCATAAAGCGCATGCCCCATTCTGCAAGGCTCCTGCTAAACCTGGGTTGAACATAGAAAGGGCTTTTTGCGTTCCACATCCATTTGATGCCCTGTTTTACGATGCCGGGTGTTGCCAGCGGAACAAAATGACTGGGGCAAACATAACCGGCATTGCCATAGGAACAATTGTCTTTCATGTCTGATCTGTCTATCACCGTTACTTCATGACCCGTTTCCTGCAAATAGTAGGCACTGCTTAGACCAATAATTCCGCCGCCTATGATACAAACTTTCATGAGGTAAACTTAGCGATTTTGGCGGAACAGGTAAAAGCTGGTGCTGAGCCCCGGTCACAATGCTTATCTGCCAGCCTTGCGATTGCCAGTGTTAGTATGTAACGGTTATGCCCACTCCCACACCCATGTCACTATCATAATGTGCTGACAGTGAAAAATATTTTGTGGCGATGTAACGCAGTCCCGTTGTCCACTCTTTGTCTGTATTCCAGTTCGCATTCAGGCGCATCCGGCTTGTGAGGGGTATATCTTCCCTGCCCAGTTGTACCCGCCATTTTCCTTCCGTATCCACTCTTGCATCTGCAGTTACCAGCATTGGCAAAGTATATACAAATCCAAAACAAAGCACCCCCCGCTGATCTTTTGTATTTATCTGTCCGAACAGGTTTTTTTCCGGCTCATGCTGCTTACGGTAGCGCCAGTCAAAACCTAGATAAGGCATAAACAGTTGGTTGCGGCCGATATAGCGGCCCAAATGGGTTTCATTTTCATACCCTCTTTCATCGGTAAAGCCAAGTCTCCACTCCGTCTGCAATGTCCACCTCGTATTGGCCAGCATCATTTCTCCGTCACTGCCATTGGTTTCCACACCGATTTTTGCAGAATAATAAAAACGTCGATCGTCACTGTAAACTTTTCTCATCGCCTTCCGGTAAACACCCAGGTCCGGATTGGGAATGGAATTTTCGTAAGTAAATATTCTTCCCATACCCGCCATCATGTGATAAAGAATATGGCAATGAAAATACCAGTCGCCTTCTTTTTCAGAAGCATGAAACTCGATGGTATCTGTTTCCATTGGCATGATGTCCAGTACCGTTTTTAAGGGCGAGTACTCTCCCTGGCCATTCAATACACGGAAGAAATGTCCATGTAAATGCATGGGATGACGCATCATAGAGTTGTTGTAGATGACCATGCGTATGTTCTCACCCTGCCTGATCAGTATTTTGTCGGTTTCTGATACCGTTTTGTTATTGATGGTCCATACGTACCGGTTCATATTGCCGGTTAGTTCAAAGCGCATTTCCCTTACAGGCCCCTCAGGCAATTCAGTATTCACTGGCGATTTGAGCATGGCATAATTCAATGCGGTAATGCTTCTGCCACTGTCCACGATCTCAGGGTACATCACTGTATTCATATCCATCTGCTGCAGGCTCATACGCATGCCCATATCATTCATGGTGCCGTTCATATTCATCATACCATTCATCATCTTCATGCCTTCAAAATATTTCAGCCGGGGTAAAGCCTGTGCCGCGTGCGCAACCCCTGTACCTAACCAAACAGATGTGCTTTTTGTGCGGTCCTCCGAGGTAGCCAGCAATTCATACTGTCCGTCACCCGGGATGATAACCTCCACATCATAGGTTTCGGATACGCCCACAATCAGCCTGTCCACCACCACAGGCTCCACATCTTTACCGTCATTGGCCACCACCGTAATTTTGCCTCCTGCATAATGCAGCCAGAAATAAGTGGATGAACTTCCGTTAACAATCCTGAGCCTGATGGTATCACCTGCTTTAAAACCGGGCGCACGATCCTGTGCCTTTCCATTTGCAGTAAACAAATCATAATAGACATCACTTACATCCATCGCCAGCATTCGTTTCCACTCGTTGGTAAGTTTTGTTTTTAAATGCTTCTCCTTAATGGCCTGTAAGTAATTTTGTGTAGCACCTTTCTTAATGGCATACCAGTCGGTAGCGAAATGCAGCGATCGTTCGATCTGTTCTGGTTTTTCGTTGGTCCAGTCGCTTAATAACACGGTGTATTGCTTTCGCATCGCTTCATTTTTCTTATGAATGATGAAGGCACCATACATTCCGCTCTGCTCCTGCAGCATACTATGTGAATGGTACCAGTAGGTCCCGTTCTGTATAATAGGAAAAGCATACACCAGTGTGCTGTGGCCCTTGATAGCGGCTGTAGTCAAATAAGGCACCCCATCCTGGTAATTATGCAGCAGCAATCCATGCCAGTGAATGGATGTTTCCATATGCATCAGGTTGTGCACATGAATCTCTGCTGTATCTCCCTCAGTAAATTCCAGTGTGGGTCCTGGAATGGATCCGTTAATGGCAACGGCATTGGCTGTTCGTCCGGTATACTTAACCACGGTATCTGTTACGTATAAATGATAGATAACCTTTTGACCCATTCTTTGAAAAAATGGCTGCTGTTTTCCCGTGGCGTGCGCACGCATATTGCCATTGTGCTGGGCATTTATGCTAAAACAGTTTATCACTAAAATAAATATAATTACGATTGTTCTCATATTGCTGGTCGATTAAGGTTGTAAATGCTATTGAATGCTGTTTTTTATGCTGCCACAGGAAAGCATACTATTGCCGTAATATGGATTTTTAATGGGCTGGAATTCGCTTAACCAGTAAGCCTGTTTCATAGGGCAATAATCCACGTAGATAGTCTTTGATGTGAGTTTGACAGACTTCGAAAGTTCCAGCATACTATTGGAGAGTGCGGAAAAGAACTCCCGCTGTTTGCTGATATCTTTTGCCCCAATGATGCTTTTTGCCGCGGAGGAAATTCCAGACTGTAACCGTTGAAATGAACGCAGTTCTTGATTGTTGGGCACTGCTGTACCTGCCTTTAACAGCGCATCTACAAAATCAACGGCCCGCGTAGCCGTTTTGGCGGCATCGCCCGCTACCAATTCATTCTTGATTCCATAATAGCCGTTAAGCAGGTTCTGCCATTCCCTGGCTTCCTGGGCGCGGGCTCCGGATAAAGCAGTCATAAAACTGAGTACAGATAACATTCTTTTCATAATCGCATTTTTATAACACAAAACTATACAGCAGCATTGCGGGGCTGTTATACATTAATGCCTAAGAAGTATAAAATTTCGAGGACAAAAAAAAGAGCCACGCATTGCGTGACTCTCAATTATTTGGTGGGTGGCGACTTTGAAAAGATCGATCATGGGTTCATCTCCTTCCCAGATTCCGTGGAGGCAAAAAAAATGGTTTAACCAGCGGGGATCTACAGGCACCCATCTGCTTATCAAAGGGTCCAGAAGTATGCAAATGGAAAAAATTCTCGAGTAAGTTTTCGCCACAGATTACAAAGATTGCCACTGATTTTTTCTCGGTGAAACTCTGCGTAATCTGAAGTAAAACTTTTTACACTCGATGCAACCAATGAATTTGCCACCACATTATCAAACCACTCAGGTAGCAACCCCTGCCGGCGGATACCCTTGATGGTTAAAAGATGGTTCCTGCTACCCAATCTTTTCAGCTTTATAGCCAGCTTCTTCCACAGCTTTCACTACTTCTTCCACAGCTATTTTGTCATCCATCACTATGGTTAAGATCTTGTCGGGGTTCTGAACATCCACTTCCCAGTTATCTTCCCCAACAGCCTTGTTTAAAAAAGGCGTTGCTTTGCCCACACATCCGGAGCATTTGATCGTTGTTTTAAATTTTACGGTTTCCATACATTTGTTTTTTACTGTTCAAGTT